>DALYHW010000203.1:0-5472 GCA_031970695.1 Hylemonella sp.
TGTTGCCGTAGTCCTTGCTGCGCTGGTCGGTGTTGCGGATCAGCAGGCAGATCGGCGTGCCGGTGGTCTTGCCTTCGTAGACGCCGGAGAGGATCTCCACCGCATCGGGCTCGTTGCGCTGGGTGACGAATTTGGAGGTGCCGGGGCGGCGGCGATCCAGGTCGGGCTGGATGTCGGCCTCGCTCAGGCTCATGCCGGGCGGGCAGCCGTCGATCACGCAGCCGATGGCCGGGCCGTGGGATTCACCGAAGTTGGTGACGGTGAAGAGGTGTCCGAAAGTGTTGCCGCTCATGGGATGGATTATCCCAGAGCGGCCATGCCATCCTCAGAACTTCGAATCCGGGACGTCGTCTTCCGGCCAGTCGCGGATGTAGGCCTTGAGCATCTTGTTCTCGAAATTCTGCGCATCGACCACGGCCTTGGCTACGTCGTAGAAGCTGATGACCCCCATGAGCATCTTCTTGTCCATGACCGGCATGTAGCGGGCATGGCGCTCCAGCATCATGCGTCGTACCTCGTCGAGCTCGGTCTCCATGGTGCAGGTCAGGGGCGCGTCGTCCATCGCAGTGCGCACGGTGGTGGTGCCCACGCCCCCCCGGTTCTTGACCACCTGCTGGATCACCTCGCGAAAGGTCAGCATGCCCACCAGGTCGCCGTGGTCCATGACCACCAGGGAGCCGATGTCCTTCTCGGACATGATGTCCAGCGCCTTGGCCAGGCCCTCGTCGGGCGTGATGGTGTAGAGGGTATTGCCCTTGACGCGCAGGATGTCGCTGACTTTCATGGTGTGCTCCTCGTGACTCGGGGACGGTGTTGTTTCGCTGGAATATAGCCCACAATAAGACGTAAACCGGCGGCGGGTCAAGAGGGGTTGCGACTATCCTTGCCCGGCCCCCGGGTAAACACCCGACGGAGACTTTTCATGCCCGGCTATTCCGATCCCGGCTTCGACACCCTGGCCTTGCACGCAGGCGCCGCCCCCGACCCGGCCACCGGCGCGCGCGCCGTGCCCATCCATCTGACGACCTCCTTCGTCTTCGAATCCAGCGACCACGCCGCGTCGCTGTTCAACCTGGAACGCGCCGGCCACGTCTACAGCCGCATCAGCAACCCCACCAACGCCGTGTTCGAGCAGCGCATGGCGGCGCTGGAAGGCGGGATCGGCGCCATCGCCGTGGGCAGCGGCCAAGCCGCACTGCACCTGAGCGTGGCCACCCTGATGGGCGCAGGCTCGCACATCGTGGCCAGCACGGCCCTGTATGGTGGCTCGCAGAACCTGTTGCACTACACGATGCGCCGTTTCGGCATCGAGACCACCTTCGTCAAGCCCGGTGACATCGACGGCTGGCGCAAGGCGGTCCGGCCGAACACCCGGCTCTTTTTCGGCGAAACGGTGGGCAACCCCGGGCTGGATGTGCTGGACATCCCGACCGTGAGTGCCATCGCCCATGAGGCGGGCGTGCCGCTGGTGGTGGACTCCACCCTCACCTCGCCGTGGCTCATCAAGCCCTTCGAGCATGGGGCCGACCTCGTCTACCACTCGGCCACCAAGTTCCTCAGTGGCCATGGCACCGTGATCGGCGGCGTGGTGGTGGATGGCGGCAGCTTCGACTGGGAGGCGTCCGGGAAATTCGCAGAGCTCGCCCAGCCCTACGACGGCTTCCACAACATGGTCTTCACCGAGGAATCCACCGTGGGCGCCTTCCTGCTGCGCGCGCGGCGCGAAGGCCTGCGCGACTTCGGCGCCTGCATGAGCCCGCACACGGCCTGGCTCATCCTGCAGGGCCTCGAAACGCTGCCGCTGCGCATGGCACGCCACATGAGCAACACCGAGAAGGTGGTGCAATTCCTGGCTGGCCAGCCTTTCGTCTCACGCGTGGGCCACCCTCTGCTGGAGAGCCACCCCAGCCACGCACTGGCGCAAAAGCTGCTGCCGCGAGGCGCCGGCTCGGTGTTCAGCTTCGACATCAAGGGCAACCGCGAGCAGGGCAAGAAATTCATCGAGACGCTGAAGCTCTTCAGCCACCTGGCCAATGTCGGCGACTGCCGCAGCCTGGTCATCCACCCGGCCTCCACCACCCACTTCCGCATGAGCGACGAGGCGCTGGCCGGTGCCGGCATCTCGCAGGGCACGATCCGCCTGTCCATCGGGCTGGAAGACCCGGACGACCTGATCGACGACCTCAAGCGCGCCCTCAAGGCCGCAGAAAAGGCAGGTGCGTGATGGAACTCATCGTCAACGGCGCCCGGACCTATTGCTACACGGGCGGCAAGGCTTTCGACGCTGCCAAGCCGACCGTGGTCATGATCCACGGCGTACTCAACGATCACAGTGTGTGGATCCTGCAAAGCCGCTACCTGGCCAACCATGGCTGGAACGTGCTGGCCGTGGACCTGCCGGGCCACTGCCGCAGTGGCGGCGAAGCACCGGCCAGCGTGGAAGAGGCTGCCGGGTTCATCGCGGGCCTGCTGGACGCCGCGGGTGTGGAGCGTGCCGCGCTGGTGGGCCACAGTTGGGGCTCGCTGATCGCGCTGGAAGCTGCCGCACAACTGAAAGACCGCATCAGCCATCTGGTGCTGGTCGGCACGGCCTACCCCATGAAGGTGTCGCAGGCCTTGCTGGACGCCTCGCTGAACGAGCCGGAAGCGGCACTGAAGATGATCAACGTCTTCTCGCGCAGCACACTGGCCTCCCCGCCCTCGGCGCTGGGGCCGGGTACCTGGGTCTATGGGGCGAGCCTCGCGCTGGGCCGGCGTGTGCTGGCCAGCAACCGCCAGGTGAACGTGTTCCACCGCGGCTTCAAGGCCTGCGACAACTATGCCAACGGCGAACAGGCCATCGCGCAGATCAGCTGCCCGGTGCTGTTCCTGCTGGGCGCCCAGGACCAGATGACTATGCCCAAGGCCGCGCAGGGACTGATCGGCAAGGGGCGGGAGAGTGGCAAGCAGGTGCAGGTTCTCAACCTGCCCGTCGGTCACCACCAGATGACGGAAACGCCGGAACAAACGCTGTTCGCGATCCGGGACTTCCTGGCGCGCTGACCTCAGGGCTCGGGTCGTGCACGGCGATGCCGGTCGACCCAGTAGCCCCACAGCACCAGCAGCCACTGCAGCTGGCCAACCCAGGCAATCGCCCGCACGTCGGGCGGGGGCGCCCCGAAAAGGTTGGCCGCGTAGACCAGCGCCAGGAACAGCAACAGGCCCCGCAGTGCCCAGCGGCCCACGGCGTCCAGCGGGAAGGTGTTGCGCGCATACAGCCACACACCCAACGCAAACAGGGACAGCTCGATGGCCAGGGTCAGCGGCAGCGAGGCCCAGGCATGCCAGCCCAGGAATTCAGGGCTCCATGGCGTGAGCGGCAAGTCCGGCCGGTGCACCACGAGGTCCAGCAGCCAGTGACTCAGCACCAGCGCCCCCAGCACCAGGGCCCCGCGACGGTCACGCCGAGCCCACAGGAAACCCAGCGCGAGCAGCCCGGCCCAGCCGGCCACCGCCAACAGGCTGTGGGTGTAGGGGTAATGTTCGAACACCAGAGGCGTGACCACCGTGGCGCCGGGCTCGATGCGCACCCGCTCCAGCCCCAGCAGCAGCAGGGTCGGCCAGAGCAGGTCGATCCACTGCGCCGCCAGAAACAGGGTGCCCAGCGACACCCGGGGCGCCAACGGCTTGGCAGCGAGACCGACGGCAAAGTGGCCGATGAACACGGTATGTCAACCTTTGCTGTCCGTGGCGCCGGGCTCAGCAGCCCTCGCGGCGCCGGCGCTCGTCCAGTTCACGTCGGCGTTCGGCATGCCGTGCCATGGTGGCCGAGCTGCCGCCGGTGCGTTCCTGGCCACGCAGGCTCTCGTACTGGCGCGTCAGATCCTCACAACGCGACTGCTTGAAGGCTGCGGCATTGGCTTCCATCTCGGCCTGCCGGCGCGCCTCCATCCGCTCGATGTCAGATTCGCTGGGCCCCCGTGCGCCGGGCACCGGTGCAGCACCGCCCCCTGCGATCCGCGCGGCCGTGGCCGCAAGCGCGGCGGCCTGCGCCTGGCGCTCCTTCTCGGCGAGGCATTCGGATTCCACCGTCGCACGAATCTCGGGCGCGGAGCCACGCTTGGCGTAGACACTCTCGATGATTTGCACCCGCTCTTCGGTACTGGGCGTCGACAGGCCCAGCCGGTCGACATCGGCGATCTGCTGCTCTCGCTGGGCGCCATTGTCTCGGGCCCAGACCACCTTGAGCGCGTCGGCGCCACGGCGGCTGCAGGGGCCGTCCTTGGTCAGCGCGCCACCGGAGGACGCGCCGCCCCAGTTGTTGACAACCTTGCCCTGCGGCTGGGCGCCCTCGCAAGGACGGTCCTGGTAGGCGTTGCCGCATCGGTACATCTTCTGGGCCTGCGCCAATCCCGCCACGCTCAGCAGCGCGGCCGCGCCGATCCACACCAGAAGGCTTTTTGCTTTCATCTCTGCTCCCTGTCTATCGTGATTCACGCCGGCAGCGCACATTCTTCGTTGCGTGCCGGCTACGCACGGGGTCCGAGCCCCGCGACCATTCTAGTGGTCTATCAGACCGACAGCGGCATCACTTGCCAGCCATCAGCCGGGCCAGCGCCTGATCGGCATCGGGCTTGAGCGGGCTGCCCGGGTAAGTCCGCACGAAGTCACCGAATGCGATGCGGGCCTGCTCCTTCTGGTCGGACTCGACCAGCACCATGGCCTTCTGGAACGCGTTCAGCTCGTCGGCGTCGACCGACTGCGGGCGGGCCTCGCCCTTCCAGTAGACGTCGGCGGCTTCCACCGCGGCTCCACGCACCCCACCCACGGCCGTGGTGTTGGCAAGTTTCTTCTGCGGCGTGAGCTGTTCGATCTTCATACGCAACTTGTCCCAGAATCCGGACCAGGAGTCGCCGTTGTCGGCCGCATGCAGCACGGGGGCGAAGAGCATGAGCGAGAACACGACGGGAACAATTTTTTTCATGACCAGGACTCCAGCACGTCGGTAGTAAATCTGAATCCGCGCGCCAACGCGCGCAGCCTCTTTTCAAAGTATGGCGCCAGGACCAGGGGATTCAAGCCGGGTGACACCATTGCGCGGCAAAACTGCCTACTTTTTCTCACGCTGTTGTGGTGCCGCTGCACGGCCCTTGCCGGTTGACAGCGCATTCATCAGCTCCAGCCCCAGGGCCTTGTATTTGCCGGCCATGGCCGGGTCGACCTTCTGCGCCTGGGCAAAGGCCTCCTTGGCCTTGTCCACGTTCTTGCCAGCCTTGTAGGCCTGCGCAAGGTTGACCAGGATTTCCGCGTCCTTCGGGTCGGCCCTGGATGCATCGGCGTAGAACTTCTGCGCGTCGGCGTACTGGCCGTCGAGCATGTGCAGGTTAGCGAGGTTGTTGAGCGCGGCAGCGTTGCGCGGCTGGGTCTCGACAATCTTGCGGAAGTACTTGCGCGCCTCGGCGATCAGCTGGTTCTCGGTGGGGTGGTCCACCG
>DALYHW010000204.1:0-5332 GCA_031970695.1 Hylemonella sp.
CCACGCGATCGGTCATGAGCAGCACTTCGATGCCTTTTTTCTTGAAGACCTCGAGCTGCGGGCTGTTCTTCGCTGCGGCCAGCGTGTCGGCCGTGATGTAGTAGATGGCTTCCTGGCCTTCTTTCATGCGGGCCTTGTAGTCGGCCAGTGAAACGCTCGCGGTGTCGGAGCTCGTGCTGGCGTAGCGCAACAGCTTGGCCAGCCGCTCACGGTTGGCGAAGTCCTCGCCCAGGCCTTCCTTGAGCACGGTGCCGAACTCGGCCCAGAACCTGGTGTATTTGCCCGCCTCGGCCTTGTCTTCCTCGCTGGCGTCGGCCGCTGGCACGTCGGCCTTGGCCAGGTTCTCCAGCAGGGTAAGCACCCGCTTGGTGTTGCCGTCGCGGATGGCGCGCACGTCGCGGCTCTCCTGCAGCAGCTCGCGGCTGACGTTGAGCGGCAGGTCGGCGCTGTCCACCACCCCCTTGACGAAACGCAGGTAGGAGGGCAGCAGGGCCTCGGCCTCGTCCATGATGAAGACGCGCTTGACGTAGAGCTTGAGGCCGCCGCGCTTGTCGCGATTCCACAGGTCGAACGGCGCCTTGGCCGGCAGGTAGAGCAGCTGGGTGTATTCGGTGCTGCCCTCGACGCGGTTGTGGCTCCAGGCCAGCGGGGCCTCGTAGTCGTGGCTGATGGCCTGGTAGAAAGTCTCGTACTCTTCCTTGCTGATGTCCTTCCTGGGCCGCGTCCAGAGGGCGCTGGCCTTGTTGACGGTTTCCCACTCGTCGGTGGTGACCATTTCGCCCGGCTGGTCGTTCTCGCCGTCCTTCCACTCCTCCTTGAGCATCTGGATCGGCAGGGAGATATGGTCGGAATACTTGCCGATGATGCTCTTGATCTTCCAGGCGTTCAGGTAATCGTCGGCGTCGTCACGCAGGTGCAGGATGATGCTGGTGCCGCGCTCGGCGCGTGTGATGGCCTCCACCTCGAAGTCGCCGGTGCCGGCGCTGGTCCAGCGCACGCCTTCCTCCGCCTTCAAGCCGGCGCGGCGCGATTCCACGGTGATCCTGTCGGCGACGATGAAGCCGGAATAGAAACCCACGCCGAACTGGCCGATGAGCTGGCCCTGCTCCTTGGCGTCGGCCTGCTTCTCGGCGCCGAGCTTGCTCATGAACTCGCGCGTGCCGCTCTTGGCGATGGTGCCCAGGTGGTCGATGGCTTCGGCCGTGCTCATGCCGATGCCGTTGTCCGTGATGGTGATGGTGCGGGCCTTCTTGTCCAGCGCGATGCGCACGCGCAGCTCGGGCGCGTCCTCGTAGAGCGCGCTGTTGTTCAGCGCTTCGTAGCGCAGCTTGTCGCAGGCATCCGACGCGTTGGAGACCAGCTCGCGCAGGAAGATCTCCTTGTTGGAATACAGCGAGTGGGTGACCAGGTGCAGCAGCTGGGCCACTTCGGCCTGGAAGGCATGGGTCTTTTTGCTCATGATGGTGGTGTCGCTCATAGCTGTTTTCGGATCGTGGCAGATAGGGCAGGGCGCCCGCGGTTCGGGGGCGGACGCCGGTCAAAACCCGGAATTATGGGCGGGTCGCCGGGTTTCAAGGCGCCAGCGGGGCGGCGGCGCTTGGGGACGGGCGGAATTTTTTGTATCCTGCCATCCGGCGGGAGATGCCGCCGGACACATTAACGACAACACCGAGGAGCAAGCATGTACAAGTTTTCGTTGCGGAGCCTGGCGCTGGGCGCCGTGCTGTCGGCGCTGGCCGGCCTGGTTTCGGCGCAGGTCATCGTCGATGCCGCCTATGTGCAGGAGGCGCTCAAGCGCAATGTGCAGGTCTGGGATGTGCGCAACGACAAGGACTACGCCAAGGGCCACTTGCCCGGCGCCCTGTCGGTGGGCGATGCCGCGGCCGTGCTGCGCGACGCGAATGCCGAGGATTTCCTGCCGACCGAGGAGATCGCCAAGGTGCTGGGCGCCGGGGGCATCGACCCGGCGAAGGAAACCATCGTCTACGGGGGGCGCGGCACCTGGAATGCCTATTTCGGCCGCTACGCCCTGCGCTATTTCGGCGGCAACAAGGTCAGCGTCTTCCACGATGGCATCGAAGGCTGGCAGGCGGCCGGCCTGCCCGTGGCGACCGGTGAGGCCAGGCCCAGCCCGGTCAAGCTGGCGCTAACGGCGAATCCGTCGGTGGCCGTGAGCACGCAGGACGTGCTGCAGCGCCTGGGCCGCAATGACGTGCAGATCGTCGATGCACGTACGCCCAAGGAGTATGCGGGTGCCGATATCCGCGCCCTGCGTGGCGGTCACATCCCCGGCGCCGTGAACATTCCCTACGAGATGAACTGGAACGACCCGGACACGCTGCAGAAGCTGGCGCGCAAGCAGGTGGGTGACAACCGCGGCATGACCCTCAAGGCCGAGCAGGAGCTCAAGGCGCTCTACGCCAAACTCGACCCGAACAAGGAGACGGTGGTGTACTGCCAGTCCGGCGCGCGTGCCTCGGAGACGGCCGGTGTGCTGGAGCAGCTGGGCTTCAAGAACGTGAAGGTGTACGACTCGTCCTGGCTGGCCTACGGTAACAAGCTCGACGCCCCGGCCAACAACGCGACCGTGTTCAATGTGGGCGCGCTCAATGCACGCATGGCCGCCATGCAGGCCCGCATCGAGACCCTGGAAAAAGAACTCGCAGCCGCGAAAAAATAAGGCGCTGTCGCCGCTGCGGGCCCTTCAGAAGCGCTCGTGCGGCGCCAGGTAGCGCCATTGCCCCTGCGGCAGCTTGCCCAGCATCACGCGGCCGATGCGCACGCGCTTGAGGCCCACGACCTTGAGCCCGACGAGCTCGCACATGCGGCGGATCTGGCGCTTCTTGCCCTCCTTGAGCACGAAGCGCAGCTGCTCGGGGTTCTCCCACTCCACCCGCGCGGGCTTGAGTGCCTGGCCGTCGAGGCTGAGGCCATGGTTGAGCAGGGCGAGTTTCTCGCGCGGGAAGGCGGCCTGCACGTTCTCGGTGACCCGGCCGCCGTCCCAGGAAACGCGGACCAGGTATTCCTTCTCGATCTCGGAGTCCTCGCCGATCAGCTGGCGCGCCACGCGGCCATCCTGCGTGAGCACGAGCAGGCCGGTGGAGTCGATGTCCAGCCGGCCCGAGGGGGCCAGGCCCCGCAGCTGGGCGCCATTGAAGCGCATGGGCGAGCGGTCCTCGCGCCAGCGGTTCTGCGGCTGGATCAGCACCACGGCGGGTTCGTGCCCGTCTTCCGCCTGGCCGCTGACATAGCCGATGGGCTTGTGCAGCAGGATGGTGACCTGGGTCGCCTGCTTGTTCTGTGCCTGCTTGTCGATCTCGATGCGGTCGGTGGCGCTGACCTGCTGGCCCATCTCGGCCACCCGGCCGTTGACCTTCACCCAGCCGTTCTCCACCCATTCGTCGGCCTCGCGGCGTGAGCACAGGCCGAGTTCGGCCATGCGTTTGTTGATGCGGCTGGTGGCGGGGGTGCCCGTAGCCTTGGGCGCGGGTGCGCCTTCGGGGCGCGGGGCGCGGCGCAGGGGGCCGGTGGGTTTGCCGGGCGGGAAATCGTCCTTCATGGGGCGCCCATTCTAGGCGCCCGCGGGCCGGTCGCTACTTGCCGAAGTTGGCCAGGAAGTGCGCGAGGTCGTCGAGGTGCTCGTTGGTCAGGCCCAGCAGCGCATTGGTCATCACGGTGTCGCGGCCGGGGCCGGGATGGTCGCGGTATTCCTGCATCACGGTGCGCAGGAACTGCTCGTGCTGCCCGGCCAGGCGCGGGATCTGGTCGCGGCCCTTGTAGTCGGGCAGGTGGCAGGTGCCGCAGAGCATGCTGTGGGCCAGCACCTTGCCGCGCTGGAAGCGCTCGGCACTGACTTCACCCACGGGTGGCACGGGCGTCTGCGCCGCGAAGTATTGCGCCAGCACGATCAGGTCGGCGTCGGACAGACCATCCAGCGAGCCCTTCATCTGCGGGATATCGCGCAGGCCCTCACGGATCAGCACCAGCTGGTTTTCCAGGAAGGTTTTGGGCTGGCCGGCCAGTGCCGGAATCTTGGGGTTGGTGGAATTGCCCTGTGGTCCGTGGCAGGCGGCGCAGAGTTCGAGGCGCTGCGGTTGCTGGGCGTACGCGTCCGGGCCCAGGGCTGCGGCCGCCAGCAGGGCGCAGCGCAGCAGGGATCGGAAAGAAAGGGAGAGGTTCATGGCATCGGTCCTGCGGCGTCAGAAAAAAAGCAGGGCCGCGAGCGGCCCTGCCCTGTGACACGCCCGCGGGGTCAGGGGCGGGAGTAGGAGATGCGGTAAATGGCGCCGGTCTGTTCGTCAGAGACCAGCAGGGCGCCGTCGGGCATCTGCAGGAAGTAGGTCGGACGACCCCAGAAGGTGTTGGCCGCGGGATCCGCAAAGCCCGTGATGAAGGGCGTCACCTTGGCATTCTTGCCGTCGTTGTCCGCGCGCACCACCAGCACGTCATAGCCGATCTTGGTGTTGCGGTTCCAGGAACCCTTGCGGGCCACGAACAGCGCGTTCTTGTACTCGGCCGGGAACATGTTGCCGGTGTAGAAGTGCGCACCCATGTTGGCGGCGTGCGGGCCCATGGTGGTGACCGGCAGGGTCACGCCACCGCAGGGGTTGTCCTTCTTGATGTCCGGATCGGCGATGCCGTTGGCATGGCAGTAGGGGAAACCGAAGAACTGGCCCGGGCGGCTCAGGCGGTTGAGCTCGTCCTCGGGGGTGTCGTCACCCATCCAGTCGCGGCCGTGGTCGGTGAACCAGAGTTCCTTGGTGACGGGGTGCCAGTCGAAGCCCTGCGTATTGCGCACGCCGGTGGCGATGACTTCCATGCTGGAGCCGTCCGGCGAATAGCGGCGGATCTGGGCATATTCGCTGGTGGGCAGCTGGCAGATGTTGCACGGTGCGCCGAAGGGCACGTACAGCATGCCGTCGGGGCCGAAGCGCAGGTACTTCCAGTTGTGGTGCTGCAGCGGCGGCAGCTTGAAGGCGGCGGTCATGTCCACCGGTGCCACGTTGGGGTTGGACTCGATGCCGTCAAAACGCAGCACCTTGTCCACGGCCATCACATAGAGCGTGCCCTTGTGGATGGTGGCGGCCGGCTGGTTGAGCTTGTCCACCACGACACGGCTGCTGCGCTCGGTGCCCTTGTCGGTGATCTCGTACACACGACCCAGGCCGCGCGTACCGCCGTAGACCTTGCCGCTGTCGCCGCGGGTGATGGCACGGATGCCCGGCGTGCCGGTGGACCAGACCTCGATCTTGAAGCCCGCAGGCAGTTTGAGCTTGTTGAGCGGAATATCGCTGGCCGCCGTGACCGTGTTTTTGCCAGCCAATGGTGCCAG
>DALYHW010000205.1:0-5205 GCA_031970695.1 Hylemonella sp.
CGCCCTTCTTCTTCCAGAAGCCCACCGACGCCATCCAGTACGTGGCGGCCGGCACCGTGGCCGACCATCCCTACCCCACCCTGACCAAGAACTACCACTACGAGGCCGAGCTGGTGGCCTGCCTGGGCAAGGGCGGCAAGAACATCCCGGTGGACAAGGCACTGGACCTCGTCTACGGCTACACCCTGGGCCTCGACATGACGCGCCGTGACCTGCAACGCGCGATGGGCGACCAGAAGAAACCGTGGGAAATCGGCAAGAGTTTCGACCATTCGGCCGTGATCGGTGCCGTGCACAAGGTGGGCCAGACCGGCCATTTCAGCAAAGGGGCCATCTGGCTCAAGGTCAACGGCCAGATCAAGCAGAACGCCGACCTTAGCCAGATGATCTGGAACGTGGCGGAACAGATCAGCAAGCTGTCGGAGGCAAACGAGCTCTTCCCCGGCGACATCATCTACGCCGGCACCCCGGAGAACGTGGGGCCGGTGGTCAAGGGGGATGTGATCGAGATGCACATCGACGGGCTGCCGAACCTGAGCGTGAAAATCGTCTGAGCACCCGACCGGACGGAGGGCCCGCGGCGCCAGTGCCACGGGCCCTTTTTTTTTCGTATCCTCTAGGCTTTGGCGCATGGCGCCGCACCTCGTCGTTTCGCGCCATGAACCCGATCCAGCTCTTCGACCCCGAGTCCAGCACCTACACCTACGTGCTGTTCGATGCGGCCACACGGGACGCCCTGCTCATCGACCCCGTTGACGAGCAGTTGGGCCGCGATCTGCAGGTCCTGCGCGACTACGGGCTCAAGCTGGTGTGGACGGTCGAGACCCACGCGCACGCCGACCACATTACCAGCGCCCGGCAGCTGGCCGAACACACGGGCGCCCGGACCGCCGCGCCCGCCGCATGCGGCATCAGCACGGCAGCCGAGCAGTTGCAGGATGGCAGCGTGCTGCGTTTCGGACAACAACAGCTGCGTGCGCTGCAGACGCCGGGGCACACCGCGGGCAGCATGTGCTACCTGTGGCAGGACGGCACACAGCAGCACGTGTTCACGGGGGACACCTTGCTGATCAACGGCTGCGGCCGCACCGATTTCCAGTCCGGCAGCGCCGAAGCGCTTTACCACAGCATCACCGGCGTGCTGTTCGCACTCCCCGACGAGACCCTGGTCTGGCCGGGCCACGACTACCAGGGCCGCACCCATTCGACCATTGGCGCCGAGAAACAGGGCAATGCACGCGTTGCCGGAAAATCGTTGGCTGAGTTCAAGGCCATCATGGACAACCTGCACCTGCCCAAGCCCCGTCGACTCGACGAGGCCGTCCCGGCCAACCTGCGCTCCGGCCTGCGCCACGACGCCGATGGAGCGGCCCTGATGGCCGTGCGTCCGGCCGAGGGTTATGCGGGCAACGTGAGCCCCCAGCTGGCGTGGTCATGGGTGCAGGCCGGCGACGCCGTGCTGGTCGACGTGCGCAGTGATGCGGAGCGCGAGTGGGTGGGCTTTGTGCCGGGCGCGGTCGGCCTGGCGTGGAAGCAATGGCCCGGCATGGCACTCAATCCGGCCTTTGACGCCGGCATCGTCGCTGCGGTGCCCGCCGGCAAGAAGGCCGTGCTGCTGTGCCGCAGCGGCGTGCGCTCCATCGCGGCGGCCCGCCGCGCCACGGAACTCGGCGTGGAGGCCTACAACATCCTCGAGGGGTTCGAGGGGGATCCGGACGAGCAGGCCCATCGCGGCCGCAAAGGCGGCTGGCGTTTCCGCGGGCTGCCCTGGCGACAGGGCTGATCGATGGCTTGTCTTATGATCTGACGCGTCGCCAACGAAGTTTCCACCATGTCATTCCTCGCCATCGACGTTGGCAACACAAGGCTCAAATGGGCCCTCTTCGAAACCCCCCAGCCGGGGGCACGTGTGCTGGCGCAGGGTGCCGAGTTTCTGGACAACATCGACCGCCTGGCCGAGACCACGTGGGCCAACCTGCCTGCGCCCAGCTGCATGCTGGGCTGCGTGGTGGCCAGTGACGCCGTCAAGCACCGCGTCGAAGCCCAGATGGAGCAATGGGACGTCTCGGCGCAATGGGTCATCTCCAGCGCACAGGAAGCTGGCCTCAGCAATGGCTACGACCATCCAGCCCGCCTGGGCCCGGACCGCTGGGTCGCCATGATTGGCGCCTGGCACCGCATGCTGGCCATGGGTGCGCCCCGTCCTATCGTGGTGGCCATGGTGGGCACCGCGGTCACGGTGGAGGCCATCGACGCCGCAGGCAGGTTTCTGGGTGGCTACATCCTGCCGGGCCACGGCATCATGTTGCGTGCCCTGGAATCCGGCACCGCCGGCCTGCATGTGCCCACGGGAGAGGTCCGGCCCTTCCCGACCAACACCAGTGACGCGCTGACCAGCGGCGGCACCTTTGCCATCGCAGGCGCAATGGAGCGCATGGTGCGACACCTGCGCACGCACTGCGGCGCCGAGCCCTGGTGCGTGATGGCCGGCGGCGCCGGCTGGAAGATGGCCCCGAGCCTGGCCACGCCCTTCGAATTGATCGATACGCTGGTCTTCGACGGGCTGCTTCAGATCGCCGCACACCGCGGTTTCTGCAGCAAGGCCTGAGCGCCGTTACTCAGCGGCTGCCAGTCAGCCAGCTTTCCACCAGCCGCACCCAGTAGGTCGCGCCCAGCGGAATCAGGTCGTCGTTGAAGTCGTAGCTGGGGTTGTGCAGGGTGCAAGGGCCTCCACCGTGGCCCATCTCACGATGCACGCCGTCGCCGTTGCCGATGAAGGCATAGGCCCCCGGCTTGGCCTGCAGCATGTAGGCGAAATCCTCGGCGCCCATGGTGGGCTCCTGCCGAAGCACATTGGCCTCGCCCACGATGTCGGCCATCACGCGGCGCGCAAACTCCACCTCACGCTCGGCATTGATGGTGGGCGGGTAGTTGCGCTCGAATTCGAAGTCGCAGCGTGCGCCAAACGCGGCGCAAGTGTGCTCGGCCGCCTCGCGCATGCGCGCCTCGATCTGGTCCAGCACCTCCAGCGTGAAGGTACGCACCGTGCCCTGCAGCTCACAACTGTCGGCGATGACGTTGCTCGCATGACCCGCATGGATCATGGTGACGGAGATCACGCCTGCATCGATGGGCTTGAGGTTGCGGCTGACGATGGTCTGGAAGGTCTGCACCAGCTGGCACGCCACCACGACCGGATCGGTCGCGTTGTGCGGCATCGCGGCATGGCCGCCCTTGCCACGGATCGTGATCTTGAATTCGTTGCTGGAGGCCATGACCGGCCCGGGGCTCAATGCAAAGGTACCGGCCTTCAGGCCGGGCCAGTTGTGCATGCCGAAGACGGCCTCCATGGGGAACTTGTCGAACAGGCCATCGCGCATCATCTCGCGTGCGCCACCGCCACCTTCCTCGGCCGGCTGGAAGATCAGGTAGACAGTCCCGTCGAAGTTGCGATGCTGCGCCAGATGCTGCGCCGCCGCCAGCAGCATGGCCGTGTGCCCGTCGTGTCCGCAGGCGTGCATCTTGCCGTCATGGCGACTCGCGTGGGCAAACGTATTCTTCTCTTGCAGCGGCAGGGCATCCATGTCGGCGCGCAGGCCGATGGCGCGTGACGACGTGCCGTTCCGGATGATGCCGACCACCCCCGTTCCACCCATGCCACGGTGCACCGGAATGCCCCACTCGGTCAGCTTGGCTGCGACCAGATCGGCCGTGCGCCGCTCTTCGAAACAGAGTTCCGGATGCGCGTGGATATCACGCCGGATGGCGGCCACGCTGGCAGCCTGACTGACGATGGAATCGATGACCTTCATGGTGGAGAGTCTAGTCCTTCGCCCGCCCTTCTGTCAGCCGGGGATATCCCCGGCACGCTTCAGGTACGCACGCGGCCGTCGCCGGTCAGCATGGACAACTCGACGAAACTGGACGCGACGTGGTTGGTGGCGGAGTAGTTCACCTGGAAGCCGCCCAGCGACTGGGTGCCGATCGCTTCGATCCCCTGGATCAGCCCTTCACGGCTGCTCACGCGACTGCCCGCGCGCTTGAGGCCTTCGGTGACGATCTTCGCGGCGAGGTACCCCTCCATGCTGGAGAAGTTCGCCTGCGCGTCGCCACCGGCTTTTTTCACGGCATCGACAAATTCTCGGGTGATGGCGCGGGCGGAGCTGTAGGGCGAGGGCATCACCTGCGACACGACCACCCCGGCGCCGTCCTTGCCAAGTTCGTCGGCCAGGGCCTGGGTTCCGACAAAGGAAACGTTATAGAAAGTGCCGCCATAACCCGCTGCGCGCGCCGCACGGATATAGGCCGCACAGGATTTGTACGCGCTGACCTGCACGACCGCATCGGGTGCTGCGGCGTTGATCGTGCGTACCGCTGCCGCGACGTCGACCGAGTTGCGCTCGACCGTGGCCGTCGCGACCGGCTTGAGGCCCTGCTTTTCCAGTGCCAGCGTCACGCCGTCCAGGCCGGCCTTGCCGTAGGCGTCGTTCTGGTGGAACACGGCGATTTTCTTGAGACCGAGGTTGGTCAGCTGACGCACGATCAGCGCAGTCTCGTCGTTGTACGAAGCGCGCAGGTGGAAGACCTGGCGGTTGAACGGCTCGCGCAATCCCATGGCACCGGTGAACGGCGCGATGAAAGGGATCTGGGCCTTCGTCAGCAAAGGCAGGGCGGCAAGGCTGGTGGGCGTGCCGATGTAGCCGAAGAGCGCATGAACGTCCTCGGCGATCAGCTTCTGGGTATTCGCCGCACAACGGTCGGGCTCGTAGCCGTCGTCCATGGTCCGGATCTCGATGGTCTTGCCAGCGATCCCCCCCTGGGCATTGACCTGTTCGAACCAGATCTTCGCGCCTTGATGGAACTGGATACCCAGCTGCGCGGCGGGACCGGTGAAGGCCGCCGACTGGCCCAGGATGATCTTGCCGCTGCCCTGCGCGCGGACAAAGGCAGGTAGGGCGAGCGCGGAGGCCGCAGCCAGCGAGAAATGGCGACGCTTGATCATGAAGTTCCTTTGGTTCACGCCGCAAACCCCAACGACCAGTCGGCGGCAAGGGCTGAGATTGTGCATCACCAGCCGGACGTCAAAAGTAAAAAAGCCCTCGAATGAGGGCTTTTACTGGTGTTTGGTTGCGCGAGGAGGATTTGAACCTCCGACCTTTGGGTTATGAGCCCAACGAGCTACCAGGCTGCTCCATCGCGCGGTAA
>DALYHW010000206.1:0-5204 GCA_031970695.1 Hylemonella sp.
TCTAGACCCTGCTGGAGGCGGTGTTGCTGGTGTTCGTGGTGATGTATCTGTTCCTGGAGAACTTCCGCGCCACGCTGATCCCGACCATCGTGGTGCCCGTGGCGCTTGTGGGCGCAGCGGTTGGCCTTTACGTGCTGGGCTATTCCATCAACGTGCTGACGCTGTTTGCCATGGTGCTGGCCATCGGTATCGTGGTGGACGACGCCATCGTCGTGGTGGAGAACGTCGAGCGCATCATGAGCGAGGAGCATCTGCCACCGCGCGAGGCGACCTACAAGGCGATGGGCCAGATCGTGGGGGCCATCATCGGCATCACCGTGGTGCTGTCGGCGGTGTTCGTGCCCATGGCTTTCTTCTCGGGTTCGGTGGGCGCCATCTACCGCCAGTTTGCGGTGACGCTGGTGCTGACCATGCTGTTCTCGGCGCTGATGGCGCTGACCCTGACACCGGCCCTGTGTGCCACGCTGCTCAAGCACGACGCGACCGGCCGCGAGGTGTTGCCGAGCACGGGCTTCTTCGGCTGGTTCAATCGCGGCTTCATGGCGGCGACCCAGGCCTATGTGCGCCGTGTGACCAGCATGCTGGGCCGACCCGGTCGCTGGATGGTCCTGTATGCGGTGATCCTGGCCGCCACCGGCTGGATGTTCAGCCGCCTGCCGGGCAGTTTCCTGCCCGAGGAAGACCAGGGCTATTTCCTGAACCTGGTGCAGCTGCCGCCCGGCGCGTCGCAGGAGCGCACGGTGGAGGTGATCAACCAGGTCGAGCAGTTCTTCCTGAAGCAGCCCGAGGTGGAACACACCATCGGTGTGGTGGGCTTCTCCTTCTTTGGCCGCGGCCAGAATGCCGGCATCATCTTCGTGCGGCTCAAGCCCTGGGACCAGCGCAAGGGCCCGGGAAGCAGCGCGAAGGAGCTGATCCAGAAGGCCAACATGAGCCTGTTTGGCATGAAGCAGGCCTTCATCTTCAGCATCAACCCGCCCGCCATCCCGGAGCTCGCTGCTGTTGGTGGATTCGACTTCCGCCTGCAGGACCGGGGAGGTGCGGGCCGAGACAAGCTGGCCGAGGCACAGGGCCTGGCCATGCAGCTGGCATCGTCCAACCCGGCATTGGCCGGTGTCCGCATGGAGGGCCAGCCGCCGGGGCCGCAACTGCTGCTGCAGGTGGATCGGGAAAAGGCGCAGACCCTGGGCGTGGAAATTCCGACGCTTAACGAGACTCTGCAGACCCTGTTCGGCGTGGCCTATATCAACGACTTCGAGCGCCAGGGCCGGATCCTGCGCGTGCAGATGCAGGCCGATCCGCGCACGCGGACCAATCCCGACGAGATGCTGCGGGTGCAGGTGCGTAACCGCAATGGCAGCATGGTGCCGCTGTCCGAGATCGTGAAGCCCTTGTGGATGGTGGGTGCACCGAAGCTCGACCGCTACAACGGGGTCCCGTCAATCAAGCTCTCGGGCAACCCGGCGCCCGGCCACAGCACGGGCGAGGCCATGCAGGCGATGACGGACATTGCCGGTCAGCTGCCGCCGGGCATCGGTTACTCCTGGTCGGGTACCTCCTTCGAGGAAAGCCTGTCCGGGGCGCAGGCGCCGCTGCTGTTTGCGGTGTCGCTGATCGTGGTGTTCCTGTGCCTGGCCGCGTTGTACGAAAGCTGGTCGATTCCGTTCTCGGTCATGCTGGTGGTGCCGCTGGGCATCTTCGGTGCGCTGCTTGCGGTCTTCCTGCGCGGCATGCCCAATGACGTGTACTTCAAGGTGGGCCTGATCGCGATCATCGGCCTTTCGTCCAAGAACGCCATCCTGATCATCGAGTTCGCACGCAGCCTGCAGGACAAGGGCATGGCCCTCAGGGACGCCATCCTCGAGGCCTGCCGCCTGCGTTTCCGTCCGATCCTGATGACCTCGATCGCCTTTATCGTCGGCGTTTTGCCGCTGGCGATCTCCAGCGGTGCCGGTGCGCAGAGCCGACATGCGATTGGCACGGGGGTCATGGGGGGCATGATCGCTGCGACGGTGCTGGCCGTGTTCCTGGTACCCGTGTTTTATCTGGTCGTGGCGCGCTTCTTCCCGGGGCACAGCCGCGCGCACAGCGCACCCGCTGGCGAGGAGGGCCATCATGACGCTTGAAAATTTCAGCATGAAGAGCGTGACACTGGCGGCGCTGCTCGCGCTCGCGGGCTGTTCGATGGCGCCGACCTATGAACGCCCGGAACTGCCCGTGCCCGGCGCGTGGCCTGACGACACCAGAAACACCACCGCCACGATCAGGCCCGTGGACTGGAACAGCTTCTTCCCCGACGAGCGTCTGCGTGCGCTGATCCGGCTGGCCCTGGAACACAACCGGGACCTGCGTATCGCCACGGCGCGCGTGGCCGAAGCGCAGGCGCTCTACGGCATCCAGCGTGCGGACCGGCTGCCCACCGTGAACGTCGGTGCCACGGGCACCAACACCCGCGTGCCGGCTGACCTGTCGCCCACGGGCAGCGCCGTGATCAGCCGTCGGGCCGACGTGAACGTCAGCATGCTGCCCTTCGAACTCGACTTCTGGGGCCGGGTCGCCAGCCTGAGCGAGGCGGCCAAGGCGTCCTATCTGGCGACCGAGCAGGCGCAGCGGGCCTTCCGTCTGTCGCTGATTGCCGGCGTGGCCGACGCCTATCTGGCCCTGGCGGAAGCGCAGGAGCGTATGGACATTGCCCAGGCGACACTCGAGACGCGCGAGAAGACGCGCGATCTGGTGGACCGTCGGCGCCAGGCCGGCCTGGCGGGTGACCTGGACTTCCTGCAGGCTGATGCGGCCTTTGAGGGCGCCAGGGCAGACCTGGCGGCCCTGCAGCGCCAGTACGCCGCCGCGCGTAATTTCCTGCAGGCCCTGGTGGGCACGACGCCCGCGGAGTTGCCTGCCGGCAAGCCGCTGGCCGAGCAGGGGATCCGTCTGGATCAGCAGGCCGACGTGCCGTCGCAGGTGCTGGTGCGCCGGCCTGACGTGCTTGCGGCTGAACAGCGACTGATCGCGGCCAACGCCAGCATCGGCGCCGCGCGTGCTGCCTTTTTCCCGCGTATCGCCCTCACGGCCTCGGCTGGCACGGCCAGCGCGCAGCTGACCAACCTGTTCAAGGACGGGCAGGACGCCTGGAGCTTCACGCCCAGCCTCACGCTGCCAATTTTCGACTACGGCCGCAACAGCGCCAACCTCGACCTGGCCAACGTGCGCAAGGACATCGCCGTGGCCGACTACGAGCGCACCGTCCAGCAGGCCTTCCGTGAGGTGGCGGACCTGCTGGTGGCACGTGACAAGCTGGCTGAGCAGTTGAAGGCCGTCGAGGCGCAGGAGCGTTCGCAGCAGCGCGCCGCCGACATTGCCGAGGCGCGCTACAAGCAGGGGGTGGGCAGCTTCCTCGAGGTGCTAGATGCCCAGCGCCAGCTCTTTGCCGTACGCCAGGGCCTGATCCAGGTTCGCCGCGCGATGTGGTCGTCGGCGGCCCAGCTCTACAAGGCGCTCGGCGGCGCGGAGAGCTGACCCCGCCCTCGCGTATGCTTGGGGCCTTGTGGTTTGACGGAGTGCAGGGCTGTGGAGCAGGTGGATGTGGTGGTGGTGGGCGCGGGTGTTGTGGGCCTGGCCGTGGCGCGCGCGCTGGCGCTGGCCGGGCGTGAGGTGCTGGTGCTGGAAGCGACGGAGGCCATCGGCACACAGACCAGCTCGCGCAACAGCGAGGTCATCCACGCTGGCATCTATTACCCTAAGGGCTCGCTCAAGGCGCGCCTGTGCGTGCAGGGCAAGCAGATGCTCTACGACTACTGCCGCGAGCGCGGCATCGGTCACCGGCGCTGTGGCAAGTTCATCGTCGCCACGGCGCCAGAGCAGGTGGCCGATCTCCAGGGCATCGTCGCCAAGGCTGCTGCCAATGGCGTGGATGATCTGGTGCTCCTGAGCCGCGAGCAGGCACGCGCGCAGGAGCCCGCGCTGGAATGTGTGGCGGCCGTCCATTCACCGAGTACCGGCATCGTCGACAGCCATGGCCTGATGCTGGCGCTGCAGGGCGACCTCGAGAACGCGGGTGGCATGGTGGCTTTCAATTCTCCACTGGCCAGTGCCCGCAGCACGCCGCAGGGCATCGAACTGCTCGCTGACGATGGCACCGCGCTGCGGGCGCGCACCGTCATCAACGCCGCCGGGGTGCACGCCCCGACATTGGCGCGGCGTTTCGAGGGGCTGGATCCGCGCCATATTCCCGGCGAGTACTACGCCAAGGGCAACTACTTCACCCTCGCCGGCCGCTCGCCGTTCTCACGCCTGATCTACCCGGTGCCCGAGGCGGCCGGGCTGGGTGTCCACCTGACCATCGATCTCGGCGGTCAGGCCAAATTCGGCCCCGATGTGCAGTGGGTGAACTCGCCGGGCGACCTGGTGGTGGACCCCGCGCGCGGCGAGGGCTTCTATGCCGAGGTGCGCAAGTACTGGCCGGCGCTGACCGATGGCGCGCTGCAGGCCGGCTACGCCGGTATCCGGCCCAAGATCAGCGGGCCAGGCGAGGCGGCAAGGGATTTCATGATCCAGGGACCGGCAGACCACGGCGTGGCGGGCTTGCTCAACCTGTTCGGCATCGAGTCCCCGGGACTGACGAGCAGCCTGGCGATTGGCGCCATGGCTGCCGAAATACTATCAAATTAGTAGCAATCTTCAGGCGCGGCGATTCTTGATGGCCTGCGCCGCTTCTTTCACAAGCTCCGGACCCCGGTAGATCAACCCGGTGTAGATCTGCACCAGGTCGGCACCAGCTTCGATCTTGCTGACCGCATCCTGTGCGCTCAGGATGCCGCCCACGCCGATGATGGGGTAGTCCTTGCCCAGCGCCGCGCGCAGCTGGCGGATCACGCGGTTGCTGGCCTCCAGTACCGGGGCACCGGACAGACCGCCGGCTTCAGCTGCGTGCTGCAGGCCCTGCACGGCGTCGCGGCTCAGCGTGGTGTTGGTGGCGATCACGCCGTCCATACCGTGTCGCTGCAGCGTGGCGGCGATGACCTTCACCTGTTCTTCGTCGAGATCGGGCGCAATCTTTACGAACACGGGCACCCGTCTGCCATGCTGCTGCGCCAGTTGTGCCCGCGTCGCGGCGATGGCGCCGAGCAGCCCGTCCAGCGCCTCGTCGCTCTGCAGCGCGCGCAGGTTCTTGGTGTTGGGGCTGGAGATGTTGACGGTGACGTAGT
>DALYHW010000207.1:0-5106 GCA_031970695.1 Hylemonella sp.
GGCCATCACCGGTTTTGCCATTGGTATCGGCGGTCCCTCGCGGGACATGATGGTCAAGAAGGCCACGCCTAAGGGCGCCACGGGGCGCGTCTATGGCACGGTTTACTCGGGTTTCGACGTCGGCTTCGCGGTGGCGCCGCTGATGTTCGGTGCCCTGATGGACCGGGGCTGGTACAGCGCCACCTTCTTCGTGGCGGCGTTGGTGCTGCTGCTGAGCGTGGGGGCTGCCGCCGGGGTGGGGCGTCGCGTAAGGCACTGATCGCTGCCTTCGGGCCGGGCACAATGCGGGGTCATGAAGACCCAACTTGCCGGCCATCTCCTCGTTGAATGCCTTGTGGCCCAGGGCGTGACTCACGCCTTCGGTGTACCGGGCGAAAGCTATCTCGCCGTGCTCGACGGCTTTCACGCCTACCGCGAGCAGATCCAGTTCATCATCAACCGGCAGGAGGGCGGGGCGGCCTTCATGGCCGAGGCGCACGGCAAGCTCACCGGCCGCCCGGGCGTGTGTTTTGTCACCCGTGGCCCCGGGGCGACCAACGCCTCCATCGGTGTGCACACCGCCTTCCAGGATTCCACGCCGATGGTGCTGTTCGTGGGCGACGTCGCCAGCGACATGCGCGACCGCGAGGCCTTCCAGGAGGTCGATTACGAAGTCTTCTTCGGCCCCAGCACCAAGGGCTTTGCCAAGCGTGTGGAGCGTATCGACGACGCCCGTCGCATTCCCGAGTACGTCGCGCGGGCCTTTGCCACCGCCATGAATGGCCGACCCGGCCCTGTGGTGCTGGTGCTACCGGAGGACATGCTGGTACAGGAGGTCGACGTGGCGCCCCTGCCGGGCGTCGACGCGGTGCAGGCCTGGAGCGATCCGGGTGCCCTGCGCACGCTACGCGAGATGCTGCTGGCCGCGCAGCGCCCGCTGGTCGTGGCCGGTGGCGGCGGCTGGACGCCGCAGGCAGCACAGGCCCTGCAGCGCTTTGCCGAGAACTGGAAGCTGCCCGTGTGCAATGCCTTCCGTTTCCAGGACACCTTTGACAATTTCCACCCCCAGTACGCCGGGGACATGGGCATCGCCCCCAATCCGAAACTGGTGCAGCGGGTGCAGGAGAGCGACCTCATCCTTGCCGTGGGCCCCCGGCTGGGCGAGATGACAACCGGTGGCTACACGCTGCTGCCGGCACCGCGCATCAAGCAAAAGCTGGTACACATCCACGCCAGTGCCGAGGAACTGCATCGCGTCTATCAGGCCGATCTGGCCATCAACGCCACCATGAATGCCGCCGCCCGTTCGCTGGAGGTGCTGACCGCGCCGCCCAGCCTGCCGTGGGAGGCCTGGACAAAGGCGTGCAACGCCGACTACCTGGCCAACCTGCAGCCGCAGGCGCTGCCGGGCGAGATCGACATGCCGGCCATCATTGCCACGCTGCAAAAACACCTGCCGGCCGACGTGGCCGTCACCAATGGCGCAGGCAATTTTGCGAGCTGGGTGCACCGCTTCTGGCGTTTCCATGGCCTGGCCAGGGGTGCCAAGACCCAGCTGGCGCCGACCAACGGCGCCATGGGGTACGGCGTGCCGGCTGGCATTGCCGCGGCCATTACCACCGGCCGGCTTGCGTTCACCATCGCGGGCGATGGCGACTTCCTCATGAATGGCCAGGAGCTGGCCACCGCCAGCCAGTACGGCGCCCGAACCATCATCGTGCTGCTCAACAACGGCATGTACGGCACGATCCGCATGCATCAGGAGCGCGAATTCCCGCAGCACGTGAGCGGCTCGCAGCTCGCCAACCCGGACTTCGTGGCATTGGCGCGCGCCTATGGCTACGCAGGCGAGCGTGTCACGCGCACGGCCGAATTCGAGCCGGCCCTGCAGGCCGCATTGGTGCGCCCACAAGGCACGCTGATCGAGGTCATACTCGACCCCGAGGTCATTACGACCCGCGGCACGCTGGGGGCCATCCGGCAGGCCGCGTTGGCGCGTCTGGCAAAGGCCTGAGCAGCCGTAGGGCAGGGGTCGGTAGCACGCCCTGCACCTTGCGCCCGGGCATAAAAAAAGCCGGCTGCAAAGCCGGCTTTTTCGTAACGGGACGACCCGATTACTTGAGGTGCTTGCCGATCAGGGCGGCCATCTCGAACATCGAGACTTGAGCCTTGCCGAACACAGCCTTCAGCTTGTCGTCGGCATTGATCATGCGCTTGTTGACAGCGTCTTGCAGCTTGTTCTTCTTGATGTAGGTCCACATCTTGCTCACCACTTCGGTGCGCGGCAGGCCAGCGGAGCCCACCACAGCGGCCAGAGCGGGGCTGGGGGTCAGCGGCTTCATGAACGCGGCGTTCGGGGTGCGCTTCTTGGCGGGAGCCTTCTTCTTTGCAGCGGCTTTCTTGGCGGGGGCCTTCTTCGCTGCGGCTTTCTTGGCCGGAGCCTTCTTCGCTGCCGGCTTCTTGGCCGGGGCCTTCTTCGCAGCGGCCTTCTTGGCCGGAGCCTTCTTCGCTACGGCTTTCTTGGCCGGAGCCTTCTTTGCAGCGGCTTTCTTGGCCGGAGCTTTCTTCGCGGGAGCCTTCTTCTTTGCAGTTGCCATGATTGAATTTCCTCTTCTAGAAGTTGATTAATCACCAGCTTGAAACTGCTTCCTCGCTGGCATTACGGATGCTATAGGAGAAAAAACCCATCTCCAAGCGAAAAATGCGTTTTCTCCCTCGGAGATGTTGTTTTTTTCATCGTGTTTTCGCTCCTGCTACGCTCGGGGAACAGCGGTTTTCCCTCTGGAGGGCGATTTTCCAGGGGAGAAAGCTGGCTGGTCTGTCCCGCGTCACGAGAGGAAAACTCACATGAACACCCCCGCCGTACCCTCTGGGAAAACGTCCTTTGCCACCTGTGACTTGTGCGATGCACACAAGACCGACAGCACCGGCGCTTTCCGTGTCCTGCCGCCTGTGTTTCGGGATTTCGGAGCCGTGCGCACGTTCTGCGGGCCGGTGACCACGGTCAAGTGCTTCGAGGACAACTCGCTGGTGAAGGCCGCAGTCGACTCGCCCGGCGAGGGGCGGGTCCTCGTGGTGGATGGCGGCGGCTCGATGCGCCGCGCATTGCTCGGTGGCAATCTCGGCGCCGCTGCCGCGCGCAATGGCTGGGCCGGTGTGGTCATTGACGGCTGCGTGCGCGACGTGGCTGAGCTGGCCACGCACGGAGTGGGGATCCGTGCACTCGCGCCCATGCCGCTGCCCACCGAAAAGCGCAACGAAGGCCAGCGCGATGTGACGGTGCAGATCCAGGGTGTCTGGGTGCGCCCGGGTGACTGGCTCTATGCCGATGCCGACGGCATGGTAGTAGCGGACCGGCGCCTCGCGTGAATCGGGCCGGGAAGACCATTTCCGGGCCCCTACAACGATTTTTGACCGTTTTCCCATGGCCGCCCCGGTCCAAGGTCACGTCTTCGTCTATGGCACGCTGCGCCGCGGGGAGGTGAACGACATCACCCGGCTACAGCCAGCGCCGCACTACATCGGCCCGGCACGCGTGCAGGGTGGGCTCTAAGACCTCGGCCCCTACCCTGGGGTGAGGCTCGACGAACCAGGCTGGGTGTGGGGCGAGGTCTACGCCATCACGCCGGAGCTGGAGCAACAGCTGGACGTGATCGAGGAAGTCGCGCCAGTACCCAGCGGTGAATACCTGCGCCGCGAAGTGGCACTGACCGTGTCGGGCGTCGTCGTGTCCTGTCTCGTGTACGAGATCGCGCCAGATCGTGCGCACGGCCGGCCGCGTATCGCCAGCGGTGACTGGCTGCGGCGGCGCTGATCAAACCAAACGCCAGCAGGGTGAGGCTTTCAGGTCGACGGGGCAGTGATGCCCACGCATCGCAGGCGGCAGCCGTCCCGGCACGACCCTGCCATTTCAAATCAATGAATCGTGTTTTCATAATTTGAAAATACTGGCTGACGCATCGCAGCAAATTTTCTCAATACGAGATATTTGATCTCACATCGCGAATTGATATTCGTAAGTTATTGATTTTTAATGAAATAAAAAATGTCTTGTATAAGACACAAGAGGTTTTCAAAGTCTTATACAAGACTTAAAGTAGAGCCATCGAGACAGCTGCAATGGCAGCCATGGATCGAACGGTTCTTCAATCGCCACAAGGAGTCACACCATGCCGCAAACCCTGACCGAACAACTCAGCCGTGAGCAACAGATCGCCGCCCTGGAAAAGGACTGGGCCACCAACCCGCGCTGGAAGGGTATCGAGCGTGGTTACACCGCGGCCGACGTCGTGCGTCTGCGCGGCTCCTTCCCGATCGAGCACACCATCGCCCGTCGTACCGCTGAAAAGCTGTGGGACATGCTGCACAACGAGCCCTACGTGAACTGCCTGGGCGCCCTGACCGGTGGCCAGGCCATGCAACAGGTGAAGGCGGGCGTGAAGGCCATCTACCTGTCGGGCTGGCAGGTCGCTGCCGACAACAACACCTACTCGTCCATGTACCCGGACCAGTCCCTGTACCCGGTGGACTCGGTGCCCAAGGTCGTGGAGACCATCAACAACACCTTCCGCCGCGCTGACGAGATCCAGCACGCCAAGGGCATCGATGCCGGCCACAAGGACTACATCGATTACTTCGCGCCCATCGTGGCCGATGCCGAAGCCGGTTTTGGCGGCGTGCTCAATGCCTTCGAGCTGATGAAAGCCATGATTCGCGCCGGCGCCGGTGGCGTGCACTGGGAAGACCAGCTGGCCTCCGTCAAGAAGTGCGGCCACATGGGCGGCAAGGTGCTGCTGCCCACCCGCGAGTCTTGCCAGAAACTGATCGCCGCCCGTATGGCTGCCGACGTGATGGGCGTGCCCACCCTGGTGATCGCCCGTACCGACGCCGAGGCCGCCGACCTGCTGACCTCCGACTACGACGAGATCGACAAGCCCTTCCTGACCGGTGAGCGCACCAGCGAGGGCTTCTACAAGACCCGCAAGGGCCTGGACCAGGCGGTCGCCCGCGCCAACGCCTATGCCCGCTACGCCGACCTGGTGTGGTGCGAGACCGGCACGCCCGACCTGGACTTCGCCAAGAAGTTTGCCGAAGCCGTGCATAAGGTGCACCCGGGCAAGATGCTGG
>DALYHW010000208.1:0-5086 GCA_031970695.1 Hylemonella sp.
CGGTGGGGCGGCCATCCAGCCCGACCATGGTCATGTTCACGGGCGCCGACGTCTCGAGGCTGGTGTGGGCCAGCAGGGTGGTGATGAGCTCCTGCTGCTCGATGCGGCTGGTCTTGGGTTCGCAGACCAGGCGCACGGGAGCGTCCTTGCTGGACTCGTCGCGCACACCGTCGAGCACGGCCAGGACCGTGGCCTTGATCTGGTTCTGTTCCTGCGTCAGGGCCTTCTTGCCGGCCTTGACCTTGGGATTGGTGAGTTCCTCGATCTCTTCCAGCACCTTCTGCGTGCTCACGCCCGGCGGCAGCTCGGTCACGACCAGTTGCCACTGGCCCCGCGCGAGATCCTCGATCTTCCAGCGCGCACGCACCTTGAGCGAGCCACGGCCGGTGCGGTAGGCCTCGGCAATGTCGGCCGCGGGGCTGATGATCTGGCCACCGCCCGGATAGTCCGGGCCAGGCAGGATATCGAGGAGTTCCCCATCGCTCAGCCTCGGGTTCTTGATCAGCGCCACGCAGGCCTGTGCCACCTCGGCCAGGTTGTGGCTCGGAATTTCAGTCGCCAGGCCCACGGCAATACCCGAGGCACCGTTGAGCAGGGTGAAGGGCAGGCGCGCCGGCAGCTGTTTCGGTTCTTCGGTGGAGCCGTCGTAGTTGGGCATGAAGTCCACCGTGCCCTCGTCGATCTCGTCGAGCAGCAGGCTGGAGATCTTCGCCAGGCGTGCCTCGGTGTAGCGCATGGCGGCCGCGCCATCGCCGTCGCGGCTGCCGAAGTTGCCCTGGCCGTCGATCAGCGGGTAGCGCTGCGCGAAGTCCTGGGCCATGCGCACCAGCGCGTCGTAGGCGGCCTGGTCACCGTGCGGATGGAAGCGGCCCAGCACGTCACCGACCACCCGGGCGCTCTTCACGGGCTTGGCCGCCGTGTTGCCGCCGGCGCCACCGTAACCCAGCCCCATGCGCGACATGGCGTACAGGATGCGGCGCTGCACCGGCTTTTGCCCATCGGCCACGTCGGGCAGGGCCCGGCCCTTGACGACACTGAGTGCGTATTCGAGGTAGGCGCGCTGTGCGTAATTGGCCAGTGTCAGGGCGTCGTCGCCCGCGGGATCGGCCGTCAGATCGAGCGTGGGTTGATCCATCGTGTCTTCAGTAACTGGGTTCTGGTTGGAGGTCAGTGCGCGGCCCGGCTTCGTCGCCCAGCCAGGCGTATTCGGCGCGCTCGCGCACAGGCAAGGGACGGGGCGCCATGCGGGTCGCCGCCGGCTTGAGCACCGCGTACAGCGTCATCACCGTGCGCACATAGTCCTGCGTCTCCCGCAGCGGTGGCACCTGATTGCCGGCCTCGCGCACCGTGCGCAGGCCGGCGTTGTAGGCCGCCAGCGCCAGGTCGAGCCGGTCCGGGAACTTCTTCAACAGGCGGCGCAGATGCTGGCTGCCCACCTGGATGTTGGTACGCGCATCCTGCAACTGGCGCGCCACCGGCTTGCGCTTCTGGTCGGACAGGCCGTAGCCACGCGCCGTCGCCGGCATCACCTGCATGAGGCCGACCGCGCCCTTGGGCGATACGGCCATCGGGTCGAAGCCGGACTCGGTGGCAATCAGGGCCTGCAGCAGTTCATAGTCGATGCCCTGCTCGCGCGTCGCCTGACGCAGCAGCGGCCGCACCGCCTTGTAGTTGGGTGAAATCTCGAAAAATGCCAACAGGCGCGACGGCGCCATCGGCACCGCCCGGGCTCGTGTGCTGTCCTCGGGCGCCTGGTCGGAGAAATACAGCTCGTAGCGTTCGTCCAGCCGCTCGGTCGCGAAATGGGGCACGCCCCTGTCGTTCACATAGGCCCAGACGTCGGCACGCGCGGCGCCCTGCCCCAGCAGGAGCATGACCAGCAGCGTCAGGGCCAGGCGCATCAGATATCCACCTCCACCGCATCACCATGCAGTTCCATGAGTTCACGGCGTGCCGCAGCCTCGCCCTTGCCCATGAGCTTGGTGATTTCGGTCTCGGTCTGCTGCGTGTCCAGCGCCCCCAGGCGGACCTGCAGCAAGCGCCGCGTATCCGGGTTGAGCGTGGTCTCCCACAGCTGCTCGGCGTTCATCTCGCCCAGGCCCTTGAAGCGGCTGATCTGGCAGCGATCCTTGTTGACACCTTCCTTCGCGCACTTGTCGAGGATGGCGGTGAGTTCGCCCTCGTCCAGCGCATAGGCCTTGCTGGCCGCCTTCTTGCCGCGCGCCGGGATGTCCACGCGGAACAGCGGCGGGCGCGCCACGTAGACGTGACCGGCCTCGATGAGCCTGGGGAAGTGGCGGAAGAAGAGCGTGAGCAACAGCACCTGGATATGCGAGCCGTCCACGTCGGCATCGCTCAGGATGCAGACCTTGCCGTAGCGCAGGCCGCTGAGGTCCGGGCTGTCGTTGGGGCCGTGCGGGTCCACGCCGATGGCCACGGAGATATCGTGCACCTCGGTGTTGGCAAACAGGCGGTCACGCTCGACCTCCCAGGTATTGAGCACCTTGCCACGAAGCGGCAGGATGGCCTGGCTTTCCTTGTCGCGGCCCATCTTGGCGCTGCCGCCGGCCGAGTCACCCTCCACCAGGAAAAGTTCGTTGTGGCTGAGGTCACGGCTCTCGCAGTCGGTCAGCTTGCCCGGCAGCACGGCCACCCCCGAACCCTTGCGTTTCTCGACCTTCTGGCCGGCGCGCTGGCGCGTCTGCGCCGCCTTGATGGCCAGCTCGGCCAGTTTCTTGCCGTACTCGACGTGCTGGTTGAGCCAGAGCTCCAGCGCCGGGCGCACAAAGCTGGAGACCAGGCGCACGGCGTCACGCGAATTGAGCCGCTCCTTGATCTGGCCCTGGAACTGCGGATCGAGCACCTTGGCCGAGAGCACGTAACTGGCGCGCGCGAACACGTCCTCGGGCAGCAGCTTGACGCCCTTGGGCAGCAGGCTGTGCAACTCGATGAAACTCTTGACCGCATTGAACAGGCCATCGCGCAAGCCACTGTCATGCGTGCCGCCGGCACTGGTGGGGATCAGGTTGACGTAGCTCTCGCGGACCGGCGCGCCATCCTCGGTAAAGGCCACCGCCCAGGCTGCGCCCTCGCCTTCGGCAAAGGTGTCGTTGCTGTCGGCGTAACCCTCGCCCTCGAAGAGCGGGATCACAGGATCGGCCGGCAGGGTCTGCATCAGGTAATCACGCAGGCCACCTTTGTAGAGCCAGGTCTGGGTCTCCTTCGTCTTCTCGACCGTCAGTGTCACCGTGACACCGGGCATCAGCACGGCCTTGCTGCGCAGCAGGTGCGTGAGCTCCCCGATGGGCAGGGCCGCGGACTCGAAATACTTCGCGTCGGGCCAGACACGGACCGTCGTGCCCTGCTTGCGGTCACCCGCGCCCTGCGCACGCGCCTGCAGCGGCTCGATCACGTCGCCGCCCGAGAAAGCCAGCGTCGCGACCTTGCCCTCGCGGTGGGTGCTGACCTGCAGGCGCTTGGCCAGCGCATTGGTCACGGACACACCCACGCCATGCAGGCCACCGGAGAAGCTGTAGGCTCCGCCCTGGCCCTTGTCGAACTTGCCACCGGCGTGCAGCCGCGTGTAGACCAGCTCGATCACCGGCGCCTTTTCCTCCGGGTGCAGGCCGAAGGGAATGCCGCGACCATCGTCCTCCACGCTGACCGAGCCATCGGCATGCAGGGTCACGGTGATCTTCTTGCCGTGACCGGCCAGTGCCTCGTCGGCTGCGTTATCCAGCACTTCCTGGATGATGTGCAGCGGGTTGTCGGTCCGGGTGTACATGCCCGGACGCTGCTTGACCGGCTCCAAGCCCTTGAGGACGCGAATGGAACCTTCGGAATATTCGGGGGTGGGTTTGACAGCCATGGCGCGCGATTGTAGACCTTTGCGGGTTGTTTTACTGGATGCATATACAGTTACAAAATGGAGCGGGGCCGGCAGACCGGGAACGAATTGGCTACAGTTCAACGATGAGCATACATAGCAACAAGAAACTCCCGATGGCCCAGGTCCTGATCTGCGGCGCCATCATCGTGACCCTTTCCATGGGCATCCGGCACGGCTTCGGCCTGTGGCTGCAGCCTGTGACCCAGGCCCAGGGCTGGACGCGCGAGACCTTCGCCCTGGCCATGGCCATCCAGAACCTGACCTGGGGATTTGCCGGTATCTTTGCCGGCATGCTGGCCGACCGCTTTGGCGCTTTCAAGGTCATCATTGGCGGCGCCATCCTGTACGCGCTGGGCCTGGTGGGGATGGCCAACGCCCCCACGCCGCTGCTGTTTGCGCTGACCTGCGGCGTGCTGATCGGCATGGCCCAGGCGGGAACCACCTACGCCGTGATCTACGGCGTGATCGGACGCAACGTGAGTCTGGACAAACGCTCCTGGGCCATGGGCGTCGCCGCCGCGGCCGGTTCCTTTGGGCAGTTCCTCATGGTCCCCACCGAGGGCTGGCTTATCAGCTCCCTGGGCTGGCAGCAGGCGCTGGTGGCGCTGGGCATGGCCGCGCTGCTGATCATTCCACTGGCCTGGGGCCTGCATGAGCCGGGTTTCGCCAGCGGCGCGCCCCAGAAACGCGACCAGACCATTCTCGAAGCCCTGCGGGAAGCCTTCGCTTATCCCAGCTTCCAGTTGCTCATGGCGGGCTATTTCGTCTGTGGCTTCCAGGTGGTGTTCATCGGCGTGCACATGCCCAGCTACCTGAAAGACCATGGCCTGTCGCCGCAGGTGGCCAGCTACTCGCTGGCCCTGATCGGCCTGTTCAACGTCTTCGGTACCTATGCCGCCGGCACGCTGGGCCAGCGCCTGGCCAAACGCAAGATCCTGGCATTCATCTATTTCGCCCGCTCCGTGGCCATCACGGTCTTCCTGCTGGTGCCGCTGTCGCCCATGAGCGTGTACGTCTTCTCGGCCGTGATGGGCCTGCTCTGGCTGTCCACGGTACCGCCAACCAACGCCATCGTGGCCCAGGTCTTCGGCGTGGCGCACCTGTCCATGCTGGGTGGTTTTGTCTTCTTCAGCCACCAGGTCGGTTCCTTCATGGGCGTCTGGCTGGGCGGCTACCTCTATGACAAGACCGGCAGCT
>DALYHW010000209.1:0-5058 GCA_031970695.1 Hylemonella sp.
AGACCACCGTCTCAACTTAAACCAACCAGCCTCCTCGATACCCGGGGCGATTCAGATCAAGTCCAAGCGAAGTCGGCGCTCAAGGTGAGAACGCAATTACGCTACTGGCGAATGAATTTGTCCAAACCAAATCACGCCCCCATTTGAAGCAGATCAGCAACTGGCTGCATCAGATGGGGCTCGCGAAAACCGTAGAGGTCGCTAGAGTAGGAAAATCCGACTTGTTTGATGTGAACGTCACACTGGCAGACGGCGCCACGCTCCCGATCGCCGACCTTGGATATGGCATGTCCCAAGTCCTGCCGGTGCTCGCCCAATGCAGTTTCGCGCCGGCGAGATCTACGCTCCTATTCGAGCAACCTGAGCTACACCTAAATCACACCGCTGCAAAACTCTTGTCTGGCGTCCTTGCGAGTGCAGCATCGGAGAGGAATCTGCACATCATCGCGGAGACTCATTCCCGAGAGCTCTTTTTGGGATTACTCGACCTGATCAGAGCAGGCAATCTTGCCGCTAATGACGTCGCAATATATGCAGTTGATCGCTACAAAGGAGCAAGCCGCTTTAAGCGCATCCCTATAGAAGTGGATGAAAAGGGGCGTCCGGAGGTCTACGATCCCTGGGATCACAACTTATAGATCGATGAAAGCCACCTGGAACAACACCGTCATCGCCGAGAGTGACGACACTGTCATGGTGGAAGGCAACCACTACTTCCCCGCGCACACGCTCAAGCGCGAGTACGTGACCTTTTCGAATCACAAGACCACCTGTCCCTGGAAAGGCGAGGCGCATTACTACAGCCTGCTGGTCAACGGCGACATGCTGCCCGACGCCGTGTGGTACTACCCCGAGCCCAAGCCCGAGGCCCATCTCATCCAGGGCCGCGTGGCCTTCTGGAAGGGCGTGAAGATCGAGGAGTGAGCAGCATGCTCTCTACGCCGCCCCGCGTCCTCGCCTTCGACATCTTTGGCACCGTGGTGGACTGGCACGGCAGCATTGCGCGCGAGGTGCAGGCGCTGCGCCCTGGCGTGGACGGTGCGGCCTTTGCGCGGGCCTGGCGCGCAGGCTACCGGCCGGCCATGGCGCGTGTGATGAGTGGCGAACTGGGCTGGACGCTGATTGACGACCTCCACCGCATGATCCTCGACGAGATCCTGCCGGCTTTCGGCCTGCAGGACATGCCCGAGGACGAGCGCCGCCACCTCAACCAGGCCTGGCACCGGCTGGACCCGTGGCCCGACACGGTGGCCGGGCTCACGCGGCTCAAAGCCAAGTTCACGCTCTGCACGCTCTCCAACGGCAACATGGGCCTGCTGGCCAATATGGCCAAGCGGGCCGGCCTGCCCTGGGACTGCATTCTTTCGGCCGAGGTGTTCCGCGCCTACAAGCCGGACCCGGCGACGTATCTTGGCGTGGCGCGCGTGTTCGACGTGCCGCCCGCGCAGGTGATGCTGGTGGCCACCCACCAGGACGACCTGGCCGCCGCACGTGCCTGCGGCCTGCAGACGGCCTACGTGGAACGCCCGCTGGAATTTGGCGGTGGCCACGGCAAGGACGACACGCCCCACCCGGCCAACACCCTGCACACGCGTGACCTGCTGGACCTGGCGCAGCAGCTGGGCTGCTGAGCCGGGCTCAGCCCTCGCGCAGGGTCAGGGGCGATGCCCCGCCAGTTCGATGCGCTCCAGCGTGGCCTGCGCCTCGTAGGCCTCGATGCGCCACACCTGCTGCTGGTGATGCAGCCGGGGCAGGTAGATGGCGTATTCGGCCATGTCCAGCGCAGCCGCCTGCTGGGCAAAGCCCTCGCGCAGCGCGGGCAGTTCCTGCGTCAGCTGCGTGCGGGCCCGCGCCACGGCGCCCAGGGCGGCCGTGCGTAACTCGTGGTCGTCGGGTGTCTTGAGCAGGGTTGCGGAGGCATTGCGCAGCAGCACCAACGTGCCCTGCACCGAGGCGGCCTGGTCCAGCGCGCCGATCAGGCAGCGGCGGCCGTCGGCGGTGAAGTCGATGGTGTGCGTGGCCGGGTTGTCGGCGCGCTGCGCGTCGCAGACGCGGTAACGCGCGGCGTCCTGCTGTTCGCGGGTTTCGCGCGGCGCCAGGGTCTGGGCTGCTGCGGTGCTCGCCGCAGCCAGTGCGGCTGCGCTCACGATCAGGACGGCAAGTTTGGACTGCATAGTGTGCTCCCCACGGTATGTGGGAGGCAGTATGGGCGGGCATGGCCGGTTTGCCATCACCCGCACCGTGCGTAGTTCACGCCGGGCAGGGAAAAGCACTGCCAACTATTACCGCTTTGACACCGGTGGCTGTGCACCCCGGCAATACGTCACACATCGGGCACCTCGCGGGCCGCGCCGGCGCAGCCCCAATAATGGGGGGCCACACCACCCGCCCGCCATGGCCCGCCGACCCCACCACCATGTTTACGTGATCGAGCTGTCGAAAGACGTGCTGCTCGAGCCGCGTTTTCGCCGGAACAACCCGGACTACGTGGACGGCAAGCCCTGCGTCTACGTGGGCATGACGGGGCTGGACCCGGATGTGCGTTTTGACAAGCACAAGGCCGGGATCCAGGCCAACAGCTATGTGCAGAAGTACGGCCTGCGCCTGCTGCCCGACCTGTACGAAGGTTTCAACCCGATGACGTACGAGCAAGCCCGCGAACGCGAGGTGGAGGTGGGCATCGACCTGCGCTCGGCCGGCTTTGGCGTGTGGCAAGCTTGAGCCTGCATGAACCGCTACACCCTGAGCCCTGTGAACCCCGATGTCTGGCGCGTGCTGGCCGCCGATGGTGCGCACGTGGGCAACCTCAAGCGCGTGGGCGCGGTCTGGAAGTTCAAGGCCATCGGCTACGATGCCACGGGCCAGGTGCTGCCCGGTGGCGGGCCGCTGACGGACCGCCACAACACGACCCTGGCCGCGCCCGATGCGGCTGAACTCAACACGCGGCTTCAAGCCCCCTGACAACACCCGCCCGCTTCACCCACCGCCCTGCCACCCCTGCACAGGAACCCGATCATGAAAAAACTCAGCGTCACCATCCAGCTCGAGATGTCCGTCCCCGACGATTGGGAGGTCGTGCAGACCTCCGAAGGCACGCCGGTGATCAAGCTGCCCGACGGCCAGTACCTCGACCTGGCCATCGAGCCGCTGTTTGCCACCGACCCCGAGGACATCTGGCGCAGCACCGACGACGAGGACGTGCTGGACGAGTTCCTCGATATGGTGGAGAGCGAAGAAGTGAGCTACACCTTCACCACGCACTGAGGTCACCATGAACACGCCGCCGGCCAGGATGACTTTTCACGTGGAGACACGGCGCGTGGATGCCCACGGCAGCCTGGCCCGCTGCAAGCAGGCCGAGCTTGCGCTTGACACGGACCTGGCCGGCAACCCCGCGGCCTTCAACCCGGCCGAGCTGCTGCTGGCCGCGCTGTCGGCCTGCATGGTCAAGGGCATTGAACGCGTGACGCCGATCCTGAAGTTCCAGCTGCGCGGCGTGGAAGTGCGGGTGAATGGCGTGCGGCAGGACGTGCCGCCGAAGATGGAAAGCATCCGCTACGAGATCATCGTGGACACCGACGAGTCCGAGCAGCGCCTGGCCCTGCTGCACGAGAACGTGAAGAAATACGGCACGGTCTTCAACACGGTGGCGCCGGGCACGGACCTGCAGGGCACGCTGCGGCGCAAATAACCCTGACGGGGGTGCTCGTACGCGAGGCCCGTGGAGCGGGTCGAATAAAATTGCGCCTCACGCGACGGCCACTCTCTTGCAGCTCGACCCCACCACCCTGCTCGTCATCAACGTCGCCAATCTGCTGGCGATGTCCCTCACGCTGCCGCTGGTCATGGGCCAGCACCTCAGCCCGGCGGCGCGCGACGCGCGGCTGTCCCTCATCATCAACGGCGTGGCCTGGATCGCGCTGATCTGCTCGGGTTTCTGGTTGGGCCAGTGGCCGGACTGGCTGCTGTCCAGCGTGGCCATGGCGCTGCTGAGCCTGAGCAACTGGCTGGTGTTCCGCGCCCTGGGCAACTGGCTGGGGCCGCGCCCGCTGCGCCGGCTGCTGCTGGTACTGGTGGTGGGCATGCCGGTGGGTTATGCGCTGAGTTTCCAGAGTTATCCGGTGCGGGTGGGCTGGTCCAACCTGCTGCTGGCCGCGCAGCTGCTGATCCTGGCGCGCGCCACGCTGCGCCCGGCCACGGCCGCCTTCGGGCGCGTCTCTTGGCGCATGCTGATGCTGGGCTGCTTCCTGGTGATGGCCGGCTTCACGGCCGCCCGGGGCGTGCTGGGCGCCTGGTTCACCGAGCTCTACCCCTATTTCCGTGCCCCCACGCCCGTGAACGTGGCCGCGCTGCTGGCAGCCAATGTGACGCTGGTGCTGGGCAACGTGGCCATCCTGGCGGCCTGGCGCGAGGAAGCGCAGCGCCAGCTGCACGCGCTGGTGGTGACGGACAGCCTGACCGGACTGCTCAACCGCCAGGGCTGGACCGAGCAGGCGACGCGGACCCTGCGGCACGCGCAGCGCCACGGGCAGGCCCTGTCACTGCTGATGATCGACCTGGACCACTTCAAGCAGATCAACGACCGCTACGGCCACCACATGGGTGACGCCGCGCTGCAGTTCTTCGGCACGCTGCTGCAGCGTTGCCTGCGCGCGGGCGACATTGCCGCGCGCCTGGGCGGCGAGGAGTTTGCGGTGCTGCTGACGTTTGCCGACACCGAAGCAGCCCTCGCGTTCGACCAGCGCCTGCGCCACGCGCTGGCCGAGGTGAAGCGCAGCGAGCTGCCGGTGCCCCTGGCGTTCAGCACCGGGCACGCGCTGTGCCGCGGCGCCGAGGACACGCTGGCCGCCATGATGGCGCGCGCCGCCTTGGCGCTGTACCTGCTCCACATCGTTTGATTCGGCGATATAGCGCCGGTTGAGCTTGACGGTGAAGATTTCCGGCGTCGGGGAGCGGGCGCCGCTTTCGACCGGGTTGGATTTGTCGGCGGCCCAGGCGGCGAAGCCGCCGTCGAGGACCGACACCTTCTCCACACCGCTCGCCTTGAGCGTCCAATAG
>DALYHW010000210.1:0-4975 GCA_031970695.1 Hylemonella sp.
GGGAGCTCCAGCCCTGGCGCAGTTCGGCTCGCTCGCTCAACCTGCTGGCGCTGGCGCATCCGGACCTGCGCGCGGACTTGCGCGCGGCGCTCCAGGTCGCGGGCGAGAAGGGCGGGGCGGTCGGTTATCTCGTCGGCCGTCCCGGCGAGGGCCTGCGCTGCATGTTCCACATGATGAACGAGGCGCGCATCGGCATCGGCATGGCCGCCACCATGCTGGGCATGGCGGGTTACCAGGCGTCGCTCGACTATGCGAAAAACCGGCCCCAGGGTCGCCCGATGGGCCCGGCCGGCAAGGACCCTGCGCAGCCCCAGATCCGCATCATCGAGCACGCCGACATCAAGCGCATGCTGCTGTCGCAGAAGTCCTGGTGCGAAGGGTCGCTCGCGTTGCAGCTCTATTGCGCGCGCCTGGTGGATGAGCAGCACACCGGCACGCCCGAGGCCGCCGACGACGCCCGCCTGCTGCTGGAGGTGCTGACGCCCATTGCCAAGAGCTGGCCCAGCGAATGGTGCCTGGAGGCCAATTCCCTGGCCATCCAGATCCACGGCGGCTATGGCTACACGCGCGACTTCCCGGTCGAGCAGTACTGGCGCGACAACCGCCTGAACATGATCCACGAGGGCACGCACGGCATCCAGGCGCTGGACCTGCTGGGCCGCAAAGTGCTGATGGAAGAGGGCAAGGGCCTGCAGCTGCTGGCCGCGCGCATGCAGGCGACGATGGCACGCGCGCAGGGCGAACTCGCACCCTATGCCGCGCAACTGGGGCAGGCCCTGCAGCGCGTCGGTTCAGCCACGACGGCAGCCTGGTCTACGGGCCAGCCCGGCGAGGCATTGGCCAACGCCGTGCCCTATATGCAGGCCTTTGGCCATACGGTGCTGGCCTGGGTGTGGCTGGACGTGGCGCTCGCCGCCAGCCAGAACGCGGCTGATGTAGCCAACCAGGGCCGCCTGCTGGCCGCCCGCTATTTCTTCCGTTACGAATTGCCGAAAATCGACGCCTGGCTTAAGGTAGTGGAATCGCGCGACATGACCTGCGCGGATTTCCCGGAGGAGGCGTTCTGATGGCAAGCGAAGCAAGCAAACTGCGCGTCGAGCGGCTGGCCTGGATCCTGATCTATGGCGGGCTGCTGACCCTGGTTCTGGGCATGTTCCTGCAACGGCAGGACCGAGCGCTCGGCGACACCTTCCAGATCGGCGGCACCGATGTCGCAGCAGCAGGGGCGCTGCTGATCTGGATCCGATCCCTCATGAAATAACACGCCACGAACAGAGACAAGACCATGACCCGTACCATCCAGCAACTCTTTGACCTCAAGGGCAAGACTGCCCTCATCACCGGCGGCTCGCGAGGCCTGGGCCTGCAGCTGGCGCAAGCGCTGGGCGAGGCTGGCGCGCGCGTGATGCTGAGTGCGCGCAAGGCCGACGAGCTGGAGCAGGCCGTGGCCGCACTGCAGTCAGCCGGTATCGATGCGCGCTGGATCGCGGCGGACTGCGCCCGCGAGGAAGACATCCACCGCCTGGCCGACGAAACCCTGCAGCGCATGGGTGACGTGGACATCCTGGTCAACAATGCCGGCGCGGCCTGGGGCGCCCCGGCCGAAGACCACCCGATTCCCGCCTGGGACAAGGTGATGAACCTCAATATCCGCGGCTACTTCATCCTCAGCCAGGTCATCGGCAAGAGGAGCATGATTCCGCGCAAGAGTGGCCGCATCATCAACGTGGCTTCCATCGCCGGCCTGGGGGGCAACCCGCCCGAGATGACAACGATCGCCTACAACACCTCCAAAGGCGCCGTCATCAATTTCACGCGTGCCCTGGCCGCAGAGTGGGGCAAGTACGGCATCAACGTCAATGCCATCTGCCCGGGTTTCTTCCCGAGCAAGATGACGGCTGGCACCCTGGAGGCCTGGGGCGTCGAGAATCTCAAAAAGCACGCGCCCTTGCAGCGCCTGGGTGATGACGAGGACCTCAAGGGCCTGTGCGTGCTCTATGCCTCCGACGCCGGCAAGCACATCACGGGCCAGTGGCTGGCCGTGGATGGCGGCGTGAGCTGCGTGACGGGAGGCTGACGCCGTGTCGATTCCCTTTGGCGTACGCATTCCTTTCGTCGAGCATCTGGGCTTCACGCTCGAGCGTTTCGACAATGGCCAGTCCGAACTTCACTACGAGCCCCGGCCCGAGCACCTGAACTCCTTTGCCGTCACGCACGGTGGTGCCACGATGACGCTGATGGACGTGACCATGGCCACGGCGGCGCGCAGCGTGCAGCCCGACATGGGCGTGGTGACCATCGAGATGAAGACCAGCTTCATGCAGGCCGCGCGCGGCAAGCTTACGGGCAAGGGCCGGCTCATCCACCGCACCGCCACGCTGGCCTTTACCGAGGCCACCATCTATGACGCTGAGGGCCGGGCTTGCGCCCATGCCACCGGCACCTTCAAGTACGTCAAGCGCCTGCCTACCGGTCCCAAGGACAGCAACGCGCTGAACGTAATTTCCACCGACTGATCCAGAGGAACACACCATGCCCGCCAATCGCCAATGGCTACTCGACAACCGCCCGCAGGGCGAGGCCGAGGCCAGCAACTTCAAACTCGCCACGACCCAGACGCCGGCACTGGCCGATGGCCAGGTGCTGGTACGTCACCACTACCTGAGCCTGGACCCCTACATGCGTGGGCGCATGAGCGACAGCAAGAGCTACGCCGAGCCCCAGCCCCTGGGCGAGGTCATGATCGGCGGCACGGTCGGTGAGGTGGTGGAAAGCCGCCACCCCAAATTTGCCGCGGGTGACAAGGTGGTGGGCATGGGCGGCTGGCAGGAATATAGCGTGGTTGATGCGAGCCAGCCCGGCGCCGTGCGCAAGGTGGACACCACGCACGTGCCGCTCAGCCACTACCTTGGTGCGGTCGGCATGCCCGGCGTCACGGCCTGGTATGGTCTGGTGAAGATCATCGAACCCAAGGCTGGTGACACGGTGACCGTCAGTGCCGCCGCCGGCGCGGTGGGCAGCGCCTACGGTGCGCTGGCCAAGGCGCGCGGCTGCCGCGTGGTGGGCATCGCTGGCGGCAAGGACAAATGCGACTACGTCGTCCGGGAGCTGGGTTTCGACGCCTGCATCGACTACAAGCTGCACAAGGACGCGGGCTCCCTGTCCAAGGCGCTGAAAGAAGCCTGCCCGAAAGGCATCGACGGGCACTTCGAGAACGTGGGGGGCATGGTGCTGGACGCCGTGCTGTCACGCATGAACGCGCACGGCCGCATCGCGGTGTGCGGCATGATCGCCGGCTATGACGGGCAGCCCGTGCCCATGACCTATCCTCAGCTGATCCTGACGAACCGCCTCAAGGTCCAGGGTTTCATCGTCAGCGAGCACATGGAAGTCTGGCCCGAGGCACTCAAGGAGCTCGGCATGCTGGTCGGTAGCGGCAAGCTGCGGCCGCGCGAGAGTGTGGCGCAAGGGATCGAGGCCGCACCGGAAGCCTTCCTGGGCCTGCTGCGCGGCAAGAACTTCGGCAAGCAACTGGTCAAGCTGGTCCGGGAGTAAGCCGGTGAACCAGGGGCCGCACCTGCAGCACGGCGATGGCGCGGGGCAGGGTGTTGCGAAACGCGGTGAAGAGTTCCGCGACGACCTGCGCGCCCCGGGCAGCCTGAATGCGCAGGCCCGGCGCCTGCTCTCGGCCGAGGAGCTGGCCCCGCTGACGACCTTGTCGGACAGCCGCTCCCTGCTCGCCGTTACGCAGACCCTGCTGCTGGCCGCGGCGGGCATGGTCCTGGCAATGCGCAGCTGGACGACACCGTGGTGGTGGGCGGGCGGTTTGGCCGGGTTGGTGCTGATCGGCGTGGCGCAGCATGGCCTGTTTATCCTGGCGCACGAGGCGGCCCATTACCGCCTCCTGTCCAGCCGCGCGCTCAACGACCTGCTGGGGCGACTGATTGGCATGAGTGGCGGGGTCTCGATGTGCACCTACCGGGTCACGCACCGCCTGCACCACAACAACCTGTATGGCCCGGAAGATCCGGATACCGCCATCCACGGCGGGTACCCGCGGGGCCGGGCCTACCTGTGGAAGAAGCTCGCACAGGACCTTGTAGGCTGGAATGCCTGGAAGACCTTTGCGTATTTCTTCGGTTCGCCGGCCATCAACGATGACACCCGGCGACGCATTTCGCCGCTGGACGATACCTCGCCGCAGTTGCGTGCCGCAGCGCGACGCGACCGCTGGGGGGTCGTGGCATTCCATCTGCTGGTGCCGCTGTGCGCCTGGCTGCTGGGCGGACTCCAGGGCCTGCTGACCTATCTCGCCCTGTGGACCCTGCCGCTGCTCACCACCCTGCAACCCATCCTGCGGCTGCGCGCCATCTGCGAACATGGTGCGGTGACCGACCTGAGTTCGCCGCTGACGGCTGCCCGCACCAACCGGACCTGGGGCAGTCTGGCGAACTGGGCCGCACGCCTGTTCCTGTTTCCGCACCACGTGAACTACCACCTGGAACACCACCTTTATCCGGCTGTTCCCCATTACAACCTGCCACGCCTGCACCGCTTGCTCGTGCACAAGCAGGCCCTGGGTGATGCCGAGGTGCGGGATATCGTGCGCACGTGGTCCATGATTTTTGCGCCGCGGAGGCCACGTGCCTGAGCCTGCGTTGATCCAGTGGCATGGCGGCTTATCGGTCGCAGGCAACCACATGAATGACGGATGGTCCGGTCGGCAGGATCCGTGACCTATCGAATAAAGGAATAGAGATGATTGAAGATTTCAAGGGCAAGACCGCCGTGTTGACGGGCGCTGGCTCGGGCTTTGGCCTGGAGTGTGCCCGTATCGGCGCACGCCTGGGCATGCGGCTGGCCCTGGTCGATGTCCAGCAGGACGCGCTGGACAAAGCGGCTGCGGAGTTGCAGGCCGCGGGGGCGGAGGTGCTGGCGCTTCAGGTGGACGTCTCGGACGCAGCCCAGATGGAAC
>DALYHW010000211.1:0-4969 GCA_031970695.1 Hylemonella sp.
CGGTCCGCGTGACCCAGGCCTTCGCTCAGGTGTTCTAGGTAGAGATCAAATCGCTTGGCTGCATTCATCGAACCTCCAGCTCGAAGTCGAGAAGATCGTATTGTGTCCTTTATGACACAGTAAGAATAGGGAAGGTCTTACATGGACGTCTCCAGAAGAGCAAGATTCGGCGGCGTGAAAGTCAGAAGGGTTTGCAGTCTTACATTCGGCCTGTCGGTGCAGGGTGTTCGTCCTGCTGGCCCTGATGGCATTGAAGGAAGTGGATGTGCAGCATCGTCTCAACGGCAAACGGCGGGCGCCCGCCCTTGGCACTGGGCGCGGGTGCGTGCTGCGCAATCAGCGACACCAGCTCGGCCCACGGCACCACCAGATTCATCTCGTCCAGAAACTCGCGCTTGCGCGTCCGCTTGGTCTTGCGCTCGTATCCGCTCTCGCCCAGGCTCATTTGTTTCATGGCGGCAATGTTGCACGTCCCGTGCCAACGGGGAGGTTGTGCAGATGGCATGGACGTCTCCACCTATACCGCCGTTGAATGCGCATGCTCCTGACTCGCCAAAGGGAGTCTCGCGGTAACGGCATCAAAGTGCCAAAGTGGAGGTTTGTCCCACCCACCTGAGAACCGGAGGTCCCGCCATGCAATTTAACGCAACGCTGCCAGTCATCGGAATCGATATTGCCAAGAACGTGTTCCAGCTTCATGTCGTGGGCGCCGAGACCGGCGAGATCGAACGGCACAAGCTCAGGCGTGACCGGGTGACCACCTTCTTTGCCAATCGTCAGAGGTCACTGGTTGCGCTGGAAGCCTGTGGCGGTGCTAACCACTGGGCCAGAACCCTGCAGTCTTTGGGACATGAGGTCAAGCTGCTGCCAGCTAAACATGTCCGTCCCTTTGTCCTGCGCGACAAGACTGATGCTCGGGATGCCCAGGCCATCTGGGTGGCGGCTCAACAGTTTCACATCAAGGCCGTGCCGATCAAGAACGAACAGCAACAGACCTGTCTGACCCTGCACCGCATGCGTGCTCAACTCATGAAGGTGCGCATTATGCAAACCAACGCGTTGCGTGGCTTGCTCTACGAGTTCGGCATCGTGCTGCCGGAAGGACATCGTGTGCTGCTCAAGCGCGTTCAGGATGAACTTGCCAAGGCGCAGGAGCAGGCGCGACTGCCAGATGTGGTGGTCGCCAGCGTTCAGGATCAACTGCGTCGCATCTACAGCCTGCAAGACGAAATCGACAAACGGCTGGCCTCGATGATCAAGCAAAACCAGCACATGCATGCTCTGCAAGCCATACCGGGCATCGGTCCGTTGACGGCGACAGCCTTGGTGTCTACCGCGACAGACCTGTCCAGCTTTGAGTCGGGCAGGCAGTTTGCCGCCTGGTTGGGACTGACGCCCCGACAGACTGGCACCGGGGGAAAGACTCGGCAGTTGGGGATCTCCAAACGCGGCGACCTTTATGTGAGGACCATGTTGATGCACGGCGCTCGCGCCGTCATAGCCAGAAGCCAGCGAAGCGGCTGGATCGAGAGGCTGTTACTGCGCCGCCCGTACAGCGTGGTGGTCGCGGCACTGGCCAACAAGTTGGCCCGAACAGCCTGGGCAGTCCTGGTCAAAGGCAAAGCCTTTGACCAGGTCAGATGGAATCCGGTTGATCTCGCTGCAGCATGAGACCACTACGATGAACTGAACACACCAAACACCAAGAAACCGTTTTGAAGGAGAGCTCGCAGGAAGCGATGTGATGGGTCAACAGGTCAAACCGGGGTGGGGGCAATCCGATAGGGACGCAGGGCATCAGGCTCGATATGCAGACAGGAACCTCACCCGCGAATGCCATCAGGGCCAGCAGGACGAACACCCTGCACCGACAGGCCGAATGTAAGACCGCAAACCCTTCTGACTTTCACGCCGCCAAATCTTTCTCTTCTGGAGACGTCCATGTAAGACCTCCCTAGTGATCAAACAGCGAGGCTGTAGAACAGCTGTGCTGCGGACATAGTTGATCCCTCGGGACCTTTCAACTGCCCCTTGCGGATCATGTGCATTGTTTCGATACCTCCAATGAGGATTCGCGCACTCCAACACGGCTTGAAGCCGAGCATCGGTTGGGTGATTCTTTTGACGGCCCGGTGATCCTGCTCGACTATGTTGTTCAGGTATTTGTTTTGGCGCATCAGGATATCTACGCAGGCGTCGGCCTTGACGCTTTCAATGGCTGCCGTATTGGCACCGCTCTTATCGATGGTGATCTTCTCCGGCACGCCGTGCAGGTTGATGGCGCGCTCCAGAAAGCGCCGAGCAGCAGCCTTATCTCGCTTGGCCGTGAGCAGGAAATCCACAGTGTCGCCATCACGGTCGACGGCGCAGTAGAGATATTTCCACTTGCCTGAAACTTTGATGTAGGTCTCATCCATGCGCCAACTTCCACCAACCGGTCGCTTGCGCCTTCGGAAAACGGCGGCCAACACCGGCAACATCTTTATCGCCCAGCGATGCACGGTGGAGTGGTCAACGAAAACACCGCGCCCCTGCATCATCTCGTCGATGTGGCGCAGGCTCAGCGGGTAGACCTCATACCATCTAACGCAGGTCAACATCACCTCCAGCGGGTAGTGAAGCCGTTTGAGCACCTTGCGCAAGGTGATGTCGATCAAACTTTTACGAAAATCAAGCATGGCCGGAATGGTCGTTTATGCTTATTGCGACAGAACCACGGGAAAGGCACGGGGGTCTGGCGGACGCCGGGAGTCCACTCAAGGTCTCAGGTAAATGGCAGCCAGCACAAACGAGGCCATCCACAGGGTTTCAACCAGCAGCAAGGTGAACGGTTTCCATCCGGCGCGGGACAGTTGCCGGAAAGACGTCTTGATACCCAGGGCAGCAATGGCGACGACCAGGCAAATGCGGGACACATTGCTCAGGCCCTCCTGAACGGCCACAGGTACTCCACCCATGGAGTTGAGAGCCACCAGGGCCACAAACACCCATAAAAACCAAGGCACCAGCGCCTGCTTGGCTGCGACCGTGCCATCTTCAGACTGCTCACGCTCTTTCTTGAACATGCTGGACACCACCACCACGACCACGGCCAGCATGGACACCCGGAACAGCTTGACGATGGTGGCGTAGTCACCCGTTTCATGGTTCAGCATATAACCCGCGCCGACAACCTGGGCCACGTCATGAATGGTGCCGCCAAGGAATAGGCCGGCCAACTCCGGCGGGAGATGCAATACTTTGGCGATCACGGGGTAGGCCACCATGGCCAGCGTGGACAGCACAGTCACCGTCACCACCACCATCAGGGTGAAGCGTTCGCTCTCCTTGTTGCGCGGCAGCACCGACGAAATCGCCAGCGCTGCGGAAGCGCCGCAGATAGCAACGGCGCCGCCCGACAGCACGCCCTGCGCCCGCGTCAGGCCCAGGCGTCGTCCCAGCAGGCTGCCGCACAGCATGGTGGTCACCACGGCGGCAACCACAATGGCAGCAGTCGACCAGCCCAGCCCTGCAATCTGGGACGCGGTGATGCGCGCACCGAGCAGACCGACGCCAAGACGCAGTACGGTACGTGAGCAAAATTCGATGCCTGGCTTGGTTGTGGCGTCATTGCTGAGATAGTGGAAGCCCAGACCAAAGAACAGGGCATACAACAGTTGTGGCCCGCCGTGCAGCGTTGAGACCAAGGTGGCAGCCATTGCAATCACGCAGGCCAAAGAGGCACCTGGGAGAAGTTGCCACAAGCGCTGCGGCAGCCAAGTTGGGTGGCCCTTCTTGGTGCTTGACGTTGGCGGCTGGAAACTGAACATAGGAAAATTTCTTTCTAATCCCGCACTTGGGGGTACACGTGTCAGGGTCATTACCCTCTTCGTTGGATTCAATATTAGGTTAGAGCCTTTAAAGAAAAAAGTGGATAATTCTGCTCACAGTGATCGATAAATTCAATCAACAATCCTTCCGGCGGCTGCGCCTCAACCTTCGGCAGCTAGAAGTCTTTCTTGCAACGGCGCGCGGCGGCAGCACACGTGCGGCGGCTAACCGGATTGCACGCTCGCAATCTGCAGCTAGCACCTCGCTGTCTGACCTTGAGGCCGCTCTTGGCATCGAACTGTTCGATCGCATCGGCCGGCGCCTGCTGCTCAACGAAAACGGACGCGCGCTGTTGCCCAAGGCCCAAGCGCTGGTCGAACAAGCAGCCGAAGTGCAAGCTCTGTTCATGGACGAGCACGCAGCACCCTTGCGGGTGGCCGCCAGTTTTACGATAGGCGAATACTTGTTGCCGAGCTTGATCTCGCACTGGACGCAGCTGCACCCCAAAAGCCATGTCCATTTGCGTATTGGCAATACGAGTGAAGTGATTACCGCGGTAGCTGGCTTCGACGTCGACATCGGCTTCATCGAGGGGGCGCAGACACATTCTGACCTTGTCGTTCGGCCTTGGCTTGATGATGAAATGGTGATCCTCGCTGCGCCGGGCCATGCGCTGGCGAATCGCTGCGCAACGTCCCGACAGCTGGCTGATGCCACCTGGGTGCTGCGGGAACACGGTTCCGGCACGCGTCAGATCGCGGATGAATGGTTACTGAAAAATCTGGCCCATGTACGCGTAGGCTTCGAACTCGGCAGCACCGAAGCGATCAAGCACGTGGTGGCGGCGAGCGATGCCCTTGGCTGCCTTTCGCGCTACGCGGTGGCGCAAAGCGTGGAAGACGGGCACCTGGTCGAACTGCGAACACGCCTGCCCAAGGCAAGCCGCAAGCTCGCCATCGTGCTGCACCGTGAAAAGCGGCTGGGCAGCGCGACCACGGAGTTCCTGGCGCACTGCAGCGCCGCCGAGCAGCACAGCGCTAGCTGAGCTGCGAGCACCGATTTATTTCGTCGGCGCCATGCCCCGGCTTCAAACAGAGCGCAGGTGCACTGGTGCACGGCGAAGAGCGCGATGTGTTTGCGGATGCGGGCTACCAGGGTG
>DALYHW010000212.1:0-4946 GCA_031970695.1 Hylemonella sp.
CTGTCAGGTGCAGGGCAAAGCCCGTTGGTGTCTCCTGCAGCCGGACCCAGACGCCGATGCGCCGCTCGCTGGACTTCTTTTCCAGCATCCGCACCCAGCTCATGTCGCGATTGCGGTTGAGTTCCGTGCCCTTGCGCAGGTCCTTGAAGCCGCTGATCGGGTCTTTCGGATAGACGCGCCACGTGTCGACCGACATCGGGCCAGCCGGCTCGGCGCGGTTGATGGCCAGTCCTACCAGTTCCTTCTGCAGGTCGTAATAGCACAGGCCGTCGCCGTTGTGCAGCACGGTGCCCGGCTCGGTGACGGTGAGCTCGACGAAATCGGGGCCGACCTTGTTGACGTAGCCCAGGTGACGCCCCGGATTCTTGGGCGTGTCGAATGCGCCGATGTCTTCCTTGCGACCTTGCACGAAGTAGTCGGTGAACTCGCGGTTGAAATTCTGGTCGGGGTCGGGCGTGAAGGTGAAGCTCGTCTTGCCGCTGGAGGCCCGGGCAAGCTCCGGGCGCTGGTCCAGCAGCTCGTCGAAGAGCTTGCGGTAGTGCGCCGTGATGTTCTTCACATACGCCTGGTCCTTGTAGCGGCCTTCGATCTTGAAACTGCGGATGCCCGCATCGACCAGGGCCGCGAGGTTGGCACTCTGGTTGTTGTCCTTCATCGAGAGCACGTGCTTGTCATGCGCCACGAAGCGGCCCTGGCTGTCGAGCACCTGGTAGGGCAGGCGGCAGGCCTGCGAGCAGTCGCCACGGTTGGCGCTGCGGCCGGTGTGCGCGTGACTGATGTAGCACTGGCCGCTGTAGGCCACGCACAGTGCACCATGGACGAAGAACTCCAGCGTGCAGTGGGTCTGCTGGCGGATGTCCCGGATCTGCTCCAGGGTGAGCTCCCGCGCCAGCACCAGCTGGCTCAGGCCTGCGTCCTGCAGGAAGCGCGCCTTCTCGGGTGTGCGGATGTCGGTTTGCGTGCTTCCATGCAGCTGGATGGGCGGCAGGTCGATCTCCAGCAGGCCCATGTCCTGGATGATTAAGGCATCCACCCCGGCATCGTAGAACTGCCAGGCCAGCTTGCGCGCGGGCTCGAGTTCGTCGTCGCGCAGGATGGTGTTGAGGGTGACGAAGATGCGCGCGTTGTAGCGATGCGCGTGCTGCACGAGGCGGGCGATGTCCTGCACCGAGTTGTCGGCGCTGCTGCGCGCGCCGAAGGACGGACCACCGATATAGATGGCGTCGGCGCCATGGTTGATGGCCTCGATGCCGATATCGGCGGTGCGGGCGGGGGAGAGCAGTTCGAGCTGGTGGTCGGGCAGGGACATCCCGCAATTATCCCAGCCGGGCCGGTTTCGCGCAGCGGGCAATAAAAACGGCGCCCGCAGGCGCCGCTTGGCTTGCACGGACATGCCGGCCGGTCAGAAGTCCACCTTCTCGCCCGGCTGGACCTTGAGCATCTTGTTGGCCTCGCCGCCCAGGGCTGCGGCGAATTCCTCCGTCGTGCCCTTGAGCTGGGGAATGGTGCCGTAGTGGATAGGCAGGGCGTATTTCGGTTTCAGGTAGTTCTTCACCGCATAGGCGGCATCCACCGGACTCATCACGAAGTGGCCGCCAATCGGGATGAGCACGAGATCGGGCTTGTAGTACTCGCCGATGAACTTCATGTCGCCAAAGAGGCCCGTATCGCCCATGTGGTAGATCTTGAAGCCGTTCTCCATCTCGATGATGAAGCCCACCGGTTCACCGCCCACGTGCACTTCGTCCTTGTTGGTGACCGGGTTCTTCCAGCCGTATTCGGAGGAGTGTTCGGCGTGGGTCGCCGTGATCTTCACGCCGCCCTTGCCGAAGGGCTCGATGGTGCCGCCCTTGCCGAAACGCGGCGACAGTTCAGCCGGCAACACGCCCAGCGTGGTGATGGTCTGGTTCAGGCCGGCCGGTCCATACATGGGCACCTTGTGCATGCGGGCCAGATCGGGCGCGTCGGCCACGTGGTCGAAGTGGCCGTGCGTGACCAGTACCAGATCGACCTTGCCCAGTGCTTCGAGCGCCTTGAATCCCGCAGGCGTCTTGGGGTTCGTACGCAGCCAGGGATCGACGACGATGACCTTGCCGCCTGGCGTGGTGATGCGCACTGCGGCCTGGCCGAGCCATAGCACTTCGGTCTTGCCGCTTTGCGCGGCTGCTCCGAGGGATGCGAGCAGTACACCGGCCGCGAGCGTGGCCTGGAGCAGACGGCGGAAGAGTGGGGTCATGGATGCGTCTCCTGATTAGGGTGAATCGTTATGCGGATGTGCTGCGTCGATTGAACACAGGCGCCAAGCCTGCGTCAAGCGAGTCAACCCGTGCAAGTTTCGGCGCTGGCAATAAAAAACGCGGCCGTGGCCGCGTTTTTCCATGAGCGCTCGAGGGTTACTCGATCTTGGCCTTGGCCTTCAGGTCTTCCTGGAACTTCATCAGCTTTTGCTGACCCAGCTGCTGGGCGACCTGCGGCTTGATCTCTTCCAGCTTGGGCAGCTGGGCCTCGCGCACGTCGTCGAGACGGATCACGTGGTAGCCGAACTGGGTCTTGACCGGGGTCTCGGTGACCTTGCCTTTGCCCAGCTTGACCATGGCGTCGGAGAACTCCTTGACATAGTTGCCGGGCGCGGCCCAGTCCAGGTCGCCACCATTGGCGCCGGAGCCCGGGTCCTTGGACTGCTTCTTGGCGATGGCTTCGAACTTCGCGCCTTTCTTGAGCTGGGCGATGATGGCCTTGGCCTCGTCTTCCTTCTCAACCAGGATGTGGCGGGCACGGTATTCCTTGCCGGCGTTGTTGGCGACGAACTTGTCGTATTCCGCCTGGATCTCGGCATCGGTCACCGGATTGTTTTTCTGGAAGTTGGTCACCAGGTCGCGGATCAGCAGCGAATCACGGGTGAATTCCATCTGGGCCTTGAAGTCGGGGGTGGCGTCCAGACCCTGCTTCTGCGCTTCCTGCACCAGCAGCTCACGGTCCACCACGGCCTTTTTCAGTTCTTCCATCATCTCGGGCGTGATCTGGCGGCCGGAGCGGGCGAACTGCTGGACCATCGCATCGACGCGGGCCATGGGGATGGGTTTGCCATTGACGATGGCCAGGTTCTGCGCCTGGGCCGGTGCGGCCAGGCTGCCCATGAGTGTGGCAAGGGCGAGGGCCGGGAGAATCAGCTTCTTCATCTTGAATCCTAGGAAAACGACGGGAAAACAGGCGGGCGGCAGCTGCTCAGAGGGTTTCGATCGCGATCGCGTGCACGCCCTGGTCTATGAAATCTTGCAGCGCATCATACACAAGGCGGTGACGGGCCACGCGCGTCTTGCCTGTAAAAATTGGTGAAGCGATGCGCACCCGGAAATGGGTCCCGAAGCCGGTGCCGTTGGCGCCCGCATGGCCCGCGTGGGCGGCACTTTCGTCCACGACTTCCAGCGTGGTCGGCTGCAGCCGCTGCTGGAGTCGTTCGGCCATGCGACCGGCCAGTTGCGACAGATCTTGGCTCATATGGGGTTCAGGACGGGTCGGATTTGAGGTAACGGGCAATGTAGATGCCCTGGCCGATGATGAACACCAGCGGGAAGGCGTAGCCCCAGAGTTTGAAGTTGACCCAGGCCTCGGTGCTGTAGAACGCAGCCACGTAGCCGTTCAGCGCCGCCATGAGGAAGGAATAGACGATCCAGGCGACGTTCAGGCGGGTCCAGACCCGCTCCGGCAGCTGCAGCTGGCTGCCCAGCATCAGCTTGAGGAAATTCTTCTTCATGAGCCACAGGGCTACCGCCAGTGCAATCGCCATGGCCGCGTACAGCACGGTGGGTTTCCACTTGATGAAGCGCTCGTCGTGCAGGCCCAGCGTCAGGGCACCGAACACCAGGATGAGCACCAGCGTGACCTTGTGCATGGTCTGCAGGCGCCGGTCGATCGCATAGATCAGGGCCATCTGCGCGACGGTGGCGACCATCAGCACGGCTGTCGCCGCATAGATGTCGTACAGCTTGTAGGCCCCGAAGAACAGCAGGATGGGAAAGAAATCGATCAGGATTTTCATGCGCTGATTATCAGGCGGAGATGAGATGGTGTTCCATTCCTGCAATGCCGTGGAACCGGCTCAGCCGGGCCACAGGCGCTGCCCCCCTGGAAGGGGGTGGCGTCGCGAACGCAGGGGTCGGAGCCTGGCGGTCAGCTCTTGTGCTCCAGCGCGGCAGAGTTCATGCAGTAGCGCAGGCCGGTGGGTTCGGGGCCGTCTTCGAACACATGGCCCAGGTGGGCGCCGCACTGCGCACACACCGTCTCCACACGTACCATGCCGTGGCTGAGGTCGCGTCGCTCCTCGATGGCGTGCGGCTCTGCCGGCGCGAAAAAACTGGGCCAGCCGCAGCCGGCGTCAAATTTTGTGTCCGCCTCGAAGAGACGCGCGCCACAGCAGATGCAGGCGTAGTGGCCAGGTTGCCAGAAGTCGGCGTACTTGCCCGTGAACGGGCGTTCGGTGGCCGCATGGCGGGTCACCTGGTAGGCCACGGGCTCGGCATGTTTGGCGGCCAGCAGGGCCTTCCATTCTTCGGCAGTTTTCTGGATGGGGTAACTCATACGGCGTCAGGATGAACAGCTGATTTCAATGGACGAGGCCCAGTCGGGCGGGAAGCCTGCTTCGGCCTCATGGCCGGGGTGCTCATCATACGGATGCTCGAGCAGCGCCAGCAGCCTGGCCACGCCGGAGAAGTCCTTGTTGCGCGCCTGCCGGATGGCCAGCTCACCGAGGTGATTGCGCAGCACAAACTTGGGGTTGGTCCGCAGCATGCGGGCGGCCGCGGCACTGGCGTCTTCGGTGGCCAGCCGGCGGTCGTACTGCTGCAGCCAGGCGTCGATGCCCGAACGGTCCACGAACAGGTCGCGAACGGGGCTGGCCTGGCCGTCGGCGGCGTAATGGCTGAGCCTGCGCCAGAAAATGGTGTGGT
>DALYHW010000213.1:0-4924 GCA_031970695.1 Hylemonella sp.
GCGCCGCCCAGGGGTTCGGCCACAGGCGTTGGCGGCTCGGCCTGTGGCCCCTCGGCGCGCGTGTTGGTGCGGGCGCTGACAGCGTCTTCAAGAGACTGACGGATTTGGCGTGATTCAGGCGCGTTCATGCGGCGGCTCCTTGAAGGCGGGCCGTGCGGCGCGCAGCAAGCACTTCACACACAGCGTCAACAATGGCTTGGTAACCGGTGCAGCGGCAGTAGTTGCCACTCATCCATTCGCGCACTTCCTCGCGGCTGGCCAGCGGTTTGTGTTCCAGCAGTTCGCTGGCGGCCATCAGCATGCCGGAGGTGCAGAAGCCGCACTGCAGCGCGTTGTGGCGGATGAAGGCCTGCTGCAGGTCGCGGATGCTGCCGCGCTCGCTCAGGCCCTCGATGGTCTCCACGCGCCGGCCGTCGGCCTGCACGGCCAGCACCAGGCAGCCGCGTACCACGGTGTTGTCCAGGCGCACGGTGCAGGCCCCGCAGACGCCGTGTTCACAGCCCAGGTGCGAGCCCTTGAGGCCCAGGCTCTCGCGCAGGAAATCGACCAGGTGGGTGCGCGGCTGCACGGCCTGCTGCACGTGCTGGCCATTGACCTGGATGCTGACATCTCGGGCGCCGGTGTCGAGCTCGTCGGGCGCTTCGTTCATGCTCATGGTGTTCCTCGTCGGCAAAATCCGGTGGTGCGTTCAGGCCGGGACGGCAGGCTGCTGGGTCAGGTTGCGCAGCGCGCGCTTGAGCATCACGCCCGCCAGGTGCTGCTTGGTGGCCGGGGTGTGCGTGAGGTCGCCTTCAACCTGCAATTCCTGGCGCAGCGTCTGCTGCGCGTGGGCAATGCCCGCGTCGTCGGCCGTGCGGCCCTCCAGTGCCTGTTCGGTGGCCAGCGAACGCTGCGGCATGCTGCCAGTGCCCAGCCAGGCCAGGCGCACCTGGCGCAGCACCCCGTCGTGCACCTGCGCGCTGGCCGCCAGGCCCACGACGGCGTAGTCGCCATGGCGGCGGGACAGTTCGTCAAAGACAAAACGCTGGCCCGGGGCCGCCAGCGGGATCTCGCAGGCCACGATCATTTCGTTGGGCTGCAGTGCCGTGGTGTACAGGCCGGTGTAGAAGTCACGCGCGGCAATGCGGCGTTCGCCACCCAGGCTGCGCGCCACCACCGTGCCGTCGAGCGCCAGCAGGCAGGCAGGCCATTCGGCGGCCGGGTCGCCGTACGCGATGGAGCCGCAGAAGGTGCCCAGGTTGCGGATCGCGCGATGCGCGATATGCGGTGCGGCCATGGCCAGCAGGGGCGTATGCCGCGCGACGTCGGGTGACGCTTCAATGGCGCTGTGCGTGACCATGGCGCCGATGCGCAGCGCATTGCCGCTGAGCTGCAGGGTGCGCAGTTCGGCCAGGGCCTGCAGGTCGATCAGCAAGGCAGGCTCGGACAGGCGCATGTTGAGCGTGGCCAGCAGCGTCTGGCCGCCGGCCAGCAGGCGGGCCTCGTCGCGGTGGCGATCGAGCAGGGCCAGCGCCTCAGCGAGCTGGCGCGGGCGGGCGTAGGAAAACGCGGGAGCTTTCATCGGGACCCCTTGAATTCGAGTGGTGCGTTCAGCGCAGCCAGTGCGCGCCCATCCACACACCCAGCGCGGTGGCGGCCACGCCGGCAAAGAACCAGACCAGGCGTGCCTTCTCCTGCTCGAACCAGCCACCCGCAGGCGCTGCGGGCACGGCAGCGGGTGCCGCCGCAGCGGCCGGCAGTGCGGCAGCCGGTGCGACCAGCGCCACGGGCAGGGCCGGCGCGCCGGCGACCTGGGCACGGAAGCTCTCGAAGAAGCGGTCGGCCAGCTGGCGTGCCGAGGCGTCGATCAGTCGACCGCCGATCTGGCCCAGCTTGCCCGCCACCGAGGCCTGGGTGCTGTAGTCCAGCCGCGTGGCACCGGACTCGGCCGCGAGGGTCACCACCGAACTGCCACGTGCGAAGCCGGCGCTGCCGCCCGAACCTTCGAAGTGCAGGGTGTAGCCCTGCAGCGGGCGCACATCGGCCAGCCGCACCTTGCCGACGAAGTTGGCGCGTACGGGCCCGAGCTTGAGCAGCACGCGGGCGTGCAACTCCTCCGGGGAGATCTGGCGCACCTCCTCGCAGCCGGGGATACATGCACGCAGCACCTCGGGGTCGTTGAGGGCTTGCCAGACCTTGTCTGGCGTGGTCGGAATGGTCACGCTGCCTTTGAGTTCCATGGGCCTGTCCTGCTGTTTCGGGGGCGGTGCTTGGGGTTTGTCCTGATCCGGTCTTATTGACCAAGCGTTAAATTAGCCGCAACTATCAAGCAAGCCCGTGGCGTCAACCATCCGTAAAAACCCTGTCCGAGGTGCCGATGCCGGCAGCGCGACGCGCCGGCGTCTCTCGCCGGCCGAGCGAGAGCGCCTGATCGTGGAAGGCGCCGTGCGCTTCTTTTCCGAGCAGGGGCTGGACGGCCAGCTGCGCGACCTGGCGAAGGAGCTGGGCATCACGCACACGCTGCTGTACCACTACTTCCCGACCAAGCAGGCGCTGATCGAGCGCGTCTATGCCGACCTGTTTGCCGGCCGCTGGGACAGCGAGTGGGAGACGCTGCTGGACGACAAGACCCTCGATGTCGAGGCCAAGCTCACGCGCTTCTACACGCGCTATGCCAAACGCATCCTGGAGCGCGATTGGGTCCGCGTGTTCGTGTCCTCGGGCCTGAGCGACCGCTACATCACCGACCGTTACTTCGCCCTGCTGGGCGAGAAGCTGTTTCCGCGCCTGGTGCGCGAGAGCCGGCGTTACCTTGGCCTGCCCAACCGCGGCAAGCCTTCGCCGCGCGAGCTCGAGCTGCTCATGGGGCTGCACGGCAGCATCTTCTACATGGGCATGCGGCGCTGGGTCTATGGCCTGGAGCCACATGGCGGCAAGACGGACCCCTTCGATGAGGTCTTCGTGCACGACCGTGTGCGGGGTTACCTCCAGACCCTGCCCGAGGTGTACGGCCAGCCCGCGCCGCGCCCGGTGCGCGCACGGCGCGCCGACCCGATTCCCGCCTAGTCACGAGATACAGGAGCAAGACCATGGCCCTCACGCTGAACCACTTCTCGATCCGTACCACCGACATGGATGCCACGCGGAAGTTTTACGAAACCGTGCTGGGCATGACCGTGGGACCGCGCCCGCCGTTTCCGTTCCCCGGCATTTGGCTCTACGCCGGTGACACCGGCAGCTGGGCCAACGCCATGGTGCACGTGATCGGCATCGACAAGAACGACCCCGAAGGTCTCAAGCGTTACCTGGGTGACCGCGATGTCTCGTCGCTGCACGGCAGCGGCGCCGTCGACCACATCGCGCTCTTCGCCACCGGGCTGGAGGGCATGCTGGCGCACCTCAAGAAACTCGGTGTGGCCTGCCGCGAGCGCACGGTGCCGCAGATCGGACTGCACCAGCTCTTCCTCGACGATCCCAGCGGCGTGGTGATCGAACTCAACTACCCGGCGCAGGAAAAGACCGACCTCGACGCCAAACTCGCCAAGGCGGCTGCCTGATGGCACGCATCCTCATCGTCGGTGGATCGCTCGGCGGCCTGATGGCCGCCAACATGCTGCTGCGCGACGGACATGACGTGCGTGTCCTGGAAAAGGCCGCAGGGTCGCTGGACGGCCGCGGCGCGGGCATCGTCACGCACAAACGCCTCGTGCAGGGCCTCACTCGTGCCGGCCTGGCTGGCGATGCCTCGCTGGGCGTGGCCGTGCCGGGGCGGGTGCTGCTCGACGCACGCGGCGGCGTGCAGGCCGAATTCGACCTGCCCCAGGTGCTGACGTCCTGGAGCCGCCTGTACGCGTTGCTCTACCAGGTGTTTCCGCGTGATCGCTACCTGCAACCCGTGGCCGTGAGCACGGTGCGGGCGGATGCACAGGGCGTATGCGTACGCCACGGCGGCGACGAATGGCACGCGGACCTGCTGATCGCCTCCGACGGCATCCGTTCCGCGGTGCGCCAGCAGTTTGCGCCGCAGACCCAGCCGCAGTACGCGGGGTATGTGGCCTGGCGCGGCGTGTGTGACGAGGCCGTGCTCTCGCGTCGTGCGCGTGAGCTCGTGTTCGGTCGCTTTGCCTTCGGACTGCCGGCCGGCGAACAACTCATCGCCTATCCGGTCGCGGGCCCCGGCCATGCGCTCGAGGTCGGGCACCGTCGTTACAACTTTGTCTGGTACCGGCCGGCCGACGAGGCGCAGCTGCGCGACTTGCTGACCGACGCCGATGGCGAGTACCACGCGGCGGGCATTCCACCCAACAAGGTCTCCTGGCGCAGCGTGGCCGCGATGCGCAGCGCCGCACGCGAGCTGCTGGCACCCGAGTTTGCCGAGGTGATGGAAAAGACCGCGCAACCCTTCCTGCAGGCCATCTACGACGTGAGCTCGGAGCGAATCGCCTTTGGTCGTGTCGGCCTCATTGGTGACGCGTCGTTCGTGGCCCGTCCGCATGTGGGCGCCGGGGTGACCAAGGCGGCCGAGGACGCCATGGCGCTGGCCGATGCCATCCGCGCCCACGGCGCCACTCCGGAGGCGCTGCTGGCATATGAGCGCGAACGCCTGGCCGTGGGCCAGGCCATCGTCGAGCGCGGGCGCCGGCTCGGCGCCTACCTGCAGCGCTACAGCCAGGGCGTGCAGCGCCGCCGCACCCCCGAAGAAGAGGTCGACGTGGCACGCGAGACGGCCGTCGAACTCGATGGCTACACGATCGATGATCTGCTTTCCGTAAGAGGCGCAGTGCCTGCCTGAGGCGCCATCCATTCCAACCCCAACCGAGGAGACGAGCATGACAGAACGGAATACGCAATTCAAACGCCGCCAGGTGCTGCAATTTGGCGCTGCCAGCGCCGCCGTGGCGGGCGCTCCCTTTGCGCTGAAGCTGGCGCAGGCGCAGGGCAATGC
>DALYHW010000214.1:0-4902 GCA_031970695.1 Hylemonella sp.
GGCCGGCTGGCGCAAGGCGGCCTCGAGCTCGGCCCCCAGCGTGAAGATGTCGTCGGCATAACCCAGGGCCAGCCGGCCCTCGTCGGTCAGCTCGAGGTTGCGGCCGCTCTTGCGGAACAGCCTGCGTCCCAGCCGTTCTTCCAGCAATTTGATCTGCCCCGACAGGGTCTGTGGCGTTGTGTGTAACTGCTCACCCGCCTTGATGATGCCGCCAGATCTGGCCGTTACCCAGAAATAGTACAGATGCTTGAAGTTCACAAGGACCCCATCACTTCGATATTTTCGAAGTGATTTAATCAAAAATTCGAATTTACTTCAACATCCGCTCTGCCTACAGTAGGCCTTGCGGACCTGTTTCCGCTCTACCGAAAGGAGACCGCCATGCGTTTGAGTGCCAAGAGCCGTTTTGCCGTTGCCGCCATGATCGACCTGGCCTTGCGCGAGCAGTCGGGCCCCGTGCCCCTGAACGCCATTGGCGTGCGCCTGCAGATTTCGCTGTCCTATCTGGAACAACTGTTCAGCAAGCTGCGCCAGAAGGGCCTGGTGGACAGCACCCGCGGCCCGGGCGGTGGCTACACCCTAGCCCGCTCGCCGCAGCAGATCAGCGTGGCCGACATCATCAGCGCCATCGAAGGTTCGCATGCCCTGCACGCCGATGACACGCCGGACGCCGGAGAAGCCGGCTGGCAGATGACACGCGAGTTATGGGCCGGCCTGAGCAGCCGCGTGATGGAGCACATGCAGTCCATCAAGCTGCAGCAGCTGTGCGACGAGCAGCAGGCCAAGGGCGTGCCCGTGGAGAACCCGCGCGCCGGCAAGCCGCGCGGCATCTTCGCGCCGCGCAAGCCCGAACCCGTCAAGACCACGGCGCCGAACTCGGTGTTTGCACTGGCGGGCGCACTCGCCGCCAAGCGCTGAGCTTGAGGGGGATGAACGGGTGCCGCAGAGGGCACCCGTCGGAAAAAGTGTGAAGTCAGCCGATAAGCCGGATTCTGTGCACCGCGGTTGCCCGCGGTGTGACCGCCATTAATCTGGGCCGGGAATCGCTTCCCGGCTCGGTGCTACCTACCCGCCAGCTCTGCGGAGCCACATCAACGCTGGCCTACTTGGTATTGCTGCGCGTAGAGATTGCCCGTTTCACCCGTCGCGGGTTGCCCCGCGCCGACTCGTCTCTGTTGCTCTGATCCTCACCTCGCGGTGGAGAGGTGTTACCTCCTACGCTGTCCTGTGCAGTCCGGACGTTCCTCCAGCGCCTGGTTTCCCAGCTTGCGCCAGCGGCGGTCTGGCTGACTTCACAGGCAGAATTATCCCCCGTCGCCGCAATTCCTGCAGCGCAGCCGGCAAGCCGGCCCAGGAGATTTCCCCATGAAAGCAGACAACATCCTCCAGACCATCGGCAACACGCCGCACGTGCGCATCAACCGGCTCTTCGGCCACACCCACCAGGTGTGGATCAAATCCGAGCGCGGCAACCCCGGTGGCTCGATCAAGGACCGCATTGCGCTGGCCATGATCGAGGAAGCCGAAAAGAGCGGCCAGCTCCAGCCTGGCGGCACCATCATCGAGCCCACCTCGGGCAACACTGGCGTCGGGCTGGCCATGGTGGCGGCGGTCAAGGGCTACAAGATGATCCTCGTGATGCCCGACAGCATGTCGGTCGAGCGCCGCCGCCTGATGCTCGCCTACGGCGCGAGCTTTGACCTCACGCCGCGCGAAAAAGGCATGAAGGGCGCCATCGCACGCGCACAGGAGCTGGTGGCCGCGACCCCCGGTGCCTGGATGCCCCAGCAGTTCGAGAACCCCGCCAACGTGGCCGCGCACGCCCGCACCACGGCGCAGGAAATCATCCGGGACTTTCCCAATGGCCTGGACGCGCTGGTCACCGGCGTGGGAACCGGCGGCCACCTGACCGGCTGCGCGCAGGTGCTGAAAGCGAAATGGCCGGAGCTCAAGGTGTACGCCGTGGAGCCCGTGGCCTCGCCCGTGATCTCGGGCGGCGCACCGGCCCCCCACCCGATCCAGGGCATCGGTGCCGGTTTCATCCCGGCGAATCTGGACACCACCCTGCTCGACGGCGTGATCACCGTGGACGCCGATGCCGCGCGCGAGATGGGCCGGCGCTGTGCGCGCGAGGAAGGCATGCTGGTCGGCATCTCCTCCGGCGCCACACTGGCCGCCATCGCGCAGAAGCTGCCCGAACTGCCGGCCGGCGCCACGGTGCTGGGCTTCAACTACGACACGGGCGAGCGCTACCTGTCGGTGGAAGGCTACCTGCCCGCCTGAGGCAGACGCGTATCATCACGGTCTTTGCTGCTTGATCGATACAAGCCCGAAGCCATGATCCGACTCACTGAACTCAAGCTCCCGCTGGAGCACGCGCCCGAGGCGCTGTCCGCGCTCATCGTGCGCACGCTGGGCATCACGCCTGGCGACCTCGTCCTCCACACCGTCTACAAGCGCAGCTTCGATGCCCGCAAGGCAGAGCTGCTGCAGGTCTACATCGTCGATGTCGAGGTGGCGCCCGCACTGGAAGCGGCCCTGCTCGCCAGGTTCGCCGGCCATCCGCACATCGGCCCCAGCCCCGACCTCGAGTACCACCCCGTGGCGCAGGCGCCCGCCGGCCTGACGGAACGCCCCGTGGTCGTGGGCTTCGGTCCCTGTGGGATCTTTGCCGCATTGCTGCTGGCACAGATGGGCTTTCGGCCGATCGTGCTCGAACGCGGCAAGACCGTGCGCCAGCGTACCAAGGACACCTGGGGCCTGTGGCGCAAGAAGGTGCTGCAACCCGAGTCGAACGTGCAGTTCGGCGAAGGCGGCGCGGGCACCTTCTCCGACGGCAAGCTCTACAGCCAGATCAAGGATCCGCGCCACCTGGGCCGCAAGGTCATGGGGGAGTTCGTCAAGGCGGGCGCGCCCGAGGAGATCCTGGTCGAGGCGCACCCGCACATCGGCACCTTCAAGCTGGTCAAGGTCGTCGAGGGCATCCGCGAACAGATCATCGCGCTCGGCGGCGAGATCCGTTTCGAGCAGCGCGTCACCGACGTGCGGCTGGAGGACACGCCCGACGGCAAGCAGCTGACAGGCCTGCAGGTGCTGGACCAGGCTACTGGACACCGCTACGAGCTGGCTGCCCGGCATGTGGTCATGGCCCTGGGTCACAGTTCGCGCGACACCTTCGCCATGCTGTGGGACCGTGGCGTGAGCATGCAGGCCAAGCCCTTCTCGGTGGGGTTCCGCATCGAACACCCGCAAAGCGTGATCGACCGCGCACGCTGGGGCAAGTACGCCGGCCACCCCATGCTCGGTGCCGCCGACTACAAGCTGGTGCACCATGCAAAGAACGGCCGTGCCGTCTACAGCTTCTGCATGTGCCCGGGCGGCACCGTGGTCGCGGCCACCTCGGAGCCGGGGCGCGTGGTGACCAATGGCATGAGCCAGTACTCGCGCAATGAACGCAATGCGAATGCCGGCATCGTTGTCGGGATCGAGCCGGGCGACTACCCGAACGGCATCGACGACGTGGCCGACTGGCAGGCCGCCTTTGGTGAAACCGACGGCCTGCGCTACGCACAGCAGGCCGCCGCCATGGCACGACAGCAGCCGGTGCAGTACCACCCGCTCGCGGGCATCGTGCTGCAACGCCGCCTGGAAGCCCGCGCCTACGTGCTCGGCGGCAGCAGCTACGAGGCCCCGGGCCAGCTGGTGGGCGATTTCATCGAGGGCCGGCCGTCAACGGACTTCGGCAGCGTGCTGCCCTCCTACAAGCCCGGCGTGCACCTGGGCGATCTGCATGCCGCCCTGCCGGGCTACGCCATCGAGGCCATGCGCGAGGCCTTGCCCGCCTTCGGCCGCAAGATCAAGGGGTTCGACATGCGCGACGCGGTGCTGACCGGGGTGGAGACCCGCACCTCGTCGCCGCTGCGCATTCCGCGCGGCGAGGACTACCAGAGCCTCAATGTGCGCGGCCTCTATCCGGCCGGCGAAGGTGCCGGTTATGCCGGCGGCATCCTGTCGGCCGGCGTGGACGGCATCAAGGTGGCCGAGGCCGTGGCGCGCGAGCTGGCGGGATGACTGCGGAGCCCCTCGCCGAAACGCTGCCCTGGACGCCGCAGGACCAGCTGCTGTACTGGTGCTACCGAGTCGGCGGCTACCTGCTGCTCAACGTGCTGGACGAGCCCGCCTGGCTGGCGCTGATGTTCTGCTGAATCAGGGTCTGGCGGGTGGCGCCTTGGGTGGCTCCGGCGGCTTGGCCGGCTTGCGCACACGGGGCGGCGGCGGCGTGTCCGAGCCCGGCGGGACCGGCAGCGCATCCTTGCCGCAGGCGGCGCGCACGGCAGCCCCGTAGGTGGTCAGCGGGTACTGCGACTCTTCCATCACATTGCGCCGCTTGAAATCGTTGTAGGTGGCCCAGGCCTGCTCGCAGGTCTGGGCGGCCGCATGGCCCGCCGCAGCAAGCGCCAGCAGGCTTCCCAGGCAGGCAGACCGCACCGTGATCAACTGTTTCATGGACAAGCTCCCCTAGGCATACGGCTATTCTGCGCCCGCCCATGCCATCCGGGCAAGCCGGAGGCCCTGGGGACACCCCTGTGGCTGGCCCGGGCGCAAAAAAAGGCCGGCCCCGTCGGGACCGGCCGTGTGGCAGCGGACTGGCGTGCTCAGCCTTGCATGTTCTGCAGGGCGGCAATGCGCTCCTCGATCGGCGGGTGGGTCGAGAACAGCTGGCCGATGCCACCGGCAATGCCCATGGCGGCCATGCTCTTGGGCAGTTCCGCGGTGTGCAGCCCCCCCAGGCGGGCCAGCGCGTTGATCATGGGCTGGCGGCGCCCCATCAGCTGGGCGGCACCGGCGTCGGCACGGAATTCGCGCTGGCGCGAGAACCAGGCCACGACGATGGCGGCCAGG
>DALYHW010000215.1:0-4851 GCA_031970695.1 Hylemonella sp.
ACCAGCAGCTTGAGCAGCTCGTACTGGGTGGCGTTGGTGTCCTGGTACTCGTCGACCAGGATGTGGCCCATGATCTGCTGCCACTTGGCCCGGACCTCAGGGTGGTCGCGCAGCAGCTTGAGGGGCAGGCCGATCAGGTCGTCGAAGTCCACGCTCTGGTAGGCGGCCAGCCGCTCTTCGTAGCGCGCCATGATGCGTGCGGTGATGCGCTCGTTGTCGTCGGCCGCCTGGGCCTCGGCCTGGGCGGCATTGAGCCCCATGTTCTTCCACAGGCTAATGGTCCACTGCCACTGGCGGGCCGTGGCCGCGTCGGTGCTGCCTCCGGCATCCTTGAGGATGCTGGTGACGTCGTCGCTGTCGAGGATGGAAAACTGCGGCTTGAGGCCGACGGCCTCGCCGTCTTCGCGCAGCAGGTGCACGCCCAGGGCGTGGAAGGTACAGATGCGTACCTCCTTGGCAGCCTTGCCGATGAGACCCTTGGCCCGCTCCCGCATCTCGGCGGCGGCCTTGTTGGTGAAGGTGATGGCGGCGATGCGTTTGGGTTCCAGGCCGGCCTGGATCAGGCGGCCGATCTTGTGCGTGATGACGCGGGTCTTGCCGGAGCCGGCACCGGCAAGCACCAGGCACGGGCCGTGCAGGAAATTGACTGCGTCCTGCTGCGCGAGATTGAGTCCGTGAGAGGGAGACGACATGCGGGTTTCAGATTCTGGTGAGAATCATACCGAGTGCCCGTTTCACGCTGCGCACTGCTGAGACAATAGCGGCTGTGTTGCAAATTTTTTCAGTCACCTTTCCCTTCTTCGCGCTGGTCCTGTGCGGGTACCTGGCCGCGCGCCGGCGTATGCTGCCGCTGGAGGCCATCCCCGGCCTGAACGGCTTCGTGCTGTTTTTCGCACTGCCGTGCATGCTCTACCGTTTTGGCGCCACCACGCCGATTGCCGAGTTGCTGGACTACGCCGTCTTCAGCGTGTGGTTGCTGTGCGCTGTCATCATGGTCGGCTTCACCGTCGCCGTCACCCTGAACCGGCGGATCCGCTGGAACGATGCGTCCTTCGGCGCGCTGGTGGCCGCCTTTCCCAACACCGGTTTCATGGGTGTGCCCCTGCTGGTGGCCCTGCTCGGCGCCGCAGCCGCCGGCCCGGCCATTGTGACCATCGTGGTCGACATGGTGATCACCACGTCGCTGTGCATCGCACTGTCGCGACTGGACGGCGCCGACAAGCATGGCATGGCCGTGGCCGTGCAGAAGGCGCTGCGCGGGATGCTGACCAATCCCATGCCCTGGGCCATCCTGCTCGGCGGCGTGGCGTCCTATATCCAGCTTGAACTGCCAGGCCCCCTGGGCAAGACCGTGGGGCTGCTGGCCGACGCCGCCTCGCCGGTGGCGCTGTTCACCATCGGCGCCGTGCTGGCGCGTTCGCAGATCATGACCGTGGAGAGCAAGCACCCGCCAATCCCCTTGCGCGATTTCGTGCCAGTGGCCGTGTTCAAGTTGCTCCTGCACCCGCTGCTCGTGCTGCTGGTCGGTGTCGGTGCGGTGCAGCTCGGTGTGCCGCTGTCGCGTTTTGCACTGGTCGTGATGGTGTTGATCGCGGCGCTGCCCAGTGCCAGCAATGTGTCGCTGCTGGCCGAGCGCTTCGGCGCCGACAACGGGCGTATCGCCCGCATCATCCTGGTCTCGACGGCCGTGGCCTTTCTGACTTTTTCCGGGGCCGTGGGCCTGATGACCTGACGGCCCTGGGTCGCGCAGGTGACGAGGGCTGTGGCGGTGGCGGAACAGCCGCTTGACCCGGCCCCGCAGACCGCCGAGGATGCCGCGTGACCTACCCACGGAGTTCTAGCCCATGATCAGGAAAGCGCTGGTGCTGGTGTTTGCTGCCTTGCTGCTGCTGGCGGCCGTGCTGGGGGTGAACACCTGGCGCAAGGGGTCGCGCCAGCTTGCCGTGCAGCCCCTGGCGGTCCTGCCCATCGACCAGGCGGCTGTGGCCGGCCGGCTGGCCGAGGCCGTGCGCCTGCGGACCATTTCAACGCGCGACGATGCACGTTTCAACGTCGACCAGTTCCTGGCGTTACGGACGCTCCTGCAGCAGCGTTTTCCGCGTGTGCATGCCAGGCTCAAGCGCGAGCTCGTGGGTGAGTTGAGCCTGCTCTACACCTGGGAGGGTAGCGATCCCCAGGCCCCGCCGGTGATGCTGATGGCGCACCAGGATGTGGTGCCGGTTGCGCCGGGTACCGAGGGCGATTGGCGCGAACCCCCGTTCTCGGGGGTTGTGAAGGACGGTTACGTCTGGGGGCGAGGTGCCTGGGACGACAAGGGCAATTTGCTGGCGCAGCTCGAGGCGGTGGAGTTGCTGCTGGCGTCCGGCTACCAGCCGCCGCGTACCGTGTACCTGGCGTACGGCGCCGACGAGGAAGTGGGTGGCCTGCGCGGGGCGGCCCGCGTTGCGGCGCTGCTCAAGTCGCGCGGAATCCGGCTCGACTTCGTGCTCGATGAAGGGCTGCTGGTCCTCGACGGCGTGGTGCCGGGGCTCAGGCAGCCGGCGGCGCTGATCGGGGTTGCGGAGAAAGGCTATCTGTCGGTCGTTCTCAAGGTTTCGGCCACGCCCGGGCATTCGTCCATGCCACCGGCCCGGGGCAGCAGTGCGATCGCCATGATGAGTGCCGCCCTCAAGCGTCTGGATGCCCGGCACCTCCCCGCCGGTATCCGTGGCGTGGCCGGCGAGATGTTCGAGACGCTGGCGCCGGAGATGGGCGGCTTCTCGCGCGTGGCGCTGTCCAACCTGTGGCTCTTTGGTCCGCTGGTCCAGAAACAGCTGGAACAGTCGGCGAGCACCAATGCGAGTCTGCGCACGACCACGGCGCTCACCATCGTGAACGCCGGCAACAAGGAGAACGTGTTGCCAGGTCGCGCCGAGGCGACGGTGAATTTCCGCATCCTGCCCGGCGACAGCAAGGAACAGGTGCTGGCGCATGTGCGCAGCCAGATGGAGGCGGTGGTGCCACCCGGTCAGTTCGAGTTGTATGCCTTGCCGGGTGCGGTCGATGCGTCCAAGGTGGCGCCGACCGGCTCGGTGCAGTACCGGGTGCTCAACCGCACCATCCGCGAGGTGTTCCCGGATGCGCTGGTGGCACCCGGCCTGATGATTGCCGCCACGGACTCCATGCACTTCGGCGAGATCAGCGACCACATCTTCAAGTTCTCCCCGGTGCGCGCCACGGCGGAGGACCTCAAGCGCTTCCATGGCACCAACGAGCGTCTGGGCGTGGCCAACTACGCCGAGGCGATCCGCTTCTACCACCGGCTGATCACGCAGCTGGGCGCGCCCGCGCAACCCTGAACCCCGGCTCCGGCCTGTCGACAGCGGCCTGGGTTGGCGGCGGGATAGTCTGCACCTAATTCATAGATACTGACAATTAAATATCCAACTGGATAGTTAATCCCTAAACTGAGCAGGCTTTCAGTAAGGAGTCTCTCATGCAACAGCACAGCACCTACGGCGCCCGCAACGGCTGGCTTGAATGCCTTGCCGCGCTGGCACGGGCCAGTTGAGACGCCTCGCCGGAAAGCCCGTCGTTCAACCCCAGGAGTCGATCATGAGCCAAGAAGCCCAATGCCCCTTCCATGCCGCCGGCGGCGCACGCGCCACGCACGGTGCGCAGTCCAACGCCGACTGGTGGCCGAACCAGCTGAACCTGTCCATCCTGCACCAGCACCAGCCGGTTTCCAACCCCATGGACCCGGGCTTCGACTACGCCGAGGCCTTCAAAAAGCTGGACTACCCTGCTCTGAAGAAGGACCTTGCCGCCCTGATGACCCAGAGCCAGGACTGGTGGCCGGCCGACTGGGGTCACTACGGCGGCCTGATGATCCGCATGGCCTGGCACGCGGCCGGCACCTACCGCATCGCCGACGGCCGCGGCGGCGCCGGCACCGGCAACCAGCGCTTCGCGCCGCTGAACAGCTGGCCCGACAACGGCAACCTCGACAAGGCCCGCCGCCTGCTGTGGCCGATCAAGCAGAAGTACGGCAACGCCATCTCCTGGGCGGACCTCTTCATCCTGGCTGGCAACGTGGCCATGGAAACCATGGGCTTCAAGACCTTCGGTTTCGGCGGTGGCCGGGCCGACATCTGGGCGCCGGAAGAGGATATCTACTGGGGGGCGGAGAAGGAATGGCTGGCCACCAGCGACAAGCCGGACAGCCGCTACAGCGGCGAGCGCCAGCTCGAGAACCCGCTGGCGGCCGTGCAGATGGGCCTGATCTATGTGAACCCGCAGGGCCCGGATGGCAAGCCCGACCCGGTGGCGTCGGGCCGCGACGTGCGCGAGACCTTCGCACGCATGGCCATGAACGACTACGAGACCGTGGCCCTGGTGGCCGGCGGCCACACCTTCGGCAAGATGCACGGCGCCGGTGATGCGGCCCTGGTCGGCCCCGAGCCGGAAGCCGCGCCGATGGAAGAGATGGGCCTCGGCTGGGCCAACAGCCATGGCACGGGCAAGGGTGGCGACACCACCACGAGCGGCTTCGAGGGCGCCTGGAAGCCCAACCCCACCCAGTGGGACATGGGCTACCTGAAGGTGCTGTTCAAGTACGACTTCGAGCAGATGACCACTGCCGCCGGTGCCATCCAGTGGCGCGCCAGGAACGTGGCACCTGAGGACATGATCCCCGACGCGCACGACCCTGGCAAGAAGCACCCACCCGTGATGACCACGGCCGACCTCTCGCTGAAGTTCGACCCGGCCTACGAGAAGATCGCGCGCCACTTCCTCAACAACCCGGAGGAGTTCGCCGACGCCTACGCCCGCGCCTGGTTCAAGCTGACCCACCGCGACATGGGCCCGAAG
>DALYHW010000216.1:0-4836 GCA_031970695.1 Hylemonella sp.
GCCAGGGCGTCGGGGGTCAGGACATCACGAGCGCTTTGCATGGTCGAGGGATTTGATTTCAATTTATTTGAATCATGCCATCAAAGTCCATGGATCGCAAAGCGCGAGCCCCGTCCTAAAGTTCATTCCATCGAGTTTCTTCCCCTTTACAGGAGCACATGCCATGCTGACCCTACGCAAATCGCAGGACCGCGGCTATGCCGACCACGGCTGGCTCAAGTCCTTTCACAGCTTTTCCTTCGCCGACTATTACGACCCGCAGCACATGGGTTGGGGCAACCTGCGTGTCATCAATGAGGACCGCATCGCCCCGGGCACCGGCTTTGGCACCCACGGTCACCGTGACATGGAGATCATCAGCTACGTGCTCTCGGGCGAACTGGCGCACAAGGACAGCATGGGCAACGGCCGCTCCATCCCGCCGGGCGACGTGCAGCGCATGAGCGCCGGTCGTGGCGTGATGCACAGCGAATACAACCACGCGCCGCAGGCCACGACCCACTTCTTCCAGATCTGGATCGAACCCGATGTGCGCGGTATCCCGCCGGGCTACGAGCAGAAGACCTTTGCCACGGCCGAGAAGCGTGGGGCGCTGCGTCTGGTGGCGTCGCCCGATGGCGCCGCAGGCTCGGTGACCCTACACGCCGATGCGCGACTGTACGCCGGCCTGTTCGACGGCGCCGAGGCCGCCACGCTGGCGCTGGACCCGGCGCGCAAGGCCTATGTGCACCTGGTGCGCGGTGCCCTGACGGTCAATGGGCAGGTATTGGCCGGCGGTGACGCTGCGCTGCTGGCTGGCGAGAGCCGGCTGGAACTGCAGGGCGGGCAGGACGCCGAGGTGCTGGTGTTCGATCTGCAGGCCTGAGATTTCGATTTGTTTTTTGACAGGAGTTTGAAATGAGCAAAGTCGTCGTTGTTTTCCACTCGGGGTATGGCCACACCCAGCGTCTGGCCCAGGCCGTGGCCGAAGGCGCTGGCGCCGAGCTGCTGGCCATTGACGCCGAGGGCAATCTGCCCGAGGGCGGCTGGGACAGCCTGAATGCCGCCGACGCCATCATCATGGGCAGCCCGACCTACATGGGCAGCGTGAGCTGGCAGTTCAAGAAATTCGCGGACGCCACCAGCAAGCCCTGGTACACCCAGGCCTGGAAAGACAAGGTGTTTGCCGGTTTCACCAACAGCTCCAATGTGAATGGTGACAAGGCCTCGACCCTGTCCTACCTGCACACGCTGGCCATGCAGCACGGCGGCCTGTGGGTCGGTCTGGGGATGGCCTACAACAACACCAAGGATTCCAAGCGCAGCGACGTCAACTACCTGGCGGCCAACGTCGGCCTGATGGGCCAGACGGCGTCCGATGCGCCGGCCGACAAGATGGAAGCCGGTGACCTGGAGACGGCACGCCTCTTCGGCCAGCGCGTCGCCGGCGTGGCGCGCAAGCTGCGCGGCTGAAACCGGTTCCGCTGGCTGCCGCGGCGGCCGGCGGCTACAGTGTCGGGCTGCAGGAGGGCTCCACCATGACGACACCGGTCCTGAACATCCTGGACGGCCACCCCAAAGACCTCGGGGGCGGCTTCGTGGTGCGTCGCCTGCTGCCGGCTGCCACCCGGCGTGCGGTGGGGCCCTTTGTCTTCTTTGACCATTTCGGACCGGTCCGCGTCACGCCCGAAGCCGAGCACGACGTGCGGCCACACCCGCACATCGGCCTGGCCACCGTGACCTATCTGTTCGAGGGCGCGATGATGCACCGCGACAGCCTGGGGTCGGGGCAGCTGATCGAGCCGGGGGCCGTGAACTGGATGACCGCAGGGCGTGGCATCGTGCATTCCGAGCGCCGTCCCGAGGCGCTCAGGCATCAGACCTACGTCAATCACGGCCTGCAGCTCTGGGTGGCCCTGCCCCGAGAGCACGAAGAGGCCGAGCCGGCTTTCATGCACACCGCGGCAGCCGATATTCCCGAGGTCCGGCAGGACGATGCCGTCGTGCGTGTGCTGGTGGGCGCTGCCTTTGGCGCACACTCTCCGGTGGCCACTTTTGCGCCGACCCTCTACCTGGACGTTCAACTGCGGGCGGGTGGTCGTTTCACGCTGCCGTCGCTCGCGCCGGAGCAGGCGGTGTACAGCGTCCAGGGCGATCTGTTGCTGGACGGTCAGCGCCTGTCATCCGGGTGCATGGCGGTGTTGCAGCCCGGTGAGCACCTTGAACTGTCTGCCGGCGTGCAGGCCGTACGGGCCGTGGTGATTGGCGGCGCGCCGCTCGATGGCCCCCGCCACATGTGGTGGAACTTTGTCTCCAGCCGCAAGGAGCGCATCGTGCAGGCAGCGCAGGCGTGGGAGGCGCAGCGCTTTGCGCCCGTGCCCGGCGAGACTGCTTTCATCCCCTTGCCGGAGCGCCGGTTCACCACCTGAGTGTCCACATGCTGGCGTTGTGCGCCCCGGGCTTACGGCTGGGCGTGCGAACTATTCCCGCAACGGCAGCGTTTTTGCGTCTGGCTCATGGCTATGACACAGGCCGCCGCTAGACTTTGTTCCGGTATAGCGAATTCAGAAAAAGACGGGTCGTCGCTTCGACGCGGCAAGCTCGGGGAAGGGAAGAGGACCGCTATAGGCGCCCGGTCGGGCCCGATCTCCTTTCTCGGAACGCGAACACACGTGAAAGATACAGACGCACTCGATATCCTGGCCTCGGTCGTGGGCGCATGCCCGATGGCGATCGCCGTGAACGACGAGGCCGGCAACGTCACCCACATCAACGGCGAGTTCACCCGTCTCTTCGGCTACACGGACGCCGATTTCCGCACGCTGGAACAGTGGTGGCCGCTGGCCTATCCGGACGCTGAATACCGTCGTACCGTCGCGGACGGATGGTCGCAGCGGCTGCTTGCTGCGCAGCGCACGGGGCAACCCTTCGAGCCCATGGAGGTTCGTGTGCGTTGCCGGTCTGGCGCGATGCGTACGGTGCTTGCGAGCGCGTCGCCCATGGGGGGCATCTTCCAGGGGCTGCACATCGTGTCGCTTTACGATCTGTCGGAGCGCCTAGATATGCAGGCGTCCCTCGAGGCCTCGCGCCGGCTGCTGGAGTCCGTGATCGAGACCTTGCCTGTTCGGGTGTTCTGGAAGGACCGGACGTCGCGCTACCTGGGCTGCAACCTGGCATTTGCCAGGGATGCCGGGGTGGGTGAGGTTGCGCAGGTGGTCGGTCGGTTTGACGACGATCTGGGATGGCGCGAGCAGGCGGCGCTGTACCGCGCGGACGATCTGCGGGTCATGGCGTCGGGGCAGCCCAAGCTGGCCTATGAAGAACCGCAGACCACGCCCGCCGGTAAAAAAATCTGGCTGCGAACGTCCAAGGTGCCCCTGCGCGATGAAGCCGGCGAGACGACGGGTGTCCTCGGTATCTATGAGGACATCACGGTCCTCAAGGAGGCCGCGGACCGGTTGCACCTTGCGGCCTTGGTTTTCAACCATTCCAGCGAGGGCATGCTCGTCACGGATGGCAACGATTGCATCGTCCTCTGCAATCCGGCTTTCACCCGCATGACGGGCTACAGCCTGGACGAGATCCGCGGCAAGAATCCCCGCATTTTCAAGTCCGGCCGGCAGGATCAGAGTTTCTACCGCCAGATGTGGCAGTCGCTCGAGCAGACAGGGCACTGGCAGGGCGAACTCTGGAACCGGCGCAAGGACGGCGAGGCCTTTGCCGAATCCGTGGTGATCAACACCATCTATGCGGATGACGGCTCCGTGTCGCGGCGGGTGGCGCTTTTCTCCGACATCACCGACAAGAAGCGTTCCGATGAATTGATCTGGACGCAGGCCAATTTCGACTCGCTGACGGGTCTGCCCAACCGGCGCATGGCACGTGACCGGCTGGAGCAGGACATCAAGAAGACACAGCGGGGTGGCCGCTCCCTGGCGCTGTTCTTTATCGACCTGGACCGCTTCAAGGACGTGAACGACACGCTCGGGCACGACAAGGGCGACGAACTCCTGATCGAGGCCGCACGGCGCATCCGGGCCTGCGTGCGCGAATCGGACACGGTGGCCCGCATGGGGGGCGATGAGTTCACGGTCATCCTTCCCGCCCTGGAGGACGGCGCCCGTGTCGAGCGCGTTGCCATGGACATCAACGAGGCCCTGGAGCGGCCGTTCCAGATCGGGCAGAACCAGGCCTATGTGTCCGCCAGTATCGGCATCACGCTGTATCCCGATGACGGCACCGACCTTGACGATCTGCTGCGCAATGCCGACCAGGCCATGTATGTGGCCAAGAGTTCCGGGCGCAACCGGTTCAGCTACTTCACCAGCGCCATGCAGGATGCTGCCCTCAAGCGCCTGCACATGCTCAATGACATGCGGGAGGCGCTGCGCACCGGCCAGTTCGAGCTGCACTACCAGCCCATCGTGGACCTGTCGACGGGCGTCGTGCGCAAGGCCGAGGCGCTGCTGCGCTGGAAACATCCCCTGATCGGCTACGTCAGTCCGGCTGACTTCATTCCGCTGGCCGAGGAATCCGGGCTGATCCACCCGCTGGGCGTCTGGGTGTTCCAGCAGGCGGCCTGGCAGGTGAAGCGGTGGCAGGAACGACTCGGGGAGAGCTTCCAGATCAGCGTCAACATGTCGGCGGTGCAGTTCCGCGGTGCTTCGGCGGACTTTGACTGGATTCGCCACCTTGCGTCGGTGGGCGTGAGCGGCCGCAGCGTGGTGGTTGAGATCACCGAGAGCGCCTTGCTCGACAAGACCGAGGGCGTGATGTCCCGCCTGCTGGAGTTTCGCGACGCCGACGTCCAGGTGGCCATCGACGACTTCGGGACGGGCTATTCCTCGCTCGCCTACC
>DALYHW010000217.1:0-4809 GCA_031970695.1 Hylemonella sp.
AGCTGGGGCGACTGCGGCAGCGCGAAGAACTGGCCATCATGCACGCGACTGGGCACCAGGTAGTCGCGCGCGCCTTCGGGCGTGCTCTTGGTGAGCATGGGCGTCTCGATGTCGATGAAGCCGTTGGCATCCAGGAACTTGCGCACCTCCATGGCCACGCGGTAACGCAGCATGAGATTGTTCTGCATGTACGGGCGGCGCAGGTCCAGCACGCGGTGCGTCAGGCGTGTGGTCTCGGAAAGGTTCTCCTCGTCGAGCTGGAACGGCGGCGTGACAGAGGGATTGAGCACGATCAGTTCGTGGCACAGCACCTCGATCTGACCGCTCTTGAGCTTGTCATTGGTGGTGCCGGCCGGCCGGGCACGGACCACGCCCTTGACCTGCACGCAGAACTCGTTGCGCAGGTCCTCGGCCACCTTGAACATCTCGGGACGGTCCGGGTCGCAGACGACCTGGACATAACCTTCGCGATCGCGCAGATCCACGAATATCACACCACCGTGATCGTGGCGACGGTTGACCCAGCCGCACAGGGTGACGGGTTGACCCATCAGGGCTTCGGTCACGAGACCGCAATAGTGGGAACGCATGGCCATTTGGCTTCTCTTTCAGGAACGGGGTTGCTGACCGGCTTCGGTCGGCTTCAGATTCGGGTTCTTCGGCCCGCCGGGGACGATCACACCCATGGAAATCACGTAAGTCAGGGCCTCGTCGACATTCATGTCGAGCACGACACAGTCGCTCTTCTTCAGCATCACGAAATAGCCGCCGGTCGGGTTGGGCGTGGTCGGTACGAAGACGCTGAGATGCTCGCCCGGCAGGCGGTCGACCAATTCGCCGCCAGGGGTTCCTGTGACGAAACCGATAGTCCACATGCCTTCACGCGGCCATTGCACCAGCACGGCCTGGCGAAACGCATTGCCTTTTTCGGAAAACAGGGTGTCGGAAACCTGTTTGACCCCAGAGTAGATGGAGCGCACCACGGGGATGCGGTGCAGCAGCGCATTCCACCAATGGAGCAACTGGTTGCCCACGTAGTTGGAGGTCAGGGAGCCGATCAGCAGCACGACTGCCAGGGCGAAGAGCACGCCCAGGCCGGGAATGTGCAAGCCCAGCAGCCGGTCCGGCTGCCAGGCTTCGGGCAGGATATGCAGCGTCTGGTCCAGGGTGGAGATCACCCATTCGAGCACCCAGACGGTGATGCCCAGCGGGGCCAGCACCAGCAGTCCGGCAAACAGCCACTTGCGGAACTTGGCCATCATGGTGTTCACGCGCAGCTGCAGTCGCCGCCGCAGCCGTGACCGGCAGCCGGGGCAGTCGCCGTTTCAGGGCTGGCAGACGGCGCAGTGGCTGCGGCCGAACCGGCGGTACCCGAGGCGCCACCACGGAAGTCGGTCGCGTACCAGCCGTTGCCTTTGAGCTGGAAGCCCGCCGCCGTGACCTGCTTGCGGAAGGTCGGCTTGCCACAGGCCGGGCAATCGCTCAGGGCCGGGTCGGAGATTTTCTGCAGCACATCCTTGGCGGCACCGCAGGATTCACATTTGTAGGCGTAAATTGGCATGGCTCTAAGGAGGTGGAGGATGCAAAACCCTCAATTATAGGCGCCGCCCCTTCTGTCAAGGGGTGGCACCCGCGCCGCCCGGCCGTCCCCCGCCTGGCTACTCGGCACCCACCAGCTTGTGGTGGCCTGCGTGGCGGTTGGCGATCGTCTGCGGCCCCAGGGAGCCCAGGAGCATGCCCGTCAACGCGGCAAGAACGCCCGCCAGCTGGGCCGGGAAAGCCTCGCCCGCCGGGGTGGCGAGGAAAATGCCCCAGGTCAGCAAACCCAGGACAATGGAAAAGATCGCACCCTGAGTGGTTGCACGCTTCCAGTACAGGCCAAACGCCAGCGGCACAAACGCGCCGACCAGAGTCACCTGGTAAGCACCCGACACCATCTCGTAGATCGAGGTGCCCTGCATCTTGATGGCATAGGCCAGCACCAGGGCGCTGAAGACCAGCACGGTAATGCGCATGGTCTTGAGCTCCTGCTTGTCCCCCAGGTGCGGGCGGAACTGGCGCCAGATATTCTCCACGAAGGTCACACTGGGCGCCAGCAGGGTGGCTGACGCACAGGACTTGATGGCTGACAGCAGCGCACCGAAAAAGAGCACCTGCATGATGAAGGGCATCTTTTCCAGCACCAGCGTGGGCAGCACCTTCTGCGGATCTTCCTTCAGCAGCGCCTCGGCCTGCTCGGGCATGATCACCAGGGCGCTGGTCACGAGGAACATCGGCACGAACGCGAACAGGATGTAAAAGATGCCGCCGATCACCGGACCGCGGGTCGCCGATTTCTCACCATCCGCGGACATGACACGCTGGAACACGTCCTGCTGCGGAATGGACCCCAGCATCATCGTGATGGCTGCGGCGATGAAGAACACGATGTCCTTGAAGTTCGGCTCGGGGAAGAAGTTGAACATGTCGCGGCTGACCGCGAGCTGCACCACCTTGTCGGCGCCCCCCGCCATGTGGCCCGCGAACACCGCCAGGATCGCCAGCCCCCCGACGAGGATGATCATCTGGATGAAGTCCGTGACCGCCACGGACCACATGCCGCCGAACAGCGTATAGGCGAGGATCGACACCACCCCGATCACCATGCCCATGGGAATGCTGATGGCGCCGCCCGAAAGCACGTTGAAGACCAGGCCCAGCGCGGTCACCTGCGCCGAGACCCAGCCCAGATAGCTCAGCATGATGATGAGGGAACACACGATCTCGACGCTGCGGCCATACCGCTCCCGGAAGAAGTCGCTGATCGTCAGCAAGGTCATGCGGTAGAGCCGCGCCGCAAAGAAGATCCCGACCAGGATCAGGCAGGTACCGGCACCGAAGGGGTCTTCCACCACGCTGCCCAGACCTCCATTGACGAACTTGGCGGGGATGCCCAGCACAGTTTCAGAGCCGAACCAGGTGGCAAAGGTGGTGGTGACGATCATGATGAGCGGCAGCTTGCGCCCCGCCACCGCGAAGTCGGCCGAATTCTTGACGCGTTTGGCGGCGTACAGGCCAATGGCGATGGTCACCAGCAGGTAGACGATGACAAGGGTCAGCAGCACCGGAAGTCTCCTCGTTAGTTGGGCCGGAATTATGGCTGGCGGCGTCAGAACATCTGGTGCCGGACCAGGAATTGCATTACCGCCAAACCCAAAGCAAAACCGATGCCCGCATAGACCAGCCCCTGCAGGAGACGATTGGTATGGCGCTGCTCGGCCAGCAGGGCTTCGAGCTCCTGACGGCTGCTCCGGGCGTTGTGGCGGAGAAATTCATGAACCAGACGCGGCAGATCCGGCAGCAGCTTGGCGTAGCGGGGCGCCTGGTTCTTCAGCTCCTCCAGCAGCTTGCGCGGACCGATCTGGTCGGCCATCCACTTCTCCAGGAAAGGCTTTGCCGTGCTCCACAGATCGAGGTCGGGATCCAGATCGCGGCCCAGGCCCTCGATGTTGAGCAGGGTCTTCTGCAGGAGCACGAGCTGCGGCTGGATCTCGACGTTAAAACGGCGCGAGGTCTGGAACAGGCGCATGAGCACCATGCCGAGCGAGATTTCTTTGAGTGGCCGGTCGAAATAGGGTTCGCAGACCGCGCGTATGGCCGACTCGAGCTCGTCCACCCGGGTCTTCGGCGGCACCCAGCCCGATTCGATGTGCAATTCGGCAACACGCTTGTAGTCACGCCGGAAAAAGGCCGTGAAATTCTGCGCCAGGTACTCCTTGTCGTACTCCGTCAGTGTGCCCACGATGCCGAAGTCCAGCGAAATGTAGCGCCCGAAGGTGGCCGGGTCCGTACTGACGAAAATGTTGCCCGGATGCATGTCGGCGTGGAAAAAGCCGTCGCGAAACACCTGGGTGAAAAAGATGGTGACACCATCACGCGCCAGCTTCTTGAGGTCCACGCCGGCCTCGCGCAGGCGCGCGGTCTGGCTGATCGGAATACCCTTCATGCGTTCCATGACGAGCACATCGTCGCGACAGTAATCCCAGAACATCTCCGGTATCAGCACCAGATCCAGCCCTTCCATGTTGCGTCGCAGCTGGGCCGCGCTGGCCGCCTCGCGCATCAGGTCGAGTTCGTCGTGCAGGTATTTGTCGAATTCGGCGACGACCTCGCGCGGCTTGAGGCGCTTGCCGTCGGCCGACAGGCTCTCCACCCAGCCGGCCATCATGCGCATCAGGCTCAGGTCCTTCTCGATCACTGGCAGCATGCCAGGGCGCAGCACCTTGACCGCGACCTCCCGTTCGTGCCCATTGCGATCGATCAGCCGGGCGAAATGCACCTGCGCGATCGACGCACTGGCCACGGGCTCGCGCTGGAACTCGCTGAAGATCTCCCCGACAGGCTTGCGGAAAGCCCGCTCAATGGTGGCGACGGCAATGTCCGGACTGAAGGGCGGCACCCGGTCCTGCAACTTCGCCAGTTCCTCCGCGACATCGGGCGGCAACAGGTCACGCCGGGTCGACAGCACCTGCCCGAACTTGACGAAGATCGGGCCCAGACGCTCCAGCGCCTCACGCAGGCGCTGGCCACGCGGGGCATTGAGGTTGCGGCCAATCGAGACGATGCGGGCGATCACGCGCAGCCAGGGCTTCTGGAAACTCTGGAGCACGAGTTCGTCCAGACCGTAGCGCAGCACGATCCATACGATGTAGGTGCCGCGCAGGAGGCGGGTCATGCGCGGCCTCCGCGCACGGGCGTCAGCCACTGGCGCAGGGTGTCCAGCGCACGCCGGGCGGCATGAGCTCGTCGAGGCTGGCGAGGCAGGCCTGG
>DALYHW010000218.1:0-4790 GCA_031970695.1 Hylemonella sp.
TCGCCCCAGTTGTTGGCGGCGTCATGGGCCAGGTTGGAGATGATCTGGAACTTGCGGGTCTCCAGGTACTGGGCGTCAGCCAGCGGCATGCTCAAGGGGTTGAACTTCATCCCCTCTTCCAGCACGGCCACCTTGCCTGCATTGGCTTTGCCGGCGTAGACCTGCTGCCAGGATTCACGCAGACGAGCTGCAGCCTCGGAGCTGACCTTGCCCGGGTGCTCCAGCACACCTGACAGACGGGTTCCGTTCTTGAAAAAATTCGCGCCGAACTCCTCCGCGTTCAGCGTCATGGTCAGCGTCGCGCGGTGCAGAGCGATCGGCGATACACCGTCGATCCCGTTCCAGCCGGGCGCGGGGATGTGCAGCACGTCCTTGTCGTCGAGAGTCTCGCCGCCGACGTGCCATACCTTGCGCAGGACGGCGCCATCCCGGATCAGCTCTGCCTGGGCCTCCCAGGCGGGAATGGGGTAGAAGCCAATGACGCGCCCGGTCTGCTGATCGCGCTGGATCTCGCAGATACCTTTGCCCCACAGCGCGGCCTGGAACATCTCCTGCTCGCGCCACACATAGCTGGTCTGGTACGAGTTGGGCTCGTCGTGCAGCAGCGAGTACTCGGGCAGGTTGTCGGCCTTGATTACCTCGCCGTCGGCGCCGGACTTGTAGACGTGCAGCGGCAGGCTGGCAAGCGTTTCCGCCAGGATGCGCACGCACGCATACACGGCGCTGGTCTGGACCGCACGCTGGGGACGCACCGGCGGCATGCTGCCCGCGTCCATCCACAGCGCGTCCATGATCGCCGGGTCGTCCAGCGAATAGCGCGGGTTTTCCGGGCTCATGCGCTCTTCGACACCGGGCGCCATCGATCGGCGCCCTGCCAGCCAGGCGTTGAGTATCCTGGACCCTGGCTGCGCATCAATGCTCTGAGCCGTTGCAGTTGGTAGGTTCATAGGATCATCAACTCTCGTTTTTCGTACACGCTCGGGCCGGCGTCAGGATCTGCTGCCAGCGCACGATTCATGGCGACGATCGTTGCCACCGCGGCGTCGATCTTGTTTGTGGCACGCGCCTTGCGCGGGAAAATGTTCTCGTTGCGGTCTTCCTTGACCTCGACATTGCTCATCTGCCAGACATAGCAGGGGTTGCCGTCGTGGTGGAAGCGGCCCGCATCAACGAGGGCGGCAACCTCCTTCATCGGGTCGCTAAGGTAGCGGACCTGCTGCGGGATGTCGACGACCGTCAGGCCCTCTTCTTCCAGGTTGGCGCCCAACTGGTGGCCGCCCCAGGGGTCCTTGGCCACCTCTATGGCGCCGACCTGCTTGGCCAGCTCCAGCGCATCCTCCTGGATCTGCTGCAGGGCGATCATGTTGCCCGGCGTTGCGATCAGGTGGCCCGAATTCACCCAGCCCTGGTAATGCGCGTTCTCCGGCTTCTCCAGGGCTGCCTCGGGCACGTAGTTGCGCGAGAACGCCCAGTAGTGACGCTCCTCGCCCTCCACATGCCAGCACAGGACAACGGCGCTGGCAATGTCCTGCTTGCTGGCCAGGTCGAGCCCGATGACCGCGCCATCCCAGGCTCGGGCATCGGGCGTCATTGAGGTGTCGCCCGCACGCTGCAGGTTGAACAGGTTCAGCCAGGGCGACGCGGCGGCCACCCAGATGTTCAGGTGCTTGGTCTTGAAAACGTTCTGCTTGCGCGGATCGGCCTGGGCATCCCGCTGCTGCAGCTGCAGGTATTCCGCGTCGACCGAGATGCCGAAGTTCGGATTCGCCTTGCGCAGCGCGATCTCTGACGTCCAGTCGTCATCCTCGTCGACCGTGAAGATGATGCCGAAACGCTGATCGTTATCGATCACGCCCTCCAGGATCTTCTGCAGCTCGACCTGGTGCAGGTAGCACGGCCCCGAGATGTCAGCGCCAGCCGTGGTAATGACCAGCAGCAGAGGTTGCGACCGGGCGCCCATGCCCGTCTGCATGGTGTCGTACAGCTCGGGCGTCTTGTGCTCGTGGTACTCGTCCACGATCGCGCAGCTGGGCGACGCACCGTCGCCCGGCTTGCCGATCACCGGCTCGAACTTCGAGTTCGTCTCCGATACCGACAGGTTGGAGGCGTTGGCCGCGACGCCATACTGCTGGCAGAAACGCGGCGTTGCGCGAGCCATCAGCAGGGCCGGACGAAACACCTCCATCGCCTGGTCTTGCGATGTGGCGCCGGAATACACCTCGGCGCCAAACTCGCCGTCGACGGCAAGCATGTAGTTGCCGATGACCGCCGCGATCGTCGACTTCGCGTTCTTGCGCGGCACGATGACATCGGCCACGCGGAAGCGCCGCTTGTTCGTTTCGACATGCACCCAGCCGAAGATGCTGGCCAGGATGAAGACCTGCCACCGCTCCAGCTTGATCAGCTGGCCACGCCCCGCCCAGTCGCCCTTGATGTGCGGCATCAGCTCCGCGAACTTACAGACGCGCTCGGCCGGCCGGTAGGGCTTGCCTTTGACGTCGACGAGCTGGGGATTCCAGGCATACGGCATCGCGCCATTGCGCGAGCGCTCCAGATCCTTCAGGTGCCGCTGGCAGGCCAGGCGGTGCCACTTGCACGCGACGATCTTGCCGGCGACGACGTCTTCTGCATAGGCCGTGGCAACGTCGCCGAAGTTCGTGTCTAGAGGCTGCTCCATTGGTCCTGCGTGCCTTCCTCGAACAGCGTCCCTTGCCGGTTGTCGCTCGTGGTCACGCGGGTCCGCGCTGAAGGCGACAGACCAAACAGGTCAAGGTAGCGCTTCACCTGGTCGGCCGCCTGCTTGCCGACCACCCAGTGGTGCGAATAGGTGAAATTACCGTTGGCGGTCTTGACCATCAGACCGTCGCCGCCCGTGTAGTCGCGGCCCTCTTCCTCCGCCTTCTTGCGTGCAGCGTCAGCGTCGGCCATTGCCCGCGACAGCATCTGCTCGGCCCAGACCATGCGAGCCCATGCCTGGCAATACAGCACGAGAGCGGCTCGGTCCAGCTTCGACACCAGGCCATAGCGGACCAGCTCCGCACCGATGCGCTTCCATTCCTTCTTGGCCTCGGGCCAGATCCAGGAAGGGGCACCAGGCAGCTCGACCTCCGGCTTCAGCTCATCGAGCAGCTGCGCTATCGGCTTCTTGCTGGGGTTGCCGCGCAGCATATGCACGTTCGCCGGCAGCGACCGGGGACCACGTGAACCGCTCATTGCGAACTCCAATCAGGCGTGCAAACGTGTGCACAGACCGGCAGCCAGGCACGAGGGGGTACCCCCCCTCCCCGAAACTCCCGCATAAAAAAATTTGACTAAGCGGCCGGTTTCCGGGCAAGGCGGCCCAGGGATTTGATGCCCCCTACCCCCTGGCCTTCATCCGGCCTCGCAAGGCCTCAGCGAGACTCTTTTCGCGGTGACAGTCGTCACACAGGCCCTGCTCGTTGGTCTCGTCATCCCTGCCACCTTCCGCGAGCGGGATGATGTGATCGCGCTGTGTCGCCAGCTCGACGCAGCCCTTGCGCTTGCATTCGGCGCAAAGCGGATCGCGTCTGAACAAGGCTTCGCGCCTCTGCTGCAGCTTTCGCCCCGTGACACGCTTCGAGCTGGACGCATACTTGGTCCACACTGGCCGCGGGTGCTCAGCGCACCGGCCCGTGCCGTCATGCGATAGCGAACGGCAGCCCGGCGCAGAGCAGGGACGTGGAGCGGCGGATGGCATGGTGTTGGGTTGTGACGAGAGCCCCATGGACCGCCACGCCGCGCACCGACCGAGGATCGCGCGGCCTCTTCAATCTCGCCTCGGTTGATCACTTCCCCGTCGAGGGGATGGTCTGTGCTTCTCGCTGCAGAACATCGGCACTTGCTGGCTGTGATGGCATGCCGCCCGAGACCAAGGCCTCGGGCGGGTAGCCACACAACCCATGAGTGCCACTCGGGCTGGGTTGTATCCGGCTGCAGCGGCGGGAATCGAACCCGCGAGGGCTGGCTGCATGAGCCAGCCGGGCTCCAACTGCCCAGCACCGCAAAGAAAAGCCCCTGAACGGTAGCGGCCGTCAGGGGCTTGGGCGTGTGAATTGGTGGGTGGTGACACCGACTCCACAGCTTGCCTGAAATGTACCTAAAAGGTCTATGTGGACAAACTACCTTTTGCGGCCAGCTCCGCGCGTTGCCTTGCCGCCACGTCCGCCTGGGCGCCGAACCATGCCGACAGCGCGTGGTCAGCCTGCTCCAGGTTGGCCTTGATCGTCGACTCGGCACGCGCCATCTGCCGGGCAACATCCCGGATGCCGAGGCCCTTGATGTAGTGCAGCTGCAGCGTCATGTGCAGATGGCCCTTGCCGTTGCGCAAGGACTCCACTGCGCGGTCCATCTTCTCCGCGTCGATCTCATCAACGGGCAGCGGGATCTCACGATCGCAGTCCACCATGCTCGCCAGGAGCACGGACTGCGTCGCAAACCCCAGGCCGCCGCTCATGCCGCGCACCTTCCACAGAGCCCAGTTCTCCAGCCGGTACTTGATCCAGTCAATTCGGGCCATTCGCACCTCCGGCTGCTGGCGGCTCAGCAATGAAGCCAGCGAAAGTGCAGCCCAACTGGACGGCCATCGCCTGGTGCTCCGCGATCGGGTGCGTGGCCGGGAATGGCGTGCCCAGCACGTGCCCGCGCTCAAAGGCGTAGAACAGGCCTGGCTCCCCCTTCATCGCCCGCCTGATGCACGAGTTGACGTGCTCAGCACCGTATTCGGAGCGCTTGCGATCGACCCATTTCGCGGTCTCTGGCATATGGCTCCG
>DALYHW010000219.1:0-4769 GCA_031970695.1 Hylemonella sp.
GGTGCAGCGCGAGCCGGAAGGGGTGGTGGATGTGCTGCTGGAGTGGACGCGCAACGGTCAGGAGGTGGCACAGGAGCGGCTCGAAGCCGAGGTCGAGGCCTTCATCGACCAGTACCATGGCACCCCGCTGGCCGAGCTCAGCCTGGGCCGGATGCTGGTGGACGTGAGCGCCATCCTGCGCGAGAACCGGCTGGCCCTGCCGCCGGACCTGGCCCTGCTGATCAAGACCTTCATCACCCTCGAAGGCCTGGGCCGCGGACTGGATCCGGACTTCAACATGGCGGGCGAGGCCCTGCCCCTGCTGCGCCAGGTCGTACGGGCGCGTTATCACCCCAGGACCATGGCCAAGCGTGCCTGGGGTTCCTGGGTACGCATGCTGGAGCTCACCGAACAGCTGCCGCAGGATCTCTCGCGCCTGCTGCGCAATGCGCGCATGGGGCGCATGAACATCGGCCTGGAGATCCAGTCGCTCAAGCGCGTGGGCAACCAGATGGACCGCGCGGCCAACCGGCTGTCGCTGGCGCTGATCATCGCCGCGCTCATCATCGGCTCGTCCATCGTCATGACCGTGGGCGGCGGCCCGACCCTGCTGGGCCTGCCGGCCTTCGGGCTGCTGGGCTTCGTGGGCGCGCTCGTGGGCGCGCTCTGGCTGGGCCGCGCGATCTGGCGCAGCAATCGGCACAAGGACGACGAACTTTAGGTCTTTGGACCCGGTGCTTTCCCCAATCCAAAAATAAGCGCCGTAAAACCCCACAGTTCCCGGAGCGCCTGCCGAAAACAGTGCAGGGGCGGCTCTTCCTGCGGGTGGGCCGCGATCGGGCCATGCCCGCCGAACCGGAAACCACGAGGCACCACGGGAACTGTCATGGGAATGGGGATCAACACCGGCATCCTGTCGCTGATGGCACAGAGAAATCTGTCGACCAATCAGTCGGCCTTTGCCGTCTCCATCCAGCGCCTGTCCAGCGGCCTGCGCGTCAACAGCGCCCGCGACGACGCGGCGGGCCTGGCCATTTCCGAGCGCTTCACGAGTCAGATCCGCGGCCAGAACCAGGCCATCCGCAACGCCAACGACGGCATCTCCATGCTGCAGACGGCCGAAGGCGCCACCTCGACGATCGCGGCCAACCTGCAACGGATCCGCGAACTGGCGGTGCAATCGGCCAACGCCACCAACTCGGCGTCGGACCGGCAGGCCCTGCAACAGGAGGTGAACCAGCTGGCCACGGAAATCGACCGCATCAGCGCCGCCAGCGAGTTCAATGGGCAGAAGATCTTCGACCAGGCCCGCAGCAAGCAGACCGGTTATGCCGACGCCACCAAGGACGCCATCCTCGAAGGCCTGGAAGGCGGCTGGCTGGAAAACTCCGAGGAGATCATCCGGCGCTATTACGGCATCCAGGGCCAGGGCAACGCGATCAACATCGAGCTCTCGACCTTCACCGACGGTGCGGGCAGTACGGCGGCACGGGTGGTGTCCTCGACCAGCGGCAGTGGCCCGGGCACGGACATCAAGTTGCAGGTCGACCTGGCGGATTTTTCCACGCCGAACCTGCCCAACGGTGGCACGGCACCGTTTTACAGCGACCGGATCATCCTCCATGAAATGGTCCATGCCGTCATGGCCACGGCAGCCAGTTGGGGCGAAGTTGCTTCGGATGGCTCGGCGACGTGGTTTGTCGAGGGGGCCGCCGAGTTCATCCACGGCGCGGAAGAACGCATCCAGGCAGACACCACGGCCGCCACGCTTGCCGACGACATCACGGCCTGGGGCGGCGGCAGCGTGGACTACTCGTCCGGTTACCTGGCCGTGCGCTACCTGCACAGCAAGATCAAGGCGGCGGGCGGCAAGGGCGTGCAGGACGTGCTGCAGTACCTCCAGAACAATTCAGGCAAGACCCTGAACGACGCGATCGCCAACGCGACCAGTGGCGCCTACGCCAGCCAGGCCGCGTTCGTCTCGGACTTTAATGCGAACAAGGCCGCTTTCATTGCGACCTTCAACTTCAGCAACACGGACACCGGTGCAATCGGCGGGCTGGATGTGGATGGCGGCGACCTGAAGACAGCGGCCAGTGTCGTCGGCGATTTCGGCAACCGCAGCGGCCAGGACGTCCTCTCCGGTTTCACGGAGACCTGGGAACAGGTGAGCAAGGCCGGTGGCACCGGCAACATCAAGAGCTTCCAGGTCGGCGCGAATGCGGGGCAGACGATCGATTCCGCGATTGGCGCCATGAACCTCGGCGCGCTGGGCCTGATGGGTGTGGATGTCACCAGCGTGGACAACGCCAACCTGGCGATGCGGCACATCGACAAGGCGCTGGAGTATGTCAACGGCACCCGGGCGAAGCTGGGCGCCCAGATGTCGCGTTTCCAGACGGCCATCGACAACCTGCAGGTCAGCAGCGAGAACATGAGCGCCAGCCGCTCGCGCGTGCTCGACGCCGACTTTGCCCAGGAAACCGCCGCGTTGTCGCGCTCCCAGATCCTGCAGAACGCCGGCACGGCCATGGTGGCGCAGGCCAACCAGATGCCGCGCATGGTGCTCACCCTGCTGCGCTAGGCACAGCAGGGGAGGGCAGGCGTCAGAGCGTGAGGATGGTGCAGCCCGTGGTCTTGCGGGCTTCCAGGTCGCGGTGCGCCTGCTGGACCTGCTCCAGCGGGTAGCTCTGGTCGATGTTGATCTTCACCTTGCCACTGCTGACCATGGCGAACAGGTCGTCGGCCATGGACTGGGTGGTCTCGCGCGTGGCGATGTGGGTGAACAGCGTCGGGCGCGACACGTAGAGCGAACCCTTGGCTGCGAGCACGTTGATGTCCAGCGGCTCGACCTTGCCCGAGGCATTGCCGAAGTTGGCCGCCAGACCGAAGGGGCGCAGGCAGTCCAGCGACTTCATGAAGGTGTCCTTGCCCACCGAGTCATACACGGCCTTGACGCCCTTGCCGCCGGTGATTTCCTTCACGCGGGCCACGAAGTCTTCCTTCGCGTAGTTGATGGCGTGGGCCGCACCGTTGGCCTTGGCCAGTTCACACTTGGCGTCGGAACCCGCGGTACCGATGAGCTGCAGGCCCATGGCGCGCGCCCACTGGCAGGCGATCAGGCCCACACCACCTGCGGCGGCGTGGAACAGCACGAAGTCGCCGGCCTGCAGCCCACCCTGGGGCTGGGTACGGCGCAGCAGGTACTGCACGGTCAGGCCCTTGAGCATCATGGCCGCGCCGGTCTCGAAGGAAATATCGTCCGGCAGCTTGCACACGCACTTGGCCGGCATCACCCGCACCTCGCAGTAGCTGCCCGGCGGCTGGCTGGCGGTCGCCCACCTTGAGGTGCGTGACACCCTCGCCCACGGCCTCGACGATGCCCGAGCCTTCCATGCCCAGCCTGAGCGGCAGCGGCAGGGAGTACAGGCCGGAGCGCTGGTAGACGTCGATGAAGTTCAGGCCCACGGCCTTGTGGCGGATACGGATTTCGCCCGGGCCGGGTTCACCCACGTGCACCTGAACGATCTTGAGCTGTTCGGGGCCGCCGTTCTGGTCGATCTGGACGGCGCGCGAGGTCGTAGTGGCCATATGTGTCTCCTGCATTGAACTGGTGAAAATTCTATCGGCGCATCATCCCATGAAGCGCGGCGGGCCGTGTACGCAGGGTCAAAACTGTCTTGCTACAGTGCAGCCCATGCAACACCGTCTTACCCCCGCCACCGCCCTCCTGCTGACCATCCCGCCCCTGATGTGGGCCGGCAACGCCGTGGTCGGCCGCATGGTCGGCCCGCTGGTACCGCCCATGACACTCAACCTGCTGCGCTGGGCACTGGCCGGACTGCTGCTGCTGCCGCTGGCGGGCTGGGTGCTGCGTCCCGGCAGCGGGTTGTGGCCGCACTGGAAACGGCTGTCCCTGCTGGGGCTGCTGAGCGTCGGTGCCTACAACGCCCTGCAGTACCTGGCGCTCAAGACGTCCTCGCCGATCAATGTCACCCTGGTGGCGGCGAGCATGCCGGTCTGGATGCTGCTGATCGGGCGCGTGTTTTTTGCGGCACCCGTGTCGCGGCGCCAGCTGCTGGGCGCAACGCTGTCGATCAGTGGCGTGTTGCTGGTGCTCAGCCGCGGCCATCTGGAGACGCTGCTGCAGGTGCAGCTCGTGCCGGGTGACATCTACATCCTGATCGCGGCGATCTGCTGGGCGTTCTACAGCTGGATGCTGGCGCGCCCGGGCGGCGAGCCGGAGCAGATCCGCAGCGACTGGGCCGCCTTCCTGCTGGCGCAGGTCGTGTTCGGGCTGGCCTGGTCGGCCCTGTTTGCCGGCGGCGAATGGGCCATGACCGACGCCCGCATCGTCTGGGGCTGGCCCCTGATCGGGGCCCTGGTGTTTGTCGCCGCGGGACCTGCGGTGCTGGCTTACCGCGCCTGGGGCATCGGGGTGCAGCGCGCCGGGCCGACGGTGGCCAGCTTCTTCGGCAACCTGACACCGCTGCTCACCGCGCTGATGTCCTCGGCACTGCTGGGCGACCTGCCCCGGCTGTACCACGGCGTTGCCTTCGCGCTGATCGTCAGCGGCATCGTCGTCTCGTCGGCGCGACGCGGCTGAGCCGCGCCGCCACGCCTCACTTCAGCTGCACGTAGCGGCCGCCGCGGATCTCGGTGAAATAGACCTTGCGCTCGGTGTCGCCGTTGGCATCGAAGACCATTTCCTGCTGCAGGCCGGTGTAGGAGCCCACGCGCTGGGCCGCCGCCTTGATCATCGCGTACTCGCCGCTCACCTGGTAGGCGAA
>DALYHW010000220.1:0-4767 GCA_031970695.1 Hylemonella sp.
CACGGCAATGCCGTGCACGGCCTCGCGTTGCGCGCCGTCGGCAATCTGATGCCGGCAGCTGGTGCCGTCAGCCACCACGATCGCGTCCGCTTTCGCGCGCACGGCTGGCAACAAGGCAGCCTCGGCCATCTGCATGGAGACCTCGTAGTGCTCGGCCTCGTAGCCGAAACTACCGGCCATGCCGCAGCAGCTGCTTTCGACAAGCTCGGGTTTGGCGCCGGGGATCAGTGACAGCACTTCCATCACGGGCGTGACGGCGGCGAAGGCCTTCTGGTGGCAGTGACCGTGCAGCAGGACGGGCTGGCTCACCGGTTTCAGTTTGGTCTTGAAGGCTTCCAGCTGGCCGGCCTTGGCTTCGCGGGCCAAGAACTCCTCGAACAGCAGGGCGCTCTTGGCGATGGCTTGCGCGCCCTCGCCCAGACCCATGACCAGATGCTCGTCGCGCAGGGTCAAGAGGCAACTCGGCTCCAGGCCCACGATGGCAATGCCTTTCTGTGCGAAGGGCAGCAGGCTGTCCACTACCTCCTGCGCCTTGACCTTGGCCTGGTCCACCATGCCGGCCGAGAGGAAGGTGCGGCCGCAGCAAAGATGCTTGCCATCCGGCTGCGCCTTGCTGGCCACGTGCACGGTGTAGCCCGCAGCCTGCAGAACCTGCAGCGCAGCGTGAGCGTTTTCCGATTCAAAGTAGCCGTTGAAGGTGTCGACAAAGAGCACCACGGGTTTGGCCGCGGTCAGCACCTCGGCACGGCTCGCGCTTTGCACCGGCGTGTTGAAAAAGTGGCGGCTCTTCCACTGCGGCAGGCTGCGTTTGGCCGAGAAGCCGAAGAGCTTCTCGCTCAACTGCGCCATGAGCGGCACCTTGTCGCGCAGGTTGAGCACGGGGGCAATCTTTGCCGCGTGGCGCGCGTAATCGGGCAGCTGGCCGACCAGCTTGTCCTTGAACGTGTGGCCGTGTTTGGCCTTGTAGTGCTGCAGGAACTCGACCTTGAGCTTGGCCATGTCGACGCCGGTGGGGCAATCGCGCTTGCAACCCTTGCAGCTCACGCAGAGATCCATCGCTTCGCGCACTTCCTCGCTGGCCAGCGCGTCTTCGCCTTTCAGGCCTTCGAGCTGGCCGCTCAGGGCCAGGCGCAGGGTGTTGGCGCGACCACGCGTGAGGTGCTGCTCGTCGCGCGTGACGCGGTAGCTCGGGCACATGGTGCCGGCGTCGAACTTGCGGCAATGACCGTTGTTATTGCACATCTCGACGTGCATGGCCAGGCCGTGGGCCGGGTCCCCGCCGGTACCCGGCGCCGTGGTTTCTTCGGTGACCGGGTTGTTCTGCACATTCCAGGCGCTCCAGTCCAGCACGGGCTGGATGGGCACCACGCGCTGCTTGTGCCCGGGCGGGTAGCGCATGAGCGTGGTGTCGTCCATTCTGGGCGGCTGGATGATGCGCTGCGGACTCAGCAGGCCGGTCGGGTCGAACTGCTGCTTGATCTGGCTGAAGGCCTCCGTCAGGCGAGGGCCGAACTGCCACTCGATCCACTCGCCGCGACACAGGCCGTCGCCGTGCTCGCCACTGTAGGCACCCTTGTACTTGCGCACGAGCTCGCTGGCCTCTTCGGCAATGGCGCGCATCTTGGCCGCGCCATCGCGGCGCATGTCGAGGATGGGTCGCACGTGCAGCGTGCCGACGGACGCGTGGGCGTACCAGGTGCCACGGCTGCCGTACTTGCGGAAGACGTTGGTCAGCGCGTCGGTGTATTCGGCCAGGTGCTGCAGGGGCACGGCGCAGTCTTCGATGAAGCTCACGGGCTTGCCGTCGCCGCGCAGGCTCATCATGATGTTGAGTCCGGCCTTGCGCACTTCCCACAGGTTCTTCTGCGGCGCGTCGTCGATCATTTCCACCACGCTACCGGGCAATCCCAGCTCGCCCATCAGCTCCACCAGTTCCTTGATCTTGGGCGCGATGTCGGCCTTGCTGGCGCCGGAGAACTCCACCAGCAGGATGGCCTCGGGCTGGCCATGGTTGATCGCCGGCGACAGCGCGGTGCGGATGGTCGGCGCGAAGGCCGGGTTCTGCAGCGACAGCTCGATCATGGTGCGGTCGACCAGCTCCACCGCGGTGAGCGCCCCGCCCTGCATGTTGTGGCCCAGCTTGACGATGTGCTGGGCGCTGTCCATCGCCTGGTAGAAGGTGGGGAAGTTCACCACCCCCAGCACCTTGGCGCGCGGCAGTTCACTCAGGCGCAGGCACAGCGAGCGGGTCAGCGCGAGCGTGCCTTCGCTGCCGATCAGCAGGTGTGCCAGGTTGACCGAGCCATCGCTCGTGTACGGCTTTTCGTTCTGGTTGTGGAAGATATCCAGGTTGTAGCCCGCCACGCGGCGCAGCACCTTGGGCCAACGAGCCTCGATCTCGTCGCGGTGCAGGCCGGCCAGGCCACGCACGAAGTCGCCGATCTGCTTGGCGCGGCCGCTGGCGGCGTCGAAGCGGCCGAAGTCCAGCAGTTCACCGTCGGGCAGCCAGCCCTGGGCGCCGAGCACGTTGTGCACCATGTTGCCGTAGGCGATGGAGCGGCTGCCGCAGGAGTTGTTGCCGGCCATGCCACCCAGCGTGGCCTGCGCGCTGGTGGATACATCGACCGGGTACCAGAGGTTGTGTTTCTTGAGCGCCGCGTTGAGGTGGTCCAGCACCAGACCGGGTTCCACGCGCGCGGTGCGCTGCTCGACGTTGACGTCGAGGATGTTGCGCATGTACTTGCTGTGGTCGATGACCAGCCCCGCCCCGACGGTCTGGCCGCACTGGCTGGTACCGCCGCCACGCGGCACGATGGGCACCTTCAGGTCACGGCAGATGTCCAGCGCCAGGCGCACGTCGGCTGCGCTGCGCGGCAGGAACACGCCGACCGGCATGACCTGGTAGATGGAAGCGTCCGTCGAATAACGGCCGCGGTCGGCCGCAGCAAACAGCACCTCGCCCTGCGTCTCGGCGCGCAGGCGTGCCGCAAGGCGGGCGGCGACTTCGTTGCTGATCCTCGCAACGGATTCGTAGGTGGCTGCGGGCGCAGCCGCGTTCAAAGGCAGGGGGGCGTTCATATCAATCTCACTTCGAGGCCTGTGCCTCGGTCTTGGCGACCTCGGCAGCGCGCAGCTGCTCCACGACCACGTCACGCTTGTGGCCCAGGTGGGCTACAAGTTCGGCGCGCAGCGCGGCGCCGTTGCGCTCCTGCAGCGCGGTGATCATGCGGTCGTGCTCCTGCAGCGCCCGGGCCCATTTCTCGCCATCGAGGTTGGAGCGGAAGCGCAGCGCCTGCAGGCGGGCATTGACCTGATGGTAGGTGGCCACCAGGACGGGATTGCGCGCCGCGTTGTTGACGGCGGCGTGGATGGCCATGTTGAGCCGGTAGTAGCTGGACAGGTCGCGCCGGGTATACGCGGCCTTCATCTCGTAATGCAGGGCCTCGATTTCGGCCAGTTCCCCGGGCGTGATGCGCTGCGCGGCCAGTTCGCCAGACAGGCCTTCCAGCCCGGCCATGACCTCGAAGGTATTGAGGATGTCGGCCTCGCTGAGCGCGACGGCAAAGGCACCGCGATTGGGCAGCAGGTCCACCAGACCTTCAGCTGCGAGCGTCTTGATGGCCTCGCGCAGTGGTGTGCGGGAGATCTTGAGCTGCTCGCACAGTTCGCGCTCGTTGAGCTTGGCGCCAGGGGCAATCTGCCCTTCCACCAGCATCTGGCGCAGGCGCTGGGCCACCTGGCCGTGCAGCACGGCGCCGGGCATGGGCAGGATGTCAGCCATGGTTTGTATTCAAAATCCGGATCGAATTGAGGGTATTTTAGGGGAATTCTGCTTGACAAACAAATTTTGTATGCAAAAAATGAGGCCGTTTTCAACCTGAGTCCCGACATGCTGACCACCGATTTCCACCCCACCGGCCGCCATTTCCTGCAGATTCCGGGCCCCTCGCCCGTGCCGGAGCGCGTGTTGCGCGCCATGAGCCTGCCCACCATCGACCACCGTGGCCCCGAGTTCGGCGCCCTGGGACTGAAAGTCCTGGCCGACATGCAGAAGATCTTCCAGACGCGGCACCCGGTCATGATCTACCCGGCTTCGGGCACGGGCGCCTGGGAGGCCGCGCTGACCAACACCCTCTCGCCCGGCGACCACGTGCTGATGTATGAAACCGGGCACTTTGCGTTCCTCTGGAACCGCCTTGCGACGCGCCTGGGCCTGAAGGCCGAGGTGCTGGCCCTGCCGGGCACGGACAACGGCGTGCCCGCCAGCTGGCGCCGCGGCGTGCAGGCGGACCTGATCGAACAGCGCCTGAAGGCCGATACCGGCCACAGCATCAAGGCGGTGTGTGTGGTGCACAACGAGACATCGACCGGCGTGACGAGCAACATCGCCGCCGTGCGCAAGGCCATCGACGCCGCGAAGCACCCCGCCCTGCTGCTGGTGGACACCATCTCGGGCCTGGCCTCGGCGGACTACCGCCACGACGAATGGGGCGTGGACGTCTCCATCAGCGGCTCGCAAAAGGGCCTGATGCTGCCGCCCGGCATGAGCTTCAACGCGATTTCGCCCAAGGCCATCGAGGCCAGCAAGTCCGCCAAGCTGCCGCGCAGCTTCTGGGCCTGGGACGAGATCATCGAGATGAACAAGACGGGCTACTGGCCCTACACGCCCAACACCAACCTGATGTACGGCCTGAGCGAGTCGGCCGACATGATCCTGGGCCAGGGCCTGGACGTGGTGTTCGCGCGCCACCAGCGCTGGGCCGCGGG
>DALYHW010000221.1:0-4762 GCA_031970695.1 Hylemonella sp.
CACTTCTCGAGGATGGCGCCCATGAAGGTGAAGAAGGGGATGGCCAGCAACAGGTCGTTGCTGAGAATGCCGAACATGTTGATCGGCAGGTTGGCCATGAACTCGGCTGGGAACCAGCCCATTTCAATGGCGAAGAAGCCGCTGAACAGGCCCAGGGCCGCCAGCGAAAAGGCGACCGGGAAGCCGATCAGCATCACCAGCACGAGCCCGGCGAACATCACCGGGGCGAAGTTTTCCATCTGCATTTTGTCGTTCCTGAATTCGTTAAGGGTTGCGGCAGATGGTGCTCACTGCACCGGCTTCTCGTAGTGGGTGTCCATCTCGATCTTGCCCATCAGGTAGGCCACGCGCTTGACGATCTCGCTGATGCCCTGCAGGAACATCCAGCCGAAGCCCAGCGGCAGCAGCAGCATCGCGGGCCAGCGGATCAGGCCGCCGGCGTTCTGCGACATTTCACCCGTGAGGTACATCTTCACGAACAGCGGCCAGCTCAGGTACGCCAGCAGGCCCATGACCGGCAGCAGGAAGACGATCAGGCCGAACAGGTCCACCAGGACCGGTCCCTTGCCCTTGAGCTTGCCGTAGAAGATGTCGACGCGCACGTGCTCGTTGAGCTTGAGCACGATCGGGGCACCGAGCATCACGGTGGCCGCGAAGAGGTACCACTGGATTTCGAGCCAGCCGTTGGAGCTGATGTCCAGGCCGTATCGTACGAAGGCGTTGCCGGCCGAAATCAGCGCGGCGGCCAGCACCGCAAAGGCGGCAAACTTTCCGAACTTGTCGCTGATCCAGTCGACCAGTTCGGTGAATTTCAGAAGCGCAGTCATGCTTTCTCCAGAAGGGGTGGTCCGGGTTGGGCCTGGCCGTCATGCCTGCAGGGTGTCGCAGGCCGCGGCGCGGGCTGGCAAAGCTGACAATTTTACTGGACCTTTCGCTTGCGGGCGTGCAAGTGTTTACACGTAGCGACGCACCACAGCGGTGCGCGAAGAGTCAGTTGCGGGTCAGGTCAACGCAGGCCCATTGAACGCGGACACAGGACCGCACAGGACTGCCAGTCCGCTTGTCCCCGAAGTTGGATGCGTTGCGCTGGGGGAGCACCGTTCGGTGCCGAGGGCGGGGCCTTTCAGCTCCCGTTGCTCCGGTTACGTTCTTCCATGCGGCGGCGTTCGATGCAGACCGGGTGCTCTGCGAATCGCGCCTGATCGCACTGGTCTTTCATGCAGGTCTCGTAACCCAGCAGGATGCGACCCTCGCATTCGCGTCGCGGGTCCGGTGGTGTCGTTGTCGCGGGCGACGGCGCAGGGGCCGCTACCGCGGGTGCGGCGGGGGCTGGGGTGAGCGCAGCATCGGCGGGCGTGCGGGTCGGCTTGGCCGCGGGTGCCGGGGCTGTGACCGCTGCCGGCTTGGCCGCAGGCGCGGGCGGCGCCACGGGGGCTGGCGTGGCCGGGGCAATGGTCGGCGTCGCGGCGCCCGGCTCGTTCGCAACCGGATCGCCGGTGCCGCGACCGAAGTAGATGCCCAGCGCGATGACCATGCCGGCCAGCGCCGCCAGGCCCAGCAGCAGCGGGCGGCGACTAGGGGCCGCAGCCGGGGGGCGTGGCGTCACGGTCGTGCTCCCGGTGGATGTGGCGGCCGCTGCCGGTGGGCCTGCGGGCGCATCGCCGCGCAGGGGCAGTGTGGGTGCGTGGTCCGCTGTTGCTGTGGCGCCGGCGCTTCCGGGGGACGTGGCGGCGCTGCCGCCGGCCGACGGCCCTTTGAGGCGCCGGCGCGCCAGATCGGCGTAGATCCCATCCGGGAAGCGCGCCAGGTAGCTCTCGAAGTCCTGTGGGTCCGTCGAGTCCTTGATCTCCTTCCAGTACACCAGCTCGATTTCCTGGGTGACGGTGGACGGCGGGACACTGGGCCGGCTGCCCGGCGAGGTTGCCGACGGCGCAGACGAGGCCACGCCCTGGCTGCCGCCGGACGCGCTCGCACTGCGCGGCGGGGCGACCACGGTCGGGTCCGCTGCAGACCGCACGGCCGCCTGCAGCGCCTCGTTGAACTCGGCAGCGGTCGCGTAGCGCTGTTCGCGGGCCTTGGCCAGCGCGCGCGCCACCACGGTGTCGATTTCGGCGGGCAGGCTGGGATTGTGCTGGCTGGGCGGCGTGTGATCCTGCGTGGCGATGTTGCGCATCACCTCGAAATCGTTGGCGCCATCAAAGGGCCGCGTGCCCGTCAGCAGCTGGTACAGCACTACCCCGGCCGAGAACAGGTCGGAACGGTTGTCCACCGTCTGGCCCTGCACCTGTTCGGGCGACATGTACTTGAGTGTCCCGACGAGGGTGCCCTGGGTGCGCGTGGCATCGGCGCTGTCCTGGATGCGGGCCACACCGAAGTCGGTCAGCTTGACCCGGCCGCTGCTCTCGATGAGCAGGTTGGCCGGCTTGATGTCACGGTGCACGATGTTCTGGCGGTGCGCATAGTCCAGCGCCGACAGCAGGTCGTTGATCAGCGCGGCGCTCTGCTCCAGGGTGTAGCGCGCGCCATGGTCGAGGTGGTCCTTGAGGTCGCGGCCTGAAACCAGCTCCATGACGAGGTAGGCCACGTCGAGGTCGCGGTCGGAGTCGTAGACGCTGACGATATGGGGGTGTTGCAGGCGGGCGGCCGAGCGTGCCTCGGTGCGAAAGCGCGCCTCGTATTCGAGCGCCTCGCGTTCACCCAGGGCGTCCACCGAGATGGTCTTGATCGCCACGCGGCGTTCGAGGTTCGGGTCCCGCGCCTCGTAGACCACACCCATCGCGCCCTTGCCCAGCACCCGGACCAATTCGTAACGCCCCAGATTTTTCAGACTCATCCTGATTCCCCGCGCATCCGGAAATTTCCGCTCAGGCGCCATTGTCATCCAGGACCGGCGCGGCAAGCCGCATCACGGATTCGACAGACCCGCCGGGCATGTGAATAATGCGGCCATGTCCTTCGAGCTGCCGCTGCCCGCCTTTTCCCGCCTTGACAGCACCGACCTGCGCACCGCCGGGCGCGACATGCTGTCGCTGGCGCTGATGGACGCGCGCAACCACACGCTGTTCCTGATCGACCAGTACGAGCAGGGCTTGCGCGTGCAGGGCATGCAGGTCCCGTTGTGGCCCGAGCTCAATCCGCCCTTGTGGGAGTTCGGTCACGTTGGCTGGTTCCAGGAGCGCTGGGTCGGGCGCAACCTGCAGCGCCACCAGGGCCCGCGCTGCGACCCGCAGGCCACACCCCTGGCATCGGTCCTGCCGCAGGCCGACTTCTGGTGGGACTCCAGCCGCACGCCGCACGACCGCCGCTGGGCGCTCGAGCTGCCGGCGCTGGCCGACATCAAGGCCTACCTGCTGACGACGCTGGAGTCCACGCTGGAACTGCTGGCCAAGACACCCGACGAGGACGACGCGCTCTACTTCTATCGCCTCGCGCTGTTCCACGAGGACATGCACGGCGAGGCTTTCCTCTACATGGCGCAGACCCTGGGCTTGCGCCTGCCGCTGGCGCTGCCGGCCCCCGCGCTGTCGCGCCCGCCGCTGTGGGTGCCGGCCACGCGCTGGCGGCTGGGGCTGGACGCCGGCCGCGGTTTCACCTTTGACAACGAGCGTCCGGCCCACGAGGTGGCCGTGCCCGAATTCGAGATCGATGCGCAGCCCGTGAGCTGGACGCAGTACGCGGAGTTCGTCGCCGACGGCGGCTACGACCGTCCCGAGCTCTGGCTGCCGGCCGGCTGGGAGTGGTTGCAGGACCAGGTGCGGCGCGAAGGGCGGCGGGCGCCCCGCCACGTGGAGCAGATCGGCGTGGCGCGCAACGGCGGCCAGGGTGGTGTGCTGCAGCGCTGGTTCGGACAATCGGTGCGCCTGGCCGGCTGGTCCCCCGTGATGCATCTGAGCTGGTGGGAAGCCGACGCCTGGTGCCGCTGGGCCGGGCGGCGCCTGCCCAGCGAGGTGGAGTGGGAGGTGGCCGCCCACCAGGCCGCTGCGCGCGGCTTCCGCTGGGGTGAGGTCTGGGAGTGGACCGGCACCACTTTCTTTGGTTATCCGGGTTTCACGCCCGACCCGTATCGCGACTATTCCGAACCCTGGTTCGGCACTCACAAGGTCCTGCGCGGGGCTTCCATCGCGACCCGCCCGCGCCTGAAGTCGCCGCGCTACCGCAACTACTTCCTGCCCGGGCGCGACGACATCTTCTGCGGCTTCCGCTCCTGCGCGCTCTGAGCCTCAGGCTTCTCCGAGCGGTAGGTCCACCACGGCAGCAGCCGGCTCATCGCCAGTACCTGCCCCGACTTGTCGGCAGGGTGGTAGCCGGCCAGTTGCGCCAGCTGCTCCTGCCAGCCCGTGTTGCGCAGCACCTCGCAAAGGGCCTGCACGGCCGGTTCGTCCAGCGCCGATTTCAGGCAGACCAGGTGGTAGTCCTCCTCGATCAGGGGCACGAAGTCCAGGCCGCGTGCACGCGCCGCCGCCTCGATGCCCAGGCCTGCATCGGCCTGGTTGGCCGCGATCGCCTGCGCTACGGCAGCGTGCGAGGGCTCGGTATGGCGATAGCCCTTGATGCGGCTGGCCGCGATGCGCTGCTGTGCCAGGCGAAGCCGCTCTCGGACGTGGTGATCGAGGCGCGCGAGGTGAGGAAGGCCGGCGACATCCAGGTGAGGAAGCTGCCGCAGCAATTCTGTTGCTACGATCTGTTCCGGAACGGACGCCGCGCAACCTGCGATCTGCCGGCGACCCACCAAGTCGGCGACTCTGATTCCCCGCGCCGCTTC
>DALYHW010000222.1:0-4761 GCA_031970695.1 Hylemonella sp.
GCCAGTGCTAGCTTTGCGTACCGTCACTTATTGCACTGAAAACGAGGAGACCCCCTAGAGCACCCAATGAGCTGTGGGTCGCCGACATGACCTACATCCCGACCTGGGCCGGCTTCCTGTACCTGGCCGTGGTACTGGATGCCTTCAGCCGCAAGGTGGTGGGATGGGCCATGGGCGAGGAGATGACGGCCAACCTGGTGCTGGCAGCACTGAACATGGCGCTGCACACAAGAAACCCCGAGTCGGTGATTCACCACTCGGACCAGGGAAGTCAGTACACGAGCCTGGCGTTCGGCCAACGGTGTCGCGAGATGGGCGTGCGGCCCTCCATGGGAACCGTGGGCGACGCCTACGACAACGCGATGGCCGAGAGCTTCTTCGCCACGCTGGAGTGCGAGCTGCTCGATCGGCGCAGCTGGAGGACCAAAGCCGAGGCGAGAACGGCGCTGTTCACGTGGATCGAAGGTTGGTACAACCCGCGGCGGCTGCACTCCTCGCTGGGGTACTGCTCACCGATGAAATACGAAGAGAAGTACGGCGCGAACAACGATCGCGCCACCGAACACGGGTTACCCACCGCGGCGGTCGGTTCGTCGCAAGCGCCGACCGCCGCCGTGGATAACCCTGCGCCTGTGAACGCTTGAGAAACAAGCCAATACCTGTCCGTGGTATGGGGTCAAGACCAGGCGTCCGGTTCAGCGGAGGCTCGTTCCCGCGACGCGTTCGCGTCTAATGTTCTATGGCCCATAGCGCTTCCATGCAAGCTTGCAATCATCCCATAATTAGATTTAGTATGTAGGCTTACAAACAATATCCGCTAGCGGCGAGCAAGAATTGTGACCATTCCAGACTGCCTCGGAGCTCCAGCTTCGACACGCCCGCCTTCGTGGACCTTACCCAAAGGCGCGTGGGACACGCACTTCCACGTGCTCGGGCCACAGTCGCGTTTTCTCTATGCGCCGAACCGCAAGTACACGCCGCCGGATGCCCCACTCGATGCATGCATGCGCATGCATGACGTGCTGGGCATCGAACGGGGCTTCGTCGTGCATGCCAACACGCACGGATTTGACAATTCGGTCGACCTGGACGCCGTTGCCCAGTCAGCAGGCCGTTACCTGGCCGTGGTGCGACTCGATGCCAGCGCCACCCCCGCAGCTTGCAAGGCATTGCATCAGGCGGGCGCGCGTGGCGTTCGCTTCGCATTCAATCCGCAGCATGGCGGCGAATTGGATCTGAAAGTTTTCGATCACGTCATGCGGTGCATCGACGGCCTCGGCTGGTTCGTCGAACTTCACTTTGCTGGCTCGGCGCTGCCCCACCTGCGGCCATGGATCGCCAACATCCCAGCGCCGGTGGTGATTGACCACTTCGGCCGCATCGACCCCGGCCTGGGGATGGACCAGGCGCCCGTCAGGGCGCTGCTGGACCTGGCCGCTCACCGGCATATATGGATCAAGTTGACTGGTGCCGATCGCATCTCGCGGCTCGGGCCTCCGTATGCGGACGTCCAGCCGATTGCACAGCGCCTCGTCGAGGTGGCCGCGGACCGTCTTCTGTGGGGCAGTGATTGGCCCCACACCGGCTACTTCGATCCGCAGCGAATGCCCCATGCCGGCGGCCTCCTGGATGCGCTGTGCACCTTCGTTCCTCAGGCGGATCTGCGTGATCGCATCCTCGTCGACAACCCCCTGCGCCTGATTGGCGCAACTTGACCACCCACCACCAACATCCCATCCGAGGAGACAACATGAATCACCCCCGCAGACGCGCCACCCTCACCTGCCTGGCGGCGGGCCTGCTGACCGCAGCACTGCCCGCCGTCTCGGCTGCCGCCTATCCCGACAAGCCTATCCGGCTCGTCGTTCCATTCCCGCCAGGCCAGGGTGCGGACATCCTCGCGCGCCTGATCGGCCAGCACCTGGCCGCAGCGCTCGGGCAACCGATCGTCGTCGAGAACAAGGTTGGGGCCGGCGGCATCATCGGCACCGCCTTCGCCGCCAAGGCCGCGCCGGACGGATACACGCTCTACATGGGATCGAGCGGCCCGTTGGCCATCGGCCCTCATGTCTACAAGGCTGTGGGCTTCGACACGCTCAAGGACTTTGCCCCGATCTCCAATATCGCCTCGGTCACGCAGGTGCTGGTGACGGCGCCAGCCTCGCAACTGGCGTCCGCCAAGGATGTCGTGGAGCGTGCGCGCGCTCAACCCGGGATGGTTCCGTTCGGATCGGCCGGCAGTGGGACGACCAGCCATCTCACGATGGAGTTGTTCACGCAGATGAGCGGCATCTCGCTGAGTCACGTGCCGTACAAGGGCAGCTCGACGTCCATGATCGACGTGATGGCGGGCCGGGTGCCCTTGATGTTTGACTCGTTACCCGGTGTGCTGACGAATGTGAAGTCGGGCTCATTGCGGGCGATCGCGGTCGCCTCGGCGCAGCGCGACCCGTTGCTTCCGAACGTTCCGACGGTCGCGGAGTCCGGCGTCCCCGGCTTCGCCACCAGCGGATGGATTGGCCTGCTGGCACCGGCTCGCACACCGCCGCAGATCGTGGATCAGCTTCATACTGCCGTCGCCAAGGCACTCAAGAGCGAAGCCGTGAAAAAGCGAATGTCCGAGCTCGCGTTCACGCCGATCGGCAACTCGCCTGCTGAGTTTCAGACTTTTCTGAGCAAAGAGGTCGCGCTCTGGGGCGGCGTTGCAGCCAAGGCTGGTGTGCAGAAGGAGTGAAGCCGATGCAACCGTTCATCTACTGCGCCTCGGCAAGTCGCGTCATCTTTGGCTCGGGCTCCGTGGGGCGGGCTCCGGACGAAATCGACCGCCTCGCCGCCAAGCGCGTGTTCGTGATCGGGACGCCCAGTGCGTTGGGCCCGGTGAGTCCAGTGTTGGCCCAGCTCGGCGCCCGCGTCGCCGGGATCTTCGACCGGCCCGAGCCCCACGTCCCGGCCGGGCTCGCAGAGGAGGCGCGCCGAACTGCGCAAGCACTCGGTGCCGACGCCTGCCTGGTGATCGGCGGCGGATCTGCCATTGGCCTCGGAAAGGCGGTGGCGCTCACCTCCGGGCTGCCGCTGATTGTGGTTCCGACGACCTACGCCGGGTCGGAGATGACCTCCATCTATGGGATCACGGACGGGGGCGTCAAGCGCACCGGTCGTGATCCCCGAGTGCTGCCACGCACGGTTCTCTACGATCCGACGTTAACGATGTCACTGCCCTCGAACCTGTCGGCCAGCAGTGGAATGAATGCGATCGCACATTGCGTTGAAGCCTTGTACGCGCAAGATGGCAACCCCGTCATTTCATTGATGGCCGAAGAAGGCATCAGGGCCCTGGCCCAGGCCTTGCCAGGGCTGGTGGCCTGCCCCAATGACGAGAACGCTCGTACGCTCGCGTTATACGGCGCGTGGCTTGCAGGAACCTCGCTCGGGTCGACCACCATGGCTTTGCACCACAAGGCGTGCCACGTACTGGGCGGAAGCTTCGATCTTCCCCATGCAGAGATGCACTCGGTCGTGTTGCCGCACGCAGCGCACTACAACCGCGAGGCGGCGCCCGGAGCGATGAATCGCGTCGCACGGGCGCTGGGCTCGGACGAGGGGCCGGCTGGCCTTTTTGAACTGGCGCAGCGCCTTCAGCTGCCACGCTCGCTGGCATCCCTCGGCATGCCGGAGAGCGGTCTCCTGCATGCGGCACAGCAGATCACCGCGGCCCCCTACCCGAACCCCGCGCCCCTGAGCTTCGACGGAGTCCTCGCACTGTTGCAAGCAGCGTGGTCGGGCGTTGCGCCCGGTACGGTCACCTGAAGCGAGGTAGCGTCGTGGCGACGTGTGCAAGTCCCCGCGGCTCACGCCATCCCTTACCTCGCCGCGGGCGCCGTCGTCTTCCTCGAGCTCGGTAGCGACCGCTGGAAGCACACTCAGGGGCACCTCGTCCAAAACTGCCCTCAGGTGGAAGCGTGTACTTGGGGGCATCAACGCCTGTAACGAGCGTGCGGTTCAACGGTTCGGGCGGGGAAGGCCCTGGGTAGCCGACGCAATGAACTGGAGAGCAGCAAGCTAGCGAACCTCAGCCTTACTCGCTGAGCGACTGGCGAACACGATCGGGTTGGGACCAGGGGTTACCGGATCGCGCCGGCGGTAGGAGGGTATCGAGTTGACGGCAGCTAACGGGGTCCATTTGATTTCAGTGTCAAAAGTGACGGTTCGCATCGCCAGCAACGGCGCGGACCTCGCGGCGTAAGTTGTTGATTTCGCGAGGATTGCTGTTCGGTCTGGCGCGGCGTATCTTTGACTGCTTTCCGAGTGACGAGGAGCGGCGGAGATGCAAGGCTGGCAGACACCGTACCTGGGCTTGCGCGACCTGCCGCGTGAACTCACTGAGTTCGAATTGCAGGCCTTCTTCAGCTTCAGTCATGCCGAGTTCGAACTGATCGCGCGCCGGCGAGGCGACAACCACAAGCTGGGCCTGGCACTGCACATCGGTTTCGTGCGCATGAGTGGCCGACCGTTGAACAGTGTGCGTGCGGTCCCGCCCGTGTTGCTGCGTCACCTGGGCCAGATGCTGGGCATCACCACACCCGACCTGGCGTCGCTGCGTGCGCTGTACGCCCGTGGCCGAACCCTGTTCGATCACCAGCAGCAGGCCTGCGAGGCGTTGGGCTTTGCTTGGATGACCGAGCACCAGCGCCGAGCGTTGGTGCGAGTCCTGCGCGATGAAGTGACCCACAGCGCTGATCGCGAGCGGCTGCTGCTGCATGC
>DALYHW010000223.1:0-4744 GCA_031970695.1 Hylemonella sp.
TGCAGACGTCGCTCTCGATGTCGACGAAGCTCTTCTCGTCGAAGTTCTTCGGGTCGACCACGGTGCTGTGGATGTTGGTGAACACCTTGAACTCGCGCGCGCAGCGGATGTCGTAGCCGTAGCTGCTGGTGCCGTAGCTCACGATCTTGTGCCCATCGGGCGCGTGCCGCACCTGGCCCGGCTCGAAAGGCTCGATCATGCCGTGCTGCTCGGCCATGCGGCGGATCCATTTGTCGCTCTTGATGCTCATGGTGGTGTTTTCCTGGGAATCGGCAGATTGTAGGCAGGGCGGGAACACGCCCTTCAGGGGCGCGAAAACAGGCTGATCAGCGTCTCGCGCAGCCAGCGGTTGGCCGGGTCGTTCTCGAAGCGGTGGCTCCAGTGCAGGGCTACCGTGAAGTCGCGCAGGGGAAACGGCGGTTCGATCAGGGTGTAGCCCCCTTCGGCCGCAAAACCCTCGGCGATGTTGCGGGGCATCACCACGGCGAGGTCGGTGGCACGCACGATGCCCGGTAGCACCATGAAGTGCTCGGCGGTCAGCCGCACCCGGTCTTCAAGCTTGAGCAGCTGCAGGATGCGCAGCGTGTCCGAATGGGTGCGCCCGGCCACGAACTCGAGCTGGTGCAGGGCATCGAGCAGGGCCTGGCCCTTGCGCCGGCGCGCCGCCGCGGCGAACGGGTGGCCTTCGCGCAGCATCACGATGTAGCGGTCCTTGAGCAGCTGCACGCGCTGCGTGTCCTTCACGGTGGGCAGGAAGCCGAAGGCGAAGTCGATCTGCCCGCTGTCGAGCGCGGCGGTGATCCCGCCCGCTGGCAGCGGCAGGGTTTCGATACGCAGGCCCGGCGCACGTTCACGCAGGGCCACCATCAGTTCCGGCAGGAACCGGCCCTCGCCGATGTCGCTCATGTGGATCCGGAAGGTGCGCTGGGAAGCCAGTGGATCGAACTGCGCCGCCTCGCTGAGGGCCTGCTCCAGCGTGACCAGCGCCGTGCGCACCGCTGGCGCCAGCCGCTCGGCCCGGGGCGTGGGACGCACACCACCGCTGGCCCGCACGAACAGCGGGTCGCGCAGCAGCAGGCGCAGGCGTGTCAGGCCCTGGCTGACCGCCGGCTGCGTCAGCGCCAGCGTCTCGGCTGCGCGGCTGACCTTGCCCGTGCGATAGACCGCATCGAAGACACGCAGCAGGTTGAGGTCCAGATCCTTGGTATGCATATAACTTATAACGGATAGTCTCAGTATTTTATTGATTGATGGACTGTTCGGCCGGACACTAGACGGCTGACCGCTGCATAACGAGGAAGACACGTGGAAGTTTCATTCAGCGAAGAGATCAAGTCGCTGGCCCTGGGTCAGGGCCAGACCTTCCATGGCGAAGGAATCCTGGCCATCACCAAGGCGCTGCTGCAGTCCGGCGTGGCCTACGTCGGGGGCTACCAGGGCGCGCCGGTCTCGCACCTGCTCGACGTGATGGTGCAGGCCAAGGGTTATATGGACGAGCTCGGCGTGCACGTCGAGGCCTGCTCCAACGAAGCCTCGGCCGCCGCCATGCTGGGCGCCTCCATCCATTACCCGCTGCGCGGCGCCGTGACCTGGAAGTCCATCGTCGGCACCAATGTGGCGGCCGACGCGCTGTCCAACCTGGCCTCGCCGGGCGTCAAGGGCGGCGTGCTGATCGTCGTGGGCGAGGACTACGGCGAGGGGGCCAGCGTGATCCAGGAGCGCACCCACGCCTACGCGCTCAAGTCCAGCATGGTGCTGCTCGACCCCCGGCCGGACCTGCAACGCATGGTGGACATCGTGGAACACGGCTTCGCCCTGTCCGAAGCGTCCAATATGCCGGCCATCCTGGAACTGCGCATCCGGGCCTGCCACGTAAGGGGCAGCTTCGCGGCGCGCGACAACCAGATGCCGCGCATCTCCACCCGCCACCTGATGGAGAACCCGGCCGCCTTCGACTACGACCGGCTGGCGCACCCGCCCGTGACCTTCCGCCACGAGAAGCTCAAGAGCGAGCAGCGCATCCCGGCCGCGCGCGCCTACATCCGCGAGCACAAGCTGAACGAGCTGTTCCCGGGCAAACACAGCGACCTCGGCATCATCGTGCAGGGCGGCCTGTACAACACCCTGATCCGCACCCTGCAGCAGTTCGGCCTGGCCGACGCCTTTGGCAACTCGGACATCCCGCTGCTGGTACTGAACGTCACCTACCCGCTGGTGCCCGAAGAACTGAGCGAGTTCTGCGTGGGCAAGCGCGCCGTGCTGATGATGGAAGAGGGCCAGCCCGAATACATCGAGCAGGAACTCGCCACGCTGCTGCGCCGTGCCGACATCCAGACCCCGTTGCATGGCAAGGACATGCTGGCCCTCGCCGGCGAATACTCGGCCGAACTGATGGCCGGCGGCCTGGAAAAGTTCCTGCGCCAGTACCGCAACGAGCTGCTGCCCTCCAGCGTGCCTGACTGGCTGGCCGGCAACCGCGAGCGCCGCGCGGCCATCGCCCAGGAGATCACGAAGGATGGGGGCCAGCCCCTGCCCGCGCGCCCGCCGGGCATGTGTATCGGCTGTCCCGAGCGACCCGTCTTCTCTGCCCTCAAGCTGGCGCAGGAGCAGGTCGGCCAGGTGCACGTGGCGGCCGACATCGGCTGCCATGCGCTGGCCACCTTCGAGCCATTCTCCTTCGGCCACTCCATCCTGGGCTACGGCATGTCGCTGGCCAGCCGCGCCGGCGTGTCGCCGGTGATGAACCGGCGCGTGCTCTCGGTCATGGGCGACGGCGGCTTCTGGCACAACGGCCTGCTGACCGGCGTGCAGAGTGCGCTCTTCAACGGCGACGACGCCGTGCTGCTGATCTTCAAGAACGGCTACACCTCGGCCACCGGCACGCAGGACATCATCTCCACGCCCGCAGACGAGGCCAAGGCCGGGGCCGCCGACAAGCGCGACAGCGTCGTTCACACCAACCAGACCATCGAGAGCACGCTCAAGGGCCTGGGCGTGCAGTGGCTGCGCACCGTGCACACCTACGAAGTGGAGAACGTGCGCAAGACCCTGGTCGACGCCTTCACTTCAAACTTCAACGGCCTCAAGGTCATCGTCGCCGAAGGCGAATGCCAGCTGGAACGCCAGCGCCGCATCAAGCCCTGGCTGGCCAGCCTGCTCAAGCAGGGCCAGCGCGTCGAACGCGTGAAGTACGGCGTGGATGAGGACGTCTGCAACGGCGACCACGCCTGCATCCGCCTCTCCGGCTGCCCCACGCTCACCCTCAAGGACAACCCGGACCCGCTCAAGGTCGATCCCGTGGCCACGGTGATCGACGGCTGCGTGGGCTGCGGCCTGTGCGGCGCCAACGCGCACGCCGCCACGCTGTGCCCGTCCTTCTACCGCGCCGAAGTGGTGCAGAACCCGAAGTGGCATGAACGTCTGCTGGCCGGCCTGCGCCGCTCGGTGGTGCGCGTGCTGCAACCCGCATAAATATGGCCCCCACGCTTGCCACTCCGTGTGCTGCGCTGCCCCCCGAGGGGGCCGCGTTTTGCCTTGGGGCGGCCCGGCGGCAAAACATCCCTCACGCAATATGAGTCAGCAACAACCCATTTCCCTGCTGCTGTGCGCCCTCGGTGGCGAAGGTGGCGGCGTGCTCACCGAATGGCTGGTGGAGACCGCGCGCCATGCCGGCTACCCCGTGCAGGCCACCTCGATCCCGGGCGTGGCACAGCGCACCGGCGCCACCACCTACTACCTCGAAGTTTTCCCCGTGTTGCAGGTCGAACTCGGCGGCAAGCGCCCCGTGCTGGGCCTGTACCCGGTGCCGGGCCGGCTCGATGCGCTGGTGTCCAGCGAGTTGCTGGAGACCGTGCGCCAGATCAGCCTGGGACACGCGAGCCGCGAACGCACGCTGGTACTCAGCTCCTCGGCGCGCGCGCTCACCACGATGGAAAAGATGCAGATGGGTGACGGCCGGCGCGACGGGCAGCAGCTCATGCAGCTGGTGGCCGCCCACAGCCGGGCGCACCACATCGTGGACATGGCCGAGCTCACGCGCCAGGCCGGCACCGTGGTCAGCGCCGTGATGCTGGGGTGTATTGCCGCCAGCGGCCTGCTGCCCATGCGCCGCGAGGATTACGAACACGTCCTGCAAGGCAGCGGCGGCAGTGCTAAGACCAGCCTGCGCGGCTTTGCGCTGGGTTTCGAGGCCGTGCAGACCCAGCGCACCCAGGCGCAGTACATCGAACAGGTGCTCCAGCCGGCGCCTGCTCCCCAGGCGCCTGCGGCCCAGGTCCCGCCCCTGCCTGCTGCGGCCGCCTCGCCCTTCCCCGGCGTGCTGCACGAACTGATCGCCCTTGGTCATGCGCGCCTGGTCGAATACCAGGGCGCCGCCTACGCGCAGCGCTACCTCGATCGCCTGCAGCAGGTGCTGCGCGCCGAACAGGCCAGCGACCCGCAGGGCACGCGGGGCTGGGCGGTGACGCGCGAGACGGCGCGCTGGCTCGCGCTGTGGATGGCCTTTGACGACATCATCCGCGTGGCCGACCTCAAAAGTCGCGCCAGCCGCTGGCAGCGGGTGCAGGCCGAGGTCAAGGTGCAGGACGCCGACCTGCTCAAGGTCTACGACCATTTCAAGCCTGGCGCACCCGAATTCGCTGCGCTGCTGCCGCAAGGCCTGGCGCAACGCGTGCTGGCCTGGGACCGCAAGCGCGTGCTGGCCGGCAAGGCGCCGTGGGCGCTGCCGCTGAAGGTCGGCACCCAC
>DALYHW010000224.1:0-4740 GCA_031970695.1 Hylemonella sp.
GAAGAAAGGCGGTTCGCGGTCCGGGTTCGAGCCCATCTCGATCGCGTGGGCCCGGTAGTTGCGGCCGATGCAGTAGATGCGTCGCACAGGGAACATCTCGTCGCTGCCGACGATGGGGATGTAGTTGTCGGCCACGTCAAAGGGGCTCTTGGGCTTGTTCTGGGCGACGCCCGGCAACGCGCATCCTGCGAGAGCGCCGGTCGTGACCAGTGCGGTGTTCTGGAAAAAGTGTCTTCTGTCCATGTTGTGTCTCCTCAGGCTTGAATCGGACCCCGAAGCATGGCGGCTCGGTGTCGCTCATTATTGATAGGAAAAGTTAAAACTGCTTTCATGTCAGGGGTAAGCGTACTGGTGAAAACCCCTAGGCAGATTTCTCTCCCTAAGAGCGCAGAATCCGCCCGAGCGATAAGTAAACTCATCGTTCCCTTCCACCAATGGAGATCACCGTGACCGATAACAAAACCCCCAATCGTCGTAGCCTGCTGAAGGGCGTTGCCGTCGCAGCTGGCGCCGTGTCCGCCCCGATGCTGGCCACCGCCCAGACCACCACGAGCCTGCGTTTCCAGAGCACCTGGCCTGCCAAAGACATCTTCCACGAATACGCCAACGACTTCGCTGCCAAGGTCAACAACATGTCCGGTGGCAAGCTCAAGATTGAAGTGCTGCCCGCCGGCGCCGTGGTGCCGGCCTTCCAGTTGCTGGAAGCCGTGAACAAGGGCACGCTGGATGGCGGCCATGGCGTGGTGGCTTACCACTACGGCAAGAACTCCGCACTGGCCCTGTGGGGCTCCGGCCCGGCCTTCGGCATGGACCCCAACATGGTCCTGGCCTGGCACAACTACGGCGGTGGCAAGGCCCTGCTGGAAGAAGTCTACAAGTCGCTCGGTATGGACGTGGTGTCCTATCTGTACGGCCCCATGCCCACCCAGCCCTTCGGCTGGTTCAAGAAGCCGGTCTCCAAGGTCGAGCAGATGAAGGGGGTGAAGTTCCGTACGGTGGGCCTGGCCGTTGACATGTACACCGACATGGGCGCTGCGGTGAACCCGCTGCCCGGCGGCGAAATCGTCCCGGCCCTGGATCGTGGCCTGATCGACGGCGCCGAATTCAACAACGCCACCTCGGACCGCATCCTCGGCTTCCCCGACGTCGTGAAGAACTGCATGCTGCAGAGCTTCCACCAGTCTGGCGAGCAGTTCGAGATCCTGTTCAATAAGGGCAAGATCAACGCACTGCCGGCCGAGCTGAAGTCCATCATCGACTACGCCGTGCAAGCCGCCAGCGCCGACATGAGCTGGAAGGCCATCGAGCGCAACTCGAAGGACTACATCGAGCTGAAGAAGCAGGGCATCAAGTTCTACAAGACTCCCGACTCCATCCTGAAGGCCCAGCTGGCTTCCTGGGACAAGATCATCGAGAAAAAATCGGCCGAGAACCCGATGTTCAAGAAGATCATCGAGTCCCAGCGCGCCTACGCCGAGCGTGCCTGCCACTGGCAAAACGACTACATGGTCGATTTCAAGATGGCCTACAATCACTACTTCGCCAAGGGCGGCAAGAAGGCCTGACCGGCGCCTGACTGCCTGACCTCTCCAGCCACCTCGGATACCGAGGTGGCTGTTTTGTTTTCCACCATCGGCAATAGAAATATGCAAGTTCAAAAATTGCTGCACACGGCCGACCAGATCAGCACCTGGGTGGGCAAGGCCTTTGCCTGGCTCATCGTGGCGCTGATGCTTCTGGTTGTCGCCGAAGTGTTCAAGCGCTACGCGCTCAACGCGCCCACGGCTTGGGTGTTCGACGCAAGCAACATGCTCTACGGCACGCTCTTCATGATGGGTGGCGCCTACACTCTTGCGCACGACGGCCACGTTCGCGGTGACTTCTTCTACGGAAGCATGAAGCCGCGCAAGCAGGCCACCATCGACCTCGTGCTCTTTATCCTGTTCTTCCTTCCCGGCGTCGCTGCGCTCACCTGGTCGGGCTGGACCTACTTCCAGGATTCGCTGGCGATTCGCGAGCAGACCTTCAATGCGGATCCCCTGCCGGTCTATCCCTTCAAGTTCATCATTCCGCTGGCCGGTGCGCTGGTGCTGATGCAGGGTATTTCGGAAATCATCCGTTGCATGGTCTGCATCAAGACGGGCGAATGGACCCCGCGCATCAAGGATGCGGAGGAGTCTGACGTGGTGGCCGAGCAGCTGGCCGGCAGCGAGTTTGTGGACGAAGAGGCCAAGAAGCTGGCCATCGAGCAGTCCAAGGGTCTGAAAGGTTAAAAAATGAGCAATGCAGCACTTGGTCTGACCATGCTGGTGCTCATCGTGGTCGTGATCATGATGGGCTTTCCCACAGCGTTCACGCTGATGGGCCTGGGGATGATGTTCGGATTCGTCGCCTTCTACGATCCTTCCCAGCCGTGGCTTGACAACAAGATCTTCGACCTGATGGTGCAGCGCGCCTTTGGTGCGATGAACAACGACACGCTGTTGTCAATCCCCTTGTTCGTGTTGATGGGCTACATCATGGAACGGGGCGCACTGGTGGACAAGATGTTCCACAGCGTGCAATTGGCTTTCCGCCGCCTGCCCGGTTCGCTGGCTGTCACCACCCTGGTGATCTGCACCTTCTGGGGCATTGCCAGCGGCCTCGTGGGCGCCGTGGTCGTGCTGATGGGCGTCATCGCGATGCGCCCCATGCTGAATGCGGGTTATGACACCCGCCTGGCTGCCGGTGTCATCACTGCCGGGGGCACGCTGGGCATTCTGATCCCGCCCTCCGTGATGATCATCGTCTACGCCGCGGTGGCCGGACAGTCGGTCGTGAAGCTGTATGCCGCGGCAATGTTCCCCGGCTTCTTCCTCGCCTTGCTCTACCTGATCTACGTGATCGGCTGGGCGCTGCTGAACCCCAAGGTCGCGCCCAAGCTGCCCATGGAGAAGATGCGTGCGCCGATCTCGCCCTGGGTCGCCCATGTGTCGACCAGCTACTCCCGCTTCATGCTGCCTGCCCTGGCCATGGCCGTGGCTGCTCCCGCCAAGGCGGTGAATGCCTCGGTCGAAGGCGTCAAGCTCAGCTGGCTGAAGCTGCTGCTGGCCCTGGGCCGTGCGCTGGTGCCGGTCTACATCGCGGTGGTCAGCCTGGGTGCCGTGTGGTGGTACGTCACCATCTATTCGCAGCAAGGCAATGAGCCAGCACCGCCGGCCGCGACGCAGGTTGAAAAAGCTGCGGCAACGAACGGCGCCGTGCAGGAGCCGCCGTCCGCTGGCGGCGTTCAGGAGCCGCCCGGTGCCGAAGGCAAGCTGGAGGAACTGAGCGACAGCAATGCCGTCCAGTTGCCGCCGGGCGCCGATGGCACCGACAAGGCAGAAGGCGATGAGCCGCTGCAGGACATGAGCGCTGGTGAAGCCACTGAAGTGCCCAAGACCGAACCGGTACCGCCGGCGTTCTACACCGGCTTCCTGGTCGCGTGCGCGATCACGCTCGCACTGCTGGGCTGGTACTACTGGAACTTCGATGCCGAGCAGTACGAGATCCTGAACATGCTGGTCTCGTCCGTCATGCCGCTGGCCATCCTGACCTTCGTGGTGCTGGGTGTGATCCTGTTCGGTATCACGACAGCAACCGAGTCGGCTGCCGTTGGTGCTGCGGGTGCATTCCTCATGGCCTGGAGCGCAGGCACACTGACGTTCGAGCGCATCAAGGAAGCCGTGTTCCTGACGGCGAAGACCACGTCCATGGTCTGCTGGCTGTTCGTGGGCTCCGCCCTGTTCTCCGCCGTTTTTGCCATTCTGGGTGGCCAGAGCCTGGTGGAGCAGTGGGTCCTGAGCATGAACCTCACGCCCATCCAGTTCATGCTGCTGTCGCAGGCGATCATCTTCGTGCTGGGCTGGCCGCTGGAGTGGACCGAGATCATCGTGATCTTCGTGCCGATCTTCCTGCCCCTGCTGCAGCACTTCCAGATCGATCCCATGCTGTGGGGTGTGCTGGTGTTCGTGAACCTGCAGGCGGCGTTCTTGTCGCCCCCGGTCGCCATGTCGGCCTTCTACCTGAAGGGCGTCAGCCCGCCGCACGTGACGATCAACCAGATCTTCGCCGGCATGATGCCGTACATGCTGATCGTGATCCTGTGCATGGTGTTCATGTACATCTGGCCGGGACTGACCCTGTGGCTGCCGAACTACCTGTATGGTGGCGGTTGACCGCTGCGATTCCAGCACATGAAAGGGGCGCGCAAGCGCCCCTTTTTTCTTGGGCAAAACGGTGGAAAACGGTAAGATTGACGTTTACGTAAACGTCAACCGAGCCCGCCCATGACCCAGCTCTCTGCCGACTACCAGGCCCTGGCCAACTACCGTCCGAAGCACAAGGTGCGCTTCGTCACCGCGGCCAGTCTGTTCGACGGCCATGACGCGGCCATCAACATCATGCGCCGCATCCTGCAGGGCATGGGGGCCGAAGTGATCCACCTGGGACACAACCGCAGCGTGGACGAGGTCGTCACCGCGGCGCTTCAGGAGGATGTGCAGGGGATTGCCGTCAGTTCCTACCAGGGCGGGCACGTCGAGTACTTCAAGTACATGGTCGACCTGCTCAAGGCGCGTGGCGGCGCGCATATCCAGGTCTTCGGCGGCGGCGGCGGCGTGATCGTGCCGGCGGAGATCCGCGAGCTGCAGGCCTATGGCGTGACACGCATCTACAGCCCGGAGGACGGCCAGCGCATGGGCCTGCAGGGCATGATCGGCG
>DALYHW010000225.1:0-4723 GCA_031970695.1 Hylemonella sp.
CGTCCGGGTTGCGGTCGAAGGGCATGCCGAAGTGCTCGAGCTCGTACACGACCTTCGGCGCTTCGCGGCACATGAACTCGATGGCATCCTGGTCGCCGAGCCAGTCGGAGCCCTTGACGGTGTCGTAGAAGTGGTAGTGCCAGTTGTCCTCGGACATGTTGCCGAGCGAGGCGCCGATGCCGCCCTGTGCGGCCACCGTGTGCGAGCGCGTCGGGAACACCTTGGACAGCACGGCCACGTTGAGGCCGGCGCGGGCCAGCTGCAGCGAGGCGCGCATGCCGGAACCGCCGGCACCGACGATCACGACGTCAAATTTGCGCTTGGATACGGAATAGGACATGGGTCAGAGTCTCCACAGGACTTGGATGGCCCAGCCGGCACAGCCGACCAGCCAGACGATGGTGAATACCTGCAGGGACAGGCGCAGCCAGACAGGCTTGATGTAATCCATCCAGATCTCGCGCATGCCGACCCAGACGTGCCAGATCAGTGCGACGATGATCGCGAAAGTCAGGAATTTCATCCACTGCGGGGCGAAGATGCCGGCCCAGCCCTCGTAGCCCAGCGGGCCGCGGGTGGCCAGCACCCTGACCAGCACCACCAGGGTGAACAGGACCATGAGGACACCGGTGGCGCGTTGCACTAGCCAGTCGCGCAGACCGTAGTGCGCGCCCACGACCAGGCGCTTGGAGCCGTAGTTGACGGACATGTGTTGCTCCTTGTTCTTGTTTAGTACAGGCCGAACAGCTTGGCACCCAGCACGACCGTCAGGCCCAGGCTGAGCACCAGCGTCACGATGGCCGAGCTGCGGCCAAATTCCTTGCTCACCGCATGTGCGACGTCCATCCACAGGTGGCGCACGCCAGCGATGATGTGGTGCAGGTAGGCCCAGACCAGGACCAGCGTCACCAGCTTGACGAACCAGCCGGGCACAAAACCCACGCCCGTGCTGAAGGCGGCGCTGAACCGTGCGTAGGAGTACTCGGACGACAGGGAGGTGTCGAACAGCCAGATGATGAACGGCAGCAGCAGGAACATGATCAGACCGCTGGCGCGGTGCATGCCCGAGACGATCGCGGCCATGGGCCAGCGGTAGCTCGGCAGATCCTTGAAGGCGTTGATGTTGCGGAACTCGGGCCGTTTGGGCCGGGAGGGCGTGGCAAGCTCAGTCATGGTTGGGCTTTCTCGTGATGTAACCGCTATGTAATTTTTGGGCTCGGACAGTGGGAAATTCTATTGCAATGCAGCATTCATAAGCTCGTCTCATCGGATTCATTCTGCGGGCTTATGCGTGTAACCAAGTTTCTCAACTGAGGACATTGCGGTAGTGGTGCGTGTCTGTGAGGTACAGGCCGCGCCGCAGTTCCATGGGCACGTCGTTGTAGGTGTAGGCAATGCGCTCCACGCTGAGCAGCGGGGTGCCGCGGCTGACCTCGAGCAACGCCGCCTGCGCGGCGTCCGGGACCACGGCACGGATCTTCTCCTCGGCGCGGACCATGCGCACACCAAATTCCGTCTCGAACAGCGCGTACATGGGGCCATGGTAGTCGCTCAGGCGCTCTGCCGTCAGGCCCTTGAACGGAGTGCCCGGCAACCAGAGGTCTTCAAGGATGGTGGGGCGTCCTGCGAAGGCCAGCACCCGACGTACCTGCAGCACGCTGTCGCCGGTGCGCAGCGCCAGCGCGCGCGCGATTTCGGCAGTGGCGCGCAGCCGTTTGCAGTCGATGATGTCCCGCTCCGCGGGCCCTTCGCTCTGGCGGTCGCCGGCGTCGGGCATGAGGCGCAGGAAGCGGTACTGCACCTGCTGTTCGGCATGGGTGGCGACAAAGGTGCCTTTGCCCTGGCGCCGCACCAGCAGGTTCTCCGCGGCCAGTTCATCGATGGCCTTGCGGACGGTGCCCTGGCTTACGCGGTAGCGTGCCGCCAGATCCATCTCGCTGGGGATGGCCTCGCCCGGTTTCCACTCGCCCGACTGCAGGCTCTGCAGGATCAGGCCCTTGATCTGCTGGTAAAGTGGGCTGAAGGCAGGGGTGCCGGGGCCGCCGCCATCGGCGGGCAGGGCGCTGTCAGCCAGGGGGGAGCTGCTGGAGGTCATGCGTGCGGCCGAGGGATCGGAACGAGGGTCATAGGGCTTGAATCATATCTTATATAAGATACAAGACAAATTGATTGGACGGGGTTTTCGCGCTACACTCGCGGGTACATCCGAGGTACCAAACCGGCCCTGTCTGCCGGGCGGCTGTCCGGACCCACTTTTTACATCACTATCTGGAGTTCCACCATGAGCAAGAAACCTGTCCGCGTCGCCGTCACCGGCGCCGCCGGTCAAATTGGTTACGCCCTGCTGTTCCGCATCGCCTCGGGCGAAATGCTGGGCAAGGACCAGCCCGTCATCCTGCAACTGCTGGAAATCCCCGACGAGAAGGCCCAGAAGGCGCTCAAGGGCGTGATCATGGAACTGGAAGACTGCGCCTTCCCGCTGCTGGCCGGTGTCATTCCCACGGGTGACCCGCTGGTGGCCTTCAAGGACGCCGATTACGCCCTGCTGGTGGGTGCCCGTCCGCGCGGCCCCGGCATGGAGCGCGCCGACCTGCTGGCCGCCAACGCCCAGATCTTCACCGCCCAGGGCAAGGCCCTGGACCAAGTGGCCAGCCGCAACGTCAAGGTGCTGGTGGTCGGTAACCCTGCCAACACCAACGCCTACATCGCCATGAAGAGTGCGCCCAGCCTGCCGCGCGAGAACTTCACCGCCATGCTGCGCCTGGACCACAACCGCGCGGCCAGCCAGATCGCTGCCAGGACCGGCGGCAAGGTTGGCGAGATCGAGAAGCTCACCGTCTGGGGCAACCACTCGCCCACCATGTACGCTGACTATCGCTTTGCCACCATCGGCGGCAAGAGCGTCAAGGACCTGATCAACGACCAGGTCTGGAACGAGACCGTGTTCCTGCCGACCGTGGGCAAGCGTGGCGCCGCCATCATCGACGCGCGCGGCCTGTCGTCCGCCGCTTCGGCTGCCAACGCCGCGATCGACCACATGCGCGACTGGGCGCTGGGCTCCAACGGCAAGTGGGTCACCATGGGCGTGCCCTCCAATGGCGAGTACGGTATTCCCAAGGACGTGATCTTCGGTTTCCCGGTCACGACCGAAGGTGGCAAATACAAGATCGTCGAGGGCCTGGCCATCGACGAGTTCAGCCAGAAGTGCATCGACAAGACCCTGGCCGAGCTGCAAGGCGAGCAGGACGGCGTCAAGCACCTCCTGTAAGGCGCTGACATGGCCCACCCGCGCGACATACTCCTCGGCGCCCAGGCCGTGGCCGGCTTCCTGCCGGTCTGCGACCATTACAGCGGCGTCGAGGTGCGCATGCGCAAGAGCCTGCAGCTGCAGGCCGAGATGACCGCGGAATTCGGGGCCTGCGTCTTTGACGTCTCGCTCGACTGCGAGGACGGTGCGCCCGTGGGGGGCGAGCGCGACCATGCCCAGATGGTGGTCGCGCTGGCCAACGAGGCCCAGGCCAGTGCACGCAAGACCGGTCTGCCCGCGGCGCCGCGTGTGGCCGTGCGGGTCCATCCGGTGGATCATGCGGCTTTCGAGCAGGATGTGGCCACGGTGGTGGGTGGTGCTGCCGCGTCGCTATGCCACCTGATGATCCCCAAGGTCGAGACCGTGGCGGATGTCGAGCGCGCCGTTGCGGCCGTGGACACGGCGACACGCGGCACGGGTCGTAGCCAGCCGCTGCCATTGCAGGTTCTGCTGGAGTCGCCGGCTGCCGTGCACCGGGCGTTTGACATTGCGTCGCACCCGCGGGTGCAGTCGATCAGCTTCGGGCTCATGGACTTTGTGTCGGCTCATGGCGGCGCCATTCCCGACAGTGCCATGAGCTCGCGGCCCGACAGCATCACCGGGGAACCGGGGCAGTTCACGCATCCCCTGGTGCTGCGTGCCAAGCTCGAAATTGCGGCTGCCTGCCATGCCCACGGCAAGGTTCCGTCGCACTGCGTGGTCACCGAATTCAGCGATACCGAAGCCATGAAAGCCGCTGCCCGCAAGGCGGCACGCGAGTTTGGCTACACCCGCATGTGGAGCATCCACCCGAGCCAGATCCGCCCCATCCTGGAAGCGCTGGCACCCAGTGGGGCGGACATCGAGCGCGCTGCCGCCATCATCCTTGCGGCCGAGGCGGCGCAGTGGGCGCCCGTCAGCCACGAGGGACAGCTGCATGACCGCGCCAGCTACCGCTATTTTTGGCAGCTGCTCGAGCGCGCGCACCAGACGGGTCGCGTACTGCCGGCCCCGGTGCAGCATTACTTTGCTTCTGTTGCTGGAACAGAAACCGCCGGCCTGAGCCGGCACGCACCATTTGAATTTGCCCTAGAAGGAGTCACCATGTTGCAAGCCTACCGCGCCCATGTCGCCGAACGCGCTGCGCTCGGCATTCCGCCGCTGCCGCTGGACGCGAAACAGACGGCCGAACTGATTGAGCTGATCAAGAACCCGCCCAAGGGCGAAGAGGCCTTCCTGCTGGACCTGCTGACCCATCGCGTCCCGCCGGGCGTGGACGATGCGGCCAAGGTGAAGGCCAGCTTCCTGGCTGCGGTGGCGCATGGCGACGTCAAGACCGCCCTGGTTTCCAAGGCCAAGGCCACCGAGTTGCTCGGCACCATGGTGGGCGGCTACAACGTGCATCCGCTGATCGAACTGCTCGACGACGCCGAAGTG
>DALYHW010000226.1:0-4718 GCA_031970695.1 Hylemonella sp.
CCGAGATCAAGGCGCTGTTCGAGAAGGCCGTCGAGCTGGAGTACCGCTACGCCGAGGACACCATGCCGCGCGGCGTGCTGGGCCTCAACGCTTCCATGTTCAAGGGCTATCTGCGCTACATCGCCAACCGGCGTGCCACGCAGATCGGCCTGGAGCCGCTGTTCCCCAACGAAGAAAATCCCTTCCCTTGGATGAGCGAGATGATCGACCTCAAGAAGGAGCGCAACTTCTTCGAGACCCGCGTCATCGAGTACCAGTCGGGCGGCGCCCTTTCCTGGGATTGAAAAAACAATCTATGGCTTCCAGAATTGCATCCGTTGCCGACCACGCCACAGAGCGCGGCGCCAGCGTGTGCACCCCCGTTCATGGCGTTGGGCCCTACCCCAGCCTCATGAATCGCTTCATGCACTCCAACAAACGCATGAAGTGCTCTTTGTAACTTGATCAAGGAGAAAGCAAATGGCAACTGCAAAGAAAGCGGCCGCTAAGAAGGCCCCCGCGAAGAAGAAAGTAGCGGCGAAGAAGGCTCCGGCCAAGAAGCCGGCAGCGAAGAAGGCCGCCGCCAAGAAGGCTCCGGCCAAGAAGGCTGCTGCGAAGAAGGCTCCGGCCAAGAAGGCCGCCGCCAAGAAGCCGGTAGCGAAGAAAGCTGCTGCGAAGAAGCCGGCCGCCAAGAAGGCCGCTGCGAAGAAGCCTGCTGCGAAGAAGGCTGCCAAGAAAGTAGCGAAGAAGGCTGCTGCCAAGAAACCGGCTGCGAAGAAGCCCGCTGCGAAGAAGAAGCCCGCCAAAAAGGCTGCAAAGAAGGCTGCGAAGCCTGCTGCTGCCCCTGCGGCCCCTGCCGTTCAAGCGCAAACCACGCTGAACCCGCAGGCCGCTTGGCCCTTCCCGACCGCCAGCCGTCCCTGAGACGGTCTAGGCCTCAAGCCCGTTGCCTGCAAAGGCAGCGGGCTTTTTCATTGTCCTGCTGATCGATGTCATCCTCACCCCTGCCTGACCTGCCCTTCCTGCAACTGCAGAAGGATGGTGGTGTGCTGATCGAGGTGCATGTCATGCCGAACGCAGCGCGGACCCAGATCCAAGGACTGCACGATGGGGCCCTGCGTGTACGCCTGCACGCGCCGCCCGTCGACGGCAAGGCCAATCTGGCACTACAGGCCTGGCTGGCCGAAACTCTTGGCATCCCCAAATCATCGGTTGAACTGGTGCGGGGCACCACCGCCCGACGCAAGCAGCTGCGGGTGGATGCGCGCCACGTCGCGCAGGCCGCGTGGCCCCGGCTGCAGCCCGCAGCCTGAGACCGGTCAGGCGCCGAAGTCCCGAGGTACCAGCGTGTAGTTCTGCGGGCCGCGGTACGCGATCTTGTGCGAGCCCATGCGATTGCCCAGCTCGGCCGCTTTTTCCAGCGACCAGCCCCGTTCGAGGCCATAGAGCAGGCCACCACGGTAGGCATCGCCACAGCCCGTGGGGTCGACCACGGCGGCAGCCTGCACGGGAGGAACCAGGGTCTTGCGGCCATCCACCCAGACTTCGCTGCCTTCATGGCCCAGGGTGATGACCAGCCCGCGTACCTTGCGGGAGATCTCCGCAGGCGTCCAGCCGGTGCGCTCGCACAGCATCTTGCCTTCGTAGTCGTTCACGGTCACCCAGGTGGACAGCTCGATGAAGTGCGCCAGGTCCTTGCCATCAAACATGGGCAGGCCCTGCCCCGGATCAAAAACGAAGGGGATGTCGGCCGACCTGAACTGCTCTGCGTGCTGCAGCATGGCGTCGCGTCCGTCGGGCGAGATGATGCCCAGCTTGATGTCCGGGTGGCGCTCGATGCGGGTGACATGCGCCTGCATCATGGCACCGGGATGGAAAGCCGTGATCTGGTTGTTGTCCCGGTCGGTCATGATCAGCGCCTGGGCGGTGTAGGTATCGCTGATCTCGCGCACGTAGTTGGTGGCGATGCCCAGGTTGCGCATGCGTTGCAGGTAATCGGCACCGTCGTTGCCGAGCGTCGCCATGGGCAAGGGTGTCCCCCCCAATGCTTTGAGCGCGTAGGCGATATTGCCCGCGCAACCTCCAAAATCGCGCCGCAACGTGGGGACCAGGAAAGAAACGTTGAGGATGTGCAACTGGTCGGGCAGGATCTGCTCGGCAAAGCGGCCCTCGAAGTTCATGATGGTGTCAAAGGCCAGCGAGCCGCAGATCAGAGTTGCCATGGGATGAAGTTGGAGATGAATCAGGGATAAAAAGCCAGCAGGCGATAACCCGCCACACGTTCGCCGTTGCCATTGAGCTTGACCGACAGCACAAGGGCCGACTGTGTTTCGGATGACGCCGGAATCACGCCGGACGACACACCCAGTTCGGCCGGCTGCAACACGCGGCGCGCAAGGGGGGCGTCCAGCGCATCCGTGAGCGCAAGTTCGATCGACGGCATGGCCAGTTCGACCGGCTCCCTGTTCTTCAGGGTCAGGCTGAGCCGGTACATGTCGCCACGGACCTTGGTAAAAGCGGAACTGTCGATCACCACCGCATCGATTTCGCGCAGGGGCCGCACCTGGCAGTCCAGCCAGTGGCAGACTTCCTCGACGAGCGGCCTCAGGGCGGGTTCCCGCGCAGCGATGCGGTCGCGCTCCTGCACCGCCACCTGCAGTGCCAGGCCCAGCACCAGGAACAGGCAGAGCAGGGCCAGCGTGGCACGGACCAGAGGGCGGTGCCAGCGGGAAGGCTTGCGTGCCTGGCGCATGAATGAAAGATGCCTGGCCGGCGCGCTGGCACCGTCGGAGTCGGCCCCCTGCGGCGCCGCACCGCGGCTGGCACCGTCACCCTGGGCGACGGCCTGGTCCCACGCGCCGCCGTCCGGGACTTCGGCGGCAAGTGGCGCAGGCGCGCTGGGCAGAATGGGCTCGATCAGCGCGGGGGCGTCGCCATGCGCGTCTTTCAGCTCGAAATCCACAGCAAACGCGTCCTGGGCGTCTGCCGCGACAACCGCGTCGTCAAACGGCACCGTGTCGCCAGGCACCTCCGCCGCAGCGGGCTCGAAACTCGCCGCCTCCTGGAGGTGCGCCGACGCATCGAAAATTTCCTCGCACTTGCCACAGCGCACCCAGCCGTCCGAAATCCGGAGCTGATCCGGGACGACCTTGAACATCGTCCGGCAGGCGGGGCAACGAGTGATGAGGCTCATGAAGCCTCGATTGTAGGGGGCACGCCCCTAAATCAGAAGGTCAGAAGGCGGCGGTCATCAGCACCCAGCCGTCTTCGCTGTCCGTCACGGCGAGCTGGCAATAAGGAGCGTAGGCCTGCTTGAGTTCGTCGACCTGGCGCTCCAGGATACCGGCCAGCACGAGCGCCCCGCCCGGCGCCACCCGCGAGCACAGCAGCGGAGCGAGCACCTTGAGCGGCGTGGCCAGGATATTGGCCAGGACGGTCTGGTACTGGCCCTGCGCGAGTTCGGGCAGCCCCGCATTCAGCACCACGCCATTGGCCTCGGCATTCAGCCGGGTCGAGCTGACGGCAGCCTCGTCGATATCGACGGCGTCGATGTCCTGCGCGCCGAACTTGGCCGCCCCGATGGCCAGAATGCCGGAACCACAGCCATAGTCGAGCACACGGCCAAAGTCACGCACGCGGGCCTGGCTCGCAATCCAGCGCAGGCACATGCGCGTGGTCGGATGGGTCCCCGTGCCAAAGGCCAGCCCCGGATCCAGGCGGATGATGACCCTGGCCTGGGCCGGCGGTTCGTGCCAGGTCGGAACGATCCAGAATTCGGACGTGATGTCGACGGGTGCAAACTGCGACTGGGTCAGGCGAACCCAGTCCTGCTCGGGCACCTCGGCCACGCCGAGCACCCGACAGCCCTCCTTCGAAAAAATCCTGGGCCTGCAGCAGCGTCGCAGCCTCCTGCGCAGCCACCTGCTCGCCGAAGAGCGCAATGACACGCGAGCGCTGCCAGCCTTCGGCCGGCGGCGGCATGCCGGGCTCGCCGAACAGGGCCTGCTCGGCATCAGTCTGCGCGTCGGCGTCCTCGACGCTGATGCTCAGCGCGTCCAGCGCATCCAGCGCCTCGCCCAGCACCTCGACGCGATCCTGCGGACAAAGCAAACGAAGTTCGTACATAAGGTGCCCAGGGATTGAATTCACGGGCTCCCTTGGAACCGGCATTGCCGGGCCACCGGGAGCGCCCCTTGCAGGGGGAAGGCGCGTCAGCACCTCCGGGGGGGGTTATCGCTTGTGGTGCCGCATCCACTCCTCGAGGTAGTGGATGTTGGTGCCGCCGGACATGAATTTGGCATCGGCCATCAGTTCGCGGTGCAGCGGAATGTTGGTGCTGATGCCTTCAACCAGCGTCTCGGCCAGGGCCGTGCTCATGCGGGCCATGGCCTGTTCGCGCGTGTCGCCGTGCACGATGACCTTGCCAACCATGGAGTCATAGTTCGGCGGCACGAAGTAGTTGGTATACACATGCGAGTCGACGCGCACACCGGGACCACCCGGGGCGTGCCACATGGTGATGCGACCCGGCGACGGCGTGAATTTATAGGGATCCTCGGCGTTGATGCGGCACTCGATGGCATGCCCGCGGATCTGGATGTCGCGCTGGGTGAAAGGCAGCTTCTCGCCAGCCGCGACCATGATTTGCGTCCTGACGATGTCGACGCCGGTGATCATCTCGGTCACCGGATGCTCGACCTGCACGCGCGTGTTCATCTCGATGAAATAGAACTCGCCGT
>DALYHW010000227.1:0-4687 GCA_031970695.1 Hylemonella sp.
CATAGAAGCGACCAGGGGCGGCCCGCAAATGCGCAGCGCGCTTGTGCGCCCTGATCCAGCCGGCGGATGGTCTTGGCTGTTGGCCATGCGCTTGGCCATGTATCAGGTATACGTGCGCCTTGAGGACGATCTATCGCAGCCGATCGGGGATCTGAGCGGCAGATTTGTTTTCATCGACAGCCCAAGGCACCCGAGTGGGCGACAAAACCAGGAGGGTCGGCCTGTCAACTCGCTCCAGGCACTTGCGCGTCTGCTGGACAGAGGCACCACGTTCAGTGGCGCCGTGGTGGTCCCTGGGGCCGGCAGGACGGGCGGAGGGTGGCCCCGTGATGTCAGAGCGGCATTGGTGAAGTCCGGCCGCTTACGCGCCGTGGTAGACCTTCCGAAGATTCGCACAGCTCCACTTGGCGGGGCGAGCCTCTGGTGGATCAAGGAAGAACGCTCGCCAGCACCAACCCTTGCTTTTGACGCAGCGAGTCTGCTGAGCGAACAGCCTCGTTTGGATCCGACTCAGGCGATGAGGATGGTCGGCGTTTTCTTGTGTGATCTTCTGGACGGGCCTTTCCATTCCTCCATCGAGCTCCCTGAGTGGGCGCCGTCGCTGCTGAACCAGATGCGGCAACACATAGCGGGCATGAATGGGCTGTTCGGCTGGGTCGATCAAGGCTATCTGCTTCACCTGGGCTGCCCTCTGAGCGCGACCGCGTTGCTCAAGGCAACAGACACTGGCGCAGGCAGGGAGACCTTGGAGTTGCTGGACGCGGCCCCGCTGCTGGCCAAACTGGAGAGGTCGGCTGCCCAGTTGATCTACGTCATCGGGAACACCGGCCAGGGCAAGAGCCTGATGCTTGCCAGTGTGGCGCGTTCAAAGGCCGTGCGCGACCACGTGGTGTGCATCTCCTTTGGGTCAGCCGACCGATTTGTTCGGCCGAGCAAGGTGGCCAATAGCGCCACCTACGTCTACGCCGGCGCCAGAACCAGCCAGGCCGGGGTCTCCAACGCCACAGCGCAGGCGCAATGGTTTGAACTGATGGCGGACATCCACAGGGAGCAGACGAAGCTCAACCTGTTGCTGGAAGTGGCGTCGCTGCTTGACTTCGGCAACAAGTTCTTCTTGATGCCCGCCAAGTGGACGGCTCGCTCTGCCAGCACCCAGGAGTTGGATCGCATCAAGCCACTGGGCCCGGAAGCTGCGACCAATGCCAAGTTGCTCGCGGATGCCGACAGCAAGGCATTCACCTTGGGCCTCAATCCCAAGCGGGCCGGGGACGAAATTGTTGCGTTCTCGGAGCTGAGTTCGGGTGAGCAGCATCTGTTGGTGATGGCGGCCAAGCTGATCTTCCACGCCCGCCCTGGAAGCCTTGTTCTTGTGGATGAACCAGAAATCAGCATGCACGTTCGCTGGCAGCGCGCGATCCCGACCCTACTGAAACGCGTCTCGACTCGTTTGGGGTGTTCCATCGTCGTGGCAACGCATTCACCCTTGTTGATCGCCAGTGCAAGTGACGACGATGCTTGCTTTTCCGCGCGAAACGGCATCTTGTACGAGATATTGCCAGTGCAACGCAGATCGGTCGAGGCTGCTTTGTTTGATGCGTTCGAAACCTATACGCCAAACAATCGTCAGGTTGCCGAACGCTGTGCGACGATCGTTTCTCAGGGTATTCGGCTGGCCGCTGGCACCACTGCCGATGCCGATTTGCCGGTGACCGATCCGGGGCTGCTTCGCCGTGAACTGGAGACCATGCGTCGCACGGTGGAGGGATCCAAAGTTGTCCCGATGGCCCACGACGATGAGGATCTCAATCTGATCATCAGTGCCGAACGCGCGCTAGAAGAGGTTCTAGGCGATCTCATCAACCAGGAACAAGAGCCTCAATGAGCCAGAGCGAATGGAGTCTGACGGAACGCAGAGCCATGCGTCGGGAGTACTGGGCCTGCCCCTACAAAACGGTGCGACTGCGGCAGCCGGGGAGAGAGAAGCTCGCAGAGCTTTGGCAGCAAACCAAGGGCCAGCCGCCGCAGAACGTTTGGGACCAGCTAGGCGCCATCGCAAAGGGTGGCGACGGTGGTGAACTCTCTGGTAGCGAATTCAAGGCGGCGTTTCGCACCCATCTGCTCAAGATACAAAACAACCGGTGTTGCTACTGTGGTCGCTGGCTGGTCAGCACGGCCTATGCGCGACACATTGATCACATCCTCCCGAAGTCCGTGTATCCGCAGTTCTCGCTGGACTACTGGAACCTGGCTGTCGCATGTGTTGAGTGCAACAGCCTGAAGAAGAAGGACGTCTGGGGATGCGTGGCGAGGGATCGCCGAAAGTACCCGGGGCCGCAGGCGTTTGGCGACATCTTTCATCCGAGATTTCATCGCTACGACGCCCACCTTCGCATGTTTCGCCTTGAGACCAACCAGAGCTGCGTGGTCATTTTTCGGGGCCTCACCGAGCAAGGTCGCTTTCTCTGCAAGACACTTCTGCATAAAGTTGCGGCCAAAGAAATGCTGGTAGGCAATAACCCCGCGCTGCGCGAGGCGGCTGACAACATCAACACGGGAGTTGCAACGAAGGGCGGAGATACCCCGTCGCACCTGGAGACTTTTCGTCAGGCCCTGGAAAGGTCGCTCATGCGGGTCCTTGAGGTCGATGTCAAGACCTGAAGGCAGATCAGCTTTCAAGCAACCCCGAAATGCCGCCCATGCCAGTCCAGAAACGCGTCATGTGGCGCAAAGCGCTCCGGCTCGCGCAAGGGCTGCCCGGCCCAAACGAGCAAAGCATCTCTGAGGTAGGGATCGTCCGCCCGCTCTGGCAAGTCAGGGTGCAGCTTGATGCGGTGCTCGCCAGGCGTGACCGTGATCAGGCCCTGGTCGAACGCACGGTCGTGCAGGGCTGACAGGCTCAGTCCATTGCGGGGGTTGAGGCGGTTCTCAGTGTCCACCGCCCACGGCACGATGTGGCTGGCAACCAGCAGGCGCGGTTCGCTCAGCCCGGTGATGCAGCATCGCCCGCCATAGCTGGCCAGCACCGCCCGGCGGAATCGGGCTTGGTTGAGACGTTGTTGAACCACTGCGAGCCGCTCTTTGCCCTGTGCCGGTGCCAGCTCACTATCGGGCATCAGCAGGTCAGCTTCATCAAGCCCGTCGGCCTGTAGGGGCGTGAGCCCAGCTTGAGCGGCAAACGCCTCGTACGCGGCTGCGGCCGCTGTGGCCACAGCGTCCCAATTGGCCTGAAGCTCGGCCCAGACCTGCTGGTCTAGTCTGGACGCGCCTTCCAGACCACGGCGGCCAGAGGCCACGATTTGCGGGTCAAGGCTGGCCAGGTTGCAGAGCTTCATGGCCACAGCGCTATCGGTGCGGCCCAACCAACGCGCCAGTTGCTGAATGCGCGGGTTGCGGTGGTGCAATTGCCCAAACGGCAGCTGCACGTAAAGGTGCAACGCCGCCAGCACCTGGGCGCGGTTCCAGTTCATCGTGGGCCTCCCTTGCCGCGTCGGTGCGCCACTATGTTGTTGCCTGATGGTGATCGACTGTACCTGGCGGCTGTGTCCAATCAGCGCGCGGCGGGACGCAGTAAGCTGCCCCCTCTCCCACCCTCCAAAGGACTCTCCATGCGCCTCGTTTCCTCCCTGGGTCTGGCCCTGCTCACCGCGCTGGCTGCGGGGGCGGTGCGGGCTGAGCAGATAGGTGCGGTGGACACCGTCTTCAAGCTCATCGGCCCCGACCACAAGATCGTGGTCGAGGCCTATGACGACCCGAAGGTGCAGGGGGTGACCTGCTATGTGTCGCGGGCCAAGACCGGCGGCATCAAGGGGGCGCTGGGCCTGGCCGAGGACAAGTCGGAGGCGTCGATCGCTTGCCGGCAGGTGGGGCCGATCGGCTTTGCCAAGCCGCTGCCGGAGCAGGAAGAGGTGTTCAGCGAGCGGATCTCGCTGGTGTTCAAGCGCCTGCGCATCGTGCGCATGGTGGACGCCAGCCGCAATGCGCTGGTCTACCTGACCTACTCGGATCGGCTGATCGAGGGCTCGCCGCAGAACGCGGTGACGGCGGTGCCGGTGGACCGGGGCACGCCGATCCCGGTCAAGTGAGCTGTCGGGTCAGCCGATTCATGCGCATGGCTCGGCTCGGCGGTCACCGGGTTGACGCTGCGGCCGGGCGATTGATAGGATGAACGCGCAGCAAGCCGGGAGGCTTGCTCCGGCCGAGACCGAGTCTGGCCACCGCAGAACGCCGTCGCGCCTGCGCCCGACACTCGACCCGAAGGCGAGACGGGGACTTTCCACTGAACCCAATCTTCAGTCCGGGAGTTCCCATGGGAAGCCTCAAAGCCCTTCGTCGCGCCGCTTTTGAACGCCAGCATCACCGTTGCCACTACTGTGGCGTGCAGATGTGGGAGAGCGGCGGCGATCCATTGCCCCAGTTGGGCAGGCCGCGCTTGCTCCAGTGCACGGCGGAGCATCTGCATGCACGCTGTGACGGTGGCGCTGATCGCGCCGACAACATCGTGGCGGCCTGCCGCTTTTGCAACGAACGTCGCCACCAACGGGCCGTTCCACTGACGCCGGCCGCCTATCTCCAGCATGTGGCCCGCCGGCTGGCTCAAAGGCGTTGGCACCCGGCGTTCATCCATGCAGCGCGCCTGCTGCCCAACCGGTCCACGGCAGCCGAGCCTGCCGCCATGTGCTGACCGCTG
>DALYHW010000228.1:0-4682 GCA_031970695.1 Hylemonella sp.
ACTCGGCCGCCTTCTGCATATTGACCTTGTTGCCGGCCATCAGGGCGCCGCGGCTGCGGCCGATGGCCTCGAGCAGGGCCTCGCTCTCCAGCGCCTGCCAGTCAGCGACGAGCTTGTCCAGGCCATAACGTGCCTGCAGCAGGGCCGGATAACCGGGCTTCAGGTAGTCGAGCAGTTCCAACGCCACCTCCTGGTCGTCGAAGGCATTGCGCCCCACCGCCCCGCTGGCCGCCAGGTTGTAGCCGCTTTGCGCCACGATGATGCGCGGCCACAGCATGCCCGGCGTGTCGTAGAGGTAGAAGCCGTCTTCCAGCACGATGCGCTGCTCGTTGCGCGTCACGCCGGCTTCGTCAGCGGCCTTGGCCGCGCTCTTGCCGACAAGGCGGTTGATGAGCGTGGACTTGCCCACATTGGGGATGCCGCAGATCATGACGCGCAGCGGGCGCGACATGCTGCCGCGAGTGGGCGCGAGTTCATGACAGGGCGTGATGAGCCGCCGCGCCGCGTTGCCGTCCGTGGTGTCGAGCGCGATGGCACGCGTGCCTTCACGGGTGTTGTAGTGCGCCAGCCAGAGCGCGGTGCGCGCCGGGTCCGCCAGGTCCTGCTTGTTCAGCACCTTTAGGCTGGGACGCTTGCTGGTCAGCGAGGCCAGCAGCGGATTGGCACTGGAGCCAGGCAGGCGCGCGTCCACCATCTCGATGACCACATCAATGTGCTTGATGCGCTCCTCGATGGTCTTCTTGGTCAGGAACATATGTCCTGGGAACCATTGGACGGCCATGGTGCGGGGTGCTTTCGTGTTGGGGACAGGAGGGATTGTCGCCGAGATGGGGAGCGGGTTGCCTGCTGGCGGGTCGCTGGCGTTTTCTTCTTTGACAAGGCTATTGCATGCGCGGCATTGTCGGGATGTGCCCCCGACTGGGCAGTGACTTTCTTTTGGCGACGCAAGAGAAAGTTACTGCGCCGCCGGGCGCACATTCCGGCAAGGCCACGAAAGAAGAAAAAGCAGAAAAAGAAAAAACCCGCTCGAAAGCGGGCTTCTTCACGGCGAAGGGAAGAAGGCTTACGCCCGTGCCGCCCGCAGCTTCATCGAGAACTCCTGCAGCGACGCAATGCCGCTTTCCTCGGCGCGCTTGCACCAAGCCTGCAGGTTGGCCAGCAACTGCTCACGCGAGAGCGAGGTGTTCAGCCAAAGCTGGCGCAGTTCCTCGCGCATGGTGACCATCTTGTCCAGCACCGGGGAGGCTTCGCGGGCCTTAGCCAGTTCGGGCGCGACGGCAGCCGGAACCTTGTCGGCATCGCGGTGCAGCCAGCGGGCAGCGGCCTTGACGACGGCGGTGTCGGCGCTGCGCGCCTTGAGCGCAGCCACTTCCTGCTGGAAGGCACGCTGCATGCCGGCGGCGTAGCCAGCCATGATCTCGTAGCGGTTGGCGATCAGGGCTTCCAGCGTCTTGTCGTCGGCGACGGGCTTGATGTCGCCATAAGCCAGCTTGGGCGCGGTCTTCTTGACCCGGGCCAGGCCCAGGGCGCTGAGGATGCTGATGTAGACCCAGCCGATGTCGAACTCGTAGGGCTTGACCGACAGCTTGGCCGAGGTCGGGTAGGTGTGGTGGTTGTTGTGCAACTCCTCACCGCCGATGATGATGCCCCAGGGCGAGATGTTGGTGCTGGCGTCGGGTGCCTCGAAGTTGCGATAACCCCAGTAGTGGCCGATGCCGTTGATGATGCCGGCCGCGGTGATCGGGATCCAGGCCATCTGCACGGCCCACACGGCCGCGCCGGCCGCGCCGAAGAGCGTCAGGTCGAGGATGAGCATCAGGCCCACGCCCTGCCAGGAATAACGGGTGTATAGGTTGCGCTCAATCCAATCGTCCGGGGTACCGTGGCCATAGCGGGCCATGGTGTCCTGGTTCTTGGCTTCGGCACGGTAAAGCTCGGAGCCCTCGAAGAAAACCTTCTTGATGCCGAAGACGACGGGACTGTGCGGGTCACCTTCCTGTTCGCACTTGGCGTGGTGCTTGCGGTGGATGGCGGCCCATTCCTTGGTCACCATGCCGGTGGTCAGCCACAGCCAGAAGCGGAAGAAGTGCGAGGGAATCGCGTGCAGGTCCAGGGCGCGGTGCGCCTGGTGGCGGTGCAGGAAGATCGTGACACTGGCGATCGTGACATGGGTCAGGGCCAGCGTGATCAGGACGATCTGCCACCAGGCCAGGTCCCACAGGCCGTGCGCAAGCCAGTCGATGGCCGCATTCAGCACAGCCCAGTCAGGTAACAACATAGAGGTCTCTCAACGAAGTGAATAGAAATAAGCGCGAGCTGATATTGAGGCCGCGCCCGTGGCATGGATTTTAAGGGCTCCGGTCCATTTTGACCATAGCCGGGAAGATATAGGCTGGAAAACCCTAAATCAAGCTAGATGACTACCGTTTTTGCCAAATAGCCGCAAAAAAGCCATCTGTTTGATGCACATGCGGCCACAGGCGGAGGTAACGCAAACCATTCTCACCCCCGCTGCACAAGCCGGCGGCCGATTCCACCTTCAACTGGGCCAACAGCTCGCCGGCGTCCAGGGGCTGGAAGTCCGGGTGGGCGGCCGAGAAAGCCTCGGCGATGGCCTCGTTCTCCTGGCGCAGGATGCTGCAGGTGGCATACACCAGCCGGCCACCGGACTTGAGCAGGCGCGCTGCACTGGCCAGGATGGCACCCTGCTTGACGGTCATTTCCTCCACCGCCTGCAGGCTCTGGCGCCATTTCAGGTCCGGGTTGCGGCGCAGGGTACCCAGGCCGGAACAGGGCGCGTCGACGAGCACGCGGTCGATCTTGCCGGCCAGGCGCTTGATACGTTCGTCACGCTCATGGGCGATGGCGGCGGGGTGCACATTGGACAGGCCACTGCGTGCCAGCCGCGGCTTGAGGGCGTCCAGCCGGTGGGCCGAGGTATCGAAGGCGTAGAGCCGGCCGGTGCTGCGCATCGCCGCACCGATGGCGAGGGTCTTGCCACCCGCGCCGGCGCAGAAATCCACCACCATCTCGCCACGCTTGGCCTCCAGCAGCAGGGCCAGCAGCTGCGAACCCTCGTCCTGCACCTCGATGGCGCCGCGCGTGAAGGCATCGAGCTTGTTGAGTGCGGGCTTGCCTTCCACGCGCAAGCCCCAGGGGGAGTAGGGCGTGGGCACCGCCCTGATGCCGGCCTGGGCCAGCTCCTTCTGGATGGCCTCGCGTTTGGCCAGCTGCGTGTTGACGCGCAGATCCAGACCGGCGCCCTGGTTCAGGCTGTCGACCAGGGGCCAGAAGCCGTCACCCAGCTGGTCCTTGAGTGGCTGTACCAGCCAATCGGGCAGATTGTGGCGGTGCAGTTCCAGCAGTTCGTCAGGACGGACCTGGTCGCACTGGTCCAGCCAGGTTTTCTCCTGCTCGGTCAGCACGCTCTTGATGAAGTCGCGCGATCCGGCAAAGCCCAGGATCGCCAGGCGGCGCTCCTTCGGCCCGCTGCCCGAGAGGGCCAGCTTCTCGAACAGCAGCTTCTTGCGCAACAAGGTGTAGACCGTCTCGGCCAGCGTGCCGCGCTCGCGCGGGCCCAGGCCACGATGGTCCCGGAAAAAGCGCGAGACGATGGCATCGGCCGGGTGGTCGAACTTGAGGGTGAGGCGGACCAGCTCGGTGCAGACGTCCAGCAGGGCTTGGGGATGCATAAGTGACAATTATCCAATGAGCGATGAAAACCTTCCCCCGCTGCTCACGACCCGTCCCGGCCTGTACCGCCACTACAAGGGCATGATGTACCAGGTGTTGGATACCGTGCGCCACAGCGAAACGCTGGAACCCATGACGCTGTACCGCGCGCTGTATGGCGGGCACGGCCTGTGGGTCCGGCCAGCAGCCATGTTTAACGAAGAGGTCGTGATCGAGGGGGTGCGCCAACCCCGCTTCACATGGGTCGGCGAGACGGCAGCGGGCGCCTGACGCTACGTTTTCTGTAGCAATTCAGCGATGGCACGCGGGTAGATCTGGTGCTCCTGCGTCAGCACACGCGCTGCGAGCGTGTGCTCGTCGTCCTGTGGCAGCACCGGCACCACGGCCTGGGCCAGGATGGGGCCATGGTCCAGTTCGGCCGTGACCTGGTGCACGGTAGCCCCGGCAAATTTGCAGCCGGCCTCGATGGCACGGCGGTGCGTGTGCAGGCCCGGGAATGCCGGCAGCAAGGAAGGGTGGATGTTGAGCAGGCGCCCGGCGTAGTGCGCGACAAAACCGGGGGTCAGGATGCGCATGAAGCCGGCCAGCACGACCAGGGCCGGCTGGTGTGCATCGATGGCGGCCATCATGGCGGCATCAAACGCTTCGCGGCTGGCAAAGGCCTTGTGGTCCAGCACGGCGGTCGCAATGCCCTGTTCCCGGGCAAAAACCAGGCCTTTGGCGTCGGCCTTGTTGCTCAGCACAGCCGCCACGCGGGCGCCATACTTGTCCCGCCAGTGCTCGCGCTCGGCCGCCTTGACGATCGCGGCCATGTTGGAGCCGCCGCCGGAAATCAGGATAACGATGTTTTTCATGGGATGGTGTGGATTATCCCGGCTTGTCGCGGTTTGGACAGCCGGATACGAACGCCCGTGCTTAAATTCAGTGGATGGCCCCCGGGGCCCCACTGGAGACATCTATGGATTTGGCATTCACCCCCGAAGAACAGA
>DALYHW010000229.1:0-818 GCA_031970695.1 Hylemonella sp.
GACGCCGCTGGGCGAGGTGGTCGGCTACAAGGTGCGCTTCCAGGACCGCCTGCAGCCCGGCGCCAGCGTCAAGCTGATGACCGACGGCATCCTGCTGGCCGAGACGCAGACCGACCCGCTGCTCAAGGCCTACGACACGCTCATCATCGACGAGGCGCACGAACGCAGCCTCAACATCGACTTCCTGCTCGGTTACCTCAAGCAGATCCTGCCGCGCCGCCCGGACCTGAAGATCGTGGTCACCTCGGCCACCATTGATGCCGAGCGTTTCGCCAATCACTTTGCCTCGACCAGGGGGCCGGCCCCGGTGATCATGGTCTCGGGCCGCACCTATCCCGTGGAGCAGCGCTGGCGGCCCTTCGAGGACAGCAAGGAGTACGACCTCAATGACGCCATTGCCGACGCGGTGGACGAACTCTGGCAAGGCAATGCCGCCGGCGACATTCTGGTCTTCCTGCCGGGCGAGCGCGAGATCCGCGAGGCGGCCGACCACCTGCGCAAGCACCTCAGCCACCATGCCGTCACGCGCAATGCCGAGGTGCTGCCGCTGTTCGCGCGGCTGAGCCAGGCCGAGCAGGACCGGGTGTTCGACAACCACAGCGGTCGGCGCATCGTGCTGGCCACCAACGTGGCCGAGACGTCGCTCACCGTGCCGGGTATCCGCTACGTCATCGACGCGGGCACAGCACGTGTCAAACGCTACAGTTTTCGTAGCAAGGTGGAGCAGCTGCTGGTCGAGCCGGTGAGCCAGGCCGCGGCCAACCAGCGCGCCGGCCGCTGCGGTCGCGTGGCCAACGGCATCTGCATCCGCCTCTACG
>DALYHW010000229.1:828-4679 GCA_031970695.1 Hylemonella sp.
AAAGGACTTTGCCGGTCGCGACCGTTTCACCACGCCCGAAATCCTGCGCAGCTCATTGGCGGGGGTCATCCTGCGCATGAAGTCGCTGCACCTGGGCATGGTGGAGGACTTCCCGTTCCTGGAGGCGCCCTCGGGCCGCGCGATTGCCGACGGCTACCAGCTGCTGGCCGAACTCGGAGCCGTGGACGAGCAGAACGAGCTCACTCCCATGGGCCGCGAGCTGGCGAAACTGCCGCTGGACCCGCGTGTCGGCCGCATGATCCTGGAGGCCCGCAACCGCCAGGCGCTGGAGGAGGTGCTGGTGATTGCCAGCGCCTTGAGCGTGCAGGACGTGCGCGACCGCCCGCTGGAGGCGCAGGCCCAGGCCGACCAGGCCCACGCCAAGTTCGACGACGAGAAGAGCGAGTTCACGGGCTATCTCAAGCTCTGGAAGTGGATCAATGACGCCCGTGGTGGCCACGGGGAACACAAGCTGTCCAACCGCCAGTACGAAAGCCTGCTGCGCCAGAACTTCGTGAACGTGCGCCGCGTGCGGGAATGGCGCGACATCAACAGCCAGTTGCTGACGGTGGTGACCGAGCACCAATGGCAGCTCAACAGCACCCCTGCCACCTATGAGCAGATCCATCTCTCCATGCTGGCCGGCCTGCTGGGCAACGTGGGCTGCAAGCTGGAGGAAGAGGCCAGCGCGGGGGAATACCTGGGCGCGCGCGGCATCAAGTTCCACCGCCATCCGGGCGCGCACCTGTCCAAGAGGCCGGGCCGCTGGATCGTCTGCGCCGAGCTGGTGGAGACCACGCGTCTGTTCGGCCGCGGCATCGCCGCCATCGAGCCGCAGTGGATCGAGCAGGTGGCCGGTCATCTGCTCAAGAAGCAGCTGCTGGACCCGCACTGGGAAAAGAAGGCTGCCGAGGTGGTGGCACTGGAGCGCGCCACGCTCTACGGCATCGTGGTCTACAGCGGCCGGCGCACCAACTACGGCAAGGTCGATCCGGTGGCCGCGCGCGAGATCTTCATCCGAGAAGGCCTGGTAGGCGGCGAGTGGGAAACGAAGCTGCCTTTCCTCGCCGCCAATCAGAAGCTGATCCGCCAGGTGGAGGAGCTGGAGCACAAGTCCCGCCGGCAGGATGTGCTGGTGGACGATGAGCTGATCTACGCCTTCTACGACCAGCAGCTGCCGCAGCATGTGTGCAGCGGCTACGAATGCGAGCGCTGGTACCGCGACGAAGTGAAGAAGCAGCCCGAGCTGCTCAAGCTCACGCGCGAGGAGCTCATGCGCCACGAGGCCGCGGGCATCACCACCAGCGCGTTCCCCAAGACCGTGCGCCTGGGCGGCGTGGACTGCGCCGCCACCTACCTGCACGAGCCCGGCGACCCGCGTGACGGCGTGACGGTCACCGTGCCGCTTTTCGTGCTGAACCAGGTGAACGAGGAGCGCTGCGAATGGCTGGTGCCCGGCATGCTCAAGGACAAGATCCAGGCCCTGCTCAAGAGCCTGCCGCAACGGCCGCGCAGCCGCTTCGTGCCGTTGCCGGAATCGGCCGCGAAGCTGGCCGAGGTGCTGGGCACGGAGGAGGGCTTCGGCCGCGGCAGCCTGACCGACGCGCTGCTCAAGCAGGTGCGTGACATCACGAGCCTCGATGTGAAGCGTGCCGACTTCAAGCTGGACATGCTGGCACCTCACCTGTTCATGAACTTCCGCGTGGTGGACGAGCACGGCCGCCAGCTGGGGCAGGGCCGCAACCTCGGTGCGCTCAAAGCCGAGTGGGGCGCCAAGGCGCGCGGCGCCTTCCAGGCCCTGGCCGGACTCAAGCTGGCTCCGCAGGCGGCCGCACCCGCGGCACCCGCCAAAGCCGAAGCCTCCGCGCCGCACAAAGGCGGCAAGCCTGCTGCGGCGGCTTCCGCCACCCCCGCCGTGCCGGCCGAGCAGCGCTACACCGCCTGGACCTTCGGCGAACTGCCGGAGCTGATGGAAATCCGCAAGGGCGGGCAGACGCTGATCGGCTTCCCGGCCCTGATCGACCAGAACGACGCCGTGAGCATCGAGGTCTTCGACGAGCCCGAAGTCGCTGCCGCCAGACACCGTGGCGGCCTGCGCCGCCTGTTTGCGCTGCAGCTCAAGGACGCGCTCAAGTACCTGGAGAAGAATGTCCCGGACCTGCAGAAGATGGCCGTGGCCTACATGCCGCTGGGCACCATGGAAGAGCTGCGCGGGCAGATCCTCGACGTGGCGCTAGACCGCGCCTTCCTGCTCGACCCGCTGCCCGCGGACGAATTCGATTTCAAGAAACGGTTGGACGAAGGACGCGGGCGGCTCACGCTGATCGCCAACGAAGTGGCGCGCCTGGCCGGTGTGATCCTCACCGAATACGCCGCCGCCGCGCGCAAGATCAAGGACACCAAGAACGCGCCGGACGCCACGGCCGACTGCCAGCTGCAGCTGCAGCGCCTCATGCCCAAGCGTTTCATCGCCCAGACGCCCTGGCCACAGCTGCAGCACTTTGCGCGCTACCTGAAGGCCATCACCCTGCGCCTGGACAAGTACCGTGCCGATCCGGCACGCGACGCCGCACGCCTGGCCGAACTGAAGCCGCAGGAGCAGCGTTACTGGCGACTTGTCGCCGAGCGCAAGGGCGTGATGGACGAGCGCCTGCAGGAATTCCGCTGGCTGCTGGAAGAGCTGCGCGTGAGCTTCTTTGCGCAGGAGCTGCGCACGCCCCAGCCGGTGAGTATCAAGCGGCTGGAAAAGGCATGGTCTCAGCTGACAAGCTGAGACCATGCCTTTCAGTGGAGGCTCATATGGCCGCAGGCCATGTGATGTCGGAGCTACAAGGCTTGGTCGGCCGCCGGGCCAAGGCCGGGCGAGAGCCCGGTCGCAGGTGATCAGCTGATCCCAGTCCCCGGTGCGACCACTCATCGTAAGCACACGTTCTAAACTGTGATGATGAGCCGCAAGTCGTCCCGTCGCCTATCGCCACGTCATCCGCTGGCCCGTCGGGCAATGCTTGCGCGCCACCGCGCCCACCGGCTCGACCCCACGGTCAAGGGATTGATATGGACGCTGGCCGCAGGCCTGTGCTTCGTGCTGCTCAACACCATGTCGCGTTACCTCACGGCGCAGCTGCCGCCGCTGGAGTCGCAGTTTCTGCGCTATCTGTTTGGTTTCCTCGTCATGCTGCCGCTGGTGCTGCGCACGGGCTGGGCCGCGTGGCGGCCGCAGCACCTGGGCGGGCAGTTCGGGCGCGGGCTGGTGCATACCGTGGGCCTGGGCCTGTGGTTCACGGCGCTGCCGCACATCTCGCTGGGGGACATGACGGCGCTGAGTTTCACCACGCCCATCTTCATCATGCTGGGAGCGTGGATCTTCCTGAAGGAGCCGATGCGCTGGGAGCGCTGGCTGGCTGCGCTCGTGGGGTTTTCTGGCGTGCTGGTGGTCGTGGGGCCGGGTCTCACCGGCGGCGGCGGGTACTGGAGCTTGGTCATGCTGGCCTCGTCGCCTGTGTTCGCAGCGTCTTTTCTCATCGTCAAGGCGCTCACGCGCTACGAGAAGGCGGGCGTGATCGTGCTCTGGCAGTCCATCACCGTCATGCTGCTCAGCCTGCCGCTGGCCCTGCTGAACTGGCAGACGCCCACGCTGGCGCAGTGGCTGGGCTACCTGGTGTGCGGGCTGCTGGGGAGCGGTGCGCACTATTTCCTCACGCGGGCTTACACGGCCATCGACATCTCGGCCACGCAGTCGCTCAAGTTCCTGGAACTGGTCTGGGCCATGCTGCTGGGCTGGCTGGTGTTTGGCGACCTGAATCGCCCCGGGTATCGAGGAGGCTGGTTGGTTTAAGTTGAGACGGTGGTCT
>DALYHW010000230.1:0-4601 GCA_031970695.1 Hylemonella sp.
GCATGATCTTGTGGGTGGGCACGCGCAGCACATACACGATGTCGGTCGCGTCCAGCACGGCGGCCGAGCAGGACTCCTTGACCTGCGCCACCAGTTCCTCCATCACCGGCTCGGCCAGGGTCCAGATCGGCATGGACGACAGGTAGGCAAAACCCAGGTCCAGGATGCGCGCGGTCAGGCGAAACTGCTTGCTGTCGCTTTCCACATACCCCAGCGTCTGCAGCGTGAGCAGGATGCGTCGCGCGCCGGCACGGGTGAGGCCCGTGCGGGTCGCCACTTCGCTCAGGGTCTGCGTGGGCGCTTCGGCGCTGAAGGAGCGGATGACCTCCAGCCCGCGCGCGAAGGACTGCACGTAGCTGTCACCGGGCTGGGGGGCTGTCGCGGGCGTGGCAGAGGGCATGGGAGGTGTTGCCGGGCTTGTTCTAGAATTCATTATACGAACAGATGTTCGATATACGAACATCTGGAATTCTGCAGCAGGAGCACACCCGATGATCAACAAGATTGCTGCCTCGGTGGCCGAGGCGCTGGCTGGCGTGAAAGACGGTTCCACTGTCATGATTGGCGGCTTCGGGACCGCGGGCATTCCCCTGGAGCTCATCGACGGCCTGATCGAACAGGGTGCCAGGGACCTCACGGTCGTGAACAACAACGCGGGCAATGGCGACTCAGGCCTGGCCGCCCTGCTGGCGACCGGCCGGGTGCGCAAGATCATCTGCAGCTTCCCGCGCCAGGCCGACAGCCACGTCTTCGACAGCCTGTACCGCAGCGGCAAGCTCGAACTGGAACTCGTACCCCAGGGCAACCTGTCGGAGCGCATCCGTGCCGCCGGGGCGGGCATCGGCGCCTTCTTCACGCCGACAGGCTACGGCACCGAGCTCGCCAGGGGCAAGGAAACCCGCGAGATCAACGGCAAGCACTACGTGCTGGAACACCCGATCCATGGTGATGTCGCGCTGATCAAGGCCGAGTGCGGCGACCGCTGGGGCAACCTGACCTACCGAAAGACCGCCCGCAACTTCGGTCCCAGCATGGCCATGGCCTGCCAGCAGACGATTGCCAGCGTGCATGAGATCGTCGAGCTCGGCGGCCTAGACCCGGAGGCCGTGGTGACGCCAGCCATCTTCGTCAGCAGGATCGTCAAGATCCCCCGCCAGGCCACGCAGGCCGGTGGCTTCAAGAAGGCGGCCTGAAGTGAAGCATCCCCAGGCTGCGCGCACTGCGTGTCGCTGTGCCACCCCCCTCGAGGGGGCAACGCCATTGGCCCGGCAAATCCGGTTCCACGGCGTTCCCCGCATGGTCAACAGCACGCCGACTTCTGCGGCGTTGTCGGAGTAGCTATGAGCATCCAGAAAAGAACGAAAGACCAGCTCGCCGCCCGGGTGGCGCGCGACATCCCCGAAGGGGCGGTGGTCAACCTTGGCATCGGCCAGCCCACGCTGGTGGCCAACCACATCCCGAAAGAGCGCGAGGTGCTGCTGCACAGCGAGAACGGCCTGCTGGGCATGGGACCGGCGCCCGCCGCGGGGCAGGAGGACTATGACCTCATCAACGCCGGCAAGCAGCCGGTGACGCTGCTGCCCGGTGGTTCCTACTTCCACCACACCGACAGCTTCGCCATGATGCGCGGCGGGCACCTGGACATCTGCGTGCTCGGGGCCTTCCAGGTCAGCGCCACCGGCGACCTCGCCAACTGGCACACGGGCGAGAAGGATGCGATCCCCGCCGTGGGCGGTGCCATGGACCTGGCGGTCGGCGCGCGGCAGACCTGGGTGATGATGGACCTGCTGACCAAGCAGGGCGAGAGCAAGGTGGTGCGGGCCTGCACTTACCCGCTGACTGGCATCGCCTGCGTCAAGCGCATCTACACGGACGTCTGCACGCTGGACTGCACCCCGCAGGGCCTCACGCTGGTCGACCTCGTCGACGGCCTGAGCCACGCCGAACTGGAAAAGATGATCGGCTTGCCGATCGCAACCTAAATCGAACCCAAGGAATCACCATGAACCAAGCCTTCATCTGCGACGCCATCCGCACCCCCTTCGGCCGCTACGGTGGTGTGCTCTCCAGCGTGCGCACCGACGACCTCGGCGCCATCCCGATCGCTGCCCTGATGGCACGCAACCCCAAAGTGGACTGGGCCGCACTGACCGACCTGGTCTACGGCTGCGTGAACCAGGCTGGCGAGGACAACCGCAACGTGGGCCGCATGGCGGCCCTGCTGGCCGGCCTGCCGCCCGAAGTGCCTGCCTCCACCGTGAACCGCCTGTGCGGTTCGGGGCTGGATGCGCTGGGCAGCGCGGCCCGGGCCATCAAGGCCGGCGAAGCGACGATGATGATCGCCGGTGGCGTGGAGAGCATGAGCCGCGCCCCGTTTGTCATGGGCAAGGCCGAGACGCCTTTCAGCCGCAGTGCCGAGATCTTCGACACCACGATCGGCTGGCGCTTCGTCAACAAGCTCATGAAGCAGAAGTACGGCACGGACTCCATGCCCGAGACGGCGGAGAACGTGGCCGACGAGTACAAGATCAACCGTGAAGACCAGGACAAGATGGCCCTGGCCTCCCAGCTCAAGGCGGTGGCCGCACAGAAGACGGGCTATTTCGACGCCGAGATCACTCCGGTGACCATTGCGCAGAAAAAGGGCGATGCCATCGTGGTCAGCAAGGATGAACACCCGCGTGAAACGTCGCTGGAGGCCCTGGCCAAGCTCAAGCCCATCGTGCGCGAGGGCGGCACGGTGACCGCCGGCAATGCGTCCGGCGTGAATGACGGCGCCTGCGCGCTGTTGCTGGCCAATGAGGACGCCGCGAAGAAGTACGGGCTTACGCCGCGCGCGCGCATCGTCGGCATGGCCGTGGCCGGCGTGGCGCCGCGCATCATGGGCATCGGCCCGGCACCGGCGACGCAGAAGGTGCTGGCGTTGACCGGCCTGAAGATCGACCAGATGGACGTGATCGAACTCAACGAGGCGTTCGCCGCACAGGGCCTCGCGGTGCTGCGCCAGCTTGGTGTGCGCGACGACGATCCGCGCGTCAATCCCAACGGTGGCGCCATTGCCCTGGGTCACCCCCTCGGTGCTTCCGGCGCGCGCCTGGCCACCACCGCGGTCAACCAGCTGCACCGCACGGGCGGGCGCTACGCGCTGTGCACCATGTGCATCGGTGTGGGCCAGGGCATCGCCGTCATTCTTGAGCGGGTGTGATCCGCAGCATGTGGCGGGTCACTGCACCCGCCACAGCGGCAGTCGCCAGTCGCGCCAGAGCGCCAGCAGGCGCAGGCCGGCGATGGTCGTGACGGTCACGCTCAGCAGCGCCCACTCGGGCAGTTGCAGCGCATTCAGGCCCAGGTAGATCCAGCCGCCGACGAACGCGCACAGCGCGTAGGGCCGGTGGTCGCGGAAGGCGGTGGGAATCTCGTTGCAGACGATGTCGCGCAGCACGCCGCCAAACACACCGGTCACCACACCCATGAGCACCGCCACCAGTGCGGGCATACCCACGGCGACAGCGATGTCCACGCCGACCGCGGCGAACAGGCCCAGGCCCAGTGCATCCGGGACCTGCATCACGCGTTCGGTCGGCTCGAAATGGCGCTGGCGCATGAACAGCATGGCCGCCGTGGCCAGGGCCAGTACGCCCCAGAGGTATTCCACATGGCGTACCCAGAAGAAGGGGCGCTGGTCCAGCAGCAGGTCGCGCAGCGTGCCGCCGCCAAAGGCCGCCAGGAAGGCAACCGCGTAGACGCCGACGGCATCGAGGCGGCTGCGCGCGGCCACCATCACCCCGGACAGCGTGAAGGCAATGGTGGCGCCCAGTTCGAGCGCATGGCGCAGCCACGGCCCCCACGTGTTGATGAGCGTGAATTCCATGCCCGGATTGTGCCTTTGACGGCCGCGTTTTTTCGTCCAACGGAAAACTGATTTTCCGGGGCTGCCTTGTTCCGGTGGAGGCTTTGCACAACACTGCGAGGCTGCTATTCCCGCAAGATCCGAGGAGACAAGACAATGAGCAAAACGATCGGCTGGATCGGACTGGGCCGCATGGGCGAGGCCATGGTCACCAAGCTGCTGAAGGCGGGGCACGCCGTCCACGTGTGGAACCGCACGGCATCCAAGGCGGCACACCTGGCCGACTACGGCGCAAAAATCGAGGCCAACAAGATCGACCTCGCGGCGTGCGACGTGGTGTTCACGATGGTGTCGACCACCGATGACCTCAAGGAAGTGCTGTTTGGTCCGGGCGGGCTGGTCACCGGCAGCAGGAAGCCGCAGGTCGTGGTCGACAGCTCGTCCATTTCGCAGGAAGGCTCGGCCGAGATTCGCGCCAGGCTCGAGGCCATGGGTGTGGCCTACCTGTGCGCCCCGGTGTCGGGCAACGCCAAGGTGGCCAAGGCCGGCAAGCTGCTGGTCGTCGCCTCGGGGCCGAAGAAGCTGTACGAGCTGGCCGAGCCCTACCTGCAGGCCATGTCGCGCAAGACCATGTGGGTGGGTGAGGGCGAACTGGCCCGCATCTGGAAGATCGCCCACAACACCATGTTCGGCGTGATCATCCAGAACCTGTGCGAGATCACCGTGCTGGCCGAGAAGGCCGGCATCCCGC
>DALYHW010000231.1:0-4595 GCA_031970695.1 Hylemonella sp.
ACAGCGTGCTGGAGCTCGTGCGCGCCTTTGAGAAAGCCAGTGGTCGCAGCGTGCCTTACCAGATCGCTGCCCGACGCCCCGGCGATGTGGCCGCGTCCTACGCCTCGGCCCGACTGGCGAACGATCTGCTGGACTGGCACCCGCTGCGTGGCATTGACGCTATGTGTGCCGATGGTTGGCGCTGGCAGCAGGGCAATCCCAACGGCTACCGCAACGCGCCCACCTGAATCAGCAGGACCGCATCAGCGAAAAAAGCTCAGCCTCAAGACACCCCACGGGGCATATTGGCTTACAGATTGTGTGAACTATGCACTGTACGGGCGTTCGCCTTAAGCGCGAGTTAAGACTTTTAACCGTATGCTTACATTTCGCAACATTTTCGAAATCAGCCCTCGGACGTCGCGAAATGAGTCTCTCGCTGAAGCGAGATAAACCGCGCTGTTTGGGGCTTATTGATGCCGATTCGAACGCTTTTTTTAGTCGCACTGCTGCTCGCCACGGGACTCGCCGTTGCGCAGCCGGCATCCCGGCGATCCGAAAGCCAGTCTCAAGCTTCCCTGTCGTCGGTGGCCTTTTTCTACGCGGCGCAGGTCCCCTGGTCTGAACTCCGGGCCTTTGACCTCGCGGTGATCGAGCCCGACCACCTGCCTGCCGGTCCCCTGCCCGCACTCGGCAACACGCGTCTCGCAGCCTACGTGTCACTCGGCGAAGTGCAACCCTCTCGCGACTATGCCTCGCGCATCCCTGCGGACTGGCTGCGTGGCGAGAACACCGCCTGGGGCAGCCGGCTGATCGACCAGTCCCAGCCAGGCTGGCCGGCCTTTTTCGCCGGGGAGGTGATCGCCCCGCTGTGGCAACGCGGATTGCGCACCTTCTTCCTCGACACCCTGGACGCCTACCACCTGTACGCCCGCACGCCCGAGGCGCGTGCCGCACAGGAGGCGGGCATGGTCGCCGTCGTCCGCGAACTCGCACAGCGATTCCCTGGCATCCGTTTCGTCTACAACCGGGGCTTCGAGATCTTGCCCCAGACCCGCGAATGGGTGGACGCCATTGCCGCGGAGTCGCTGTTTCGTCGCTACAGCCCCGAGACGCGCCGCTACGCCGAGGTGCCCGACGCTGACCGCCGCTGGCTGCTGGACCGTCTGGGCGAAGTTCGCCAGCGCTACCAGCTGCCCGTGATCGGCATCGACTACGTTCCCGCGGGCCAGCGCGCACTGGCCCGAGAGACCGCGCGGCGCATTGCTGCACTGGGTATCGTGCCCTGGGTGGCGACACCGGAACTCGACACGCTCGGCGTCAGCAACGTGGAGGTCATGCCGCGCCGCGTGCTGGTGGTCCACAGCCCGACCGCTGACGAATACACCCAACGCAGCATTGCCCCCGTGGTGCTCGGCTCACTGCCACTGCAGCATCTGGGCTACGTGCCCGAGTTCGTCGACTTGCGACGACTGCCCGCCGCCACCCTTGCGGGGCGTTATGCCGGTATCGTGGTCTGGCTGCAGGACAACCCGGAAGCCGCTGACCGCGAGCATCTGCTTGCGTGGCTGGAGCGCCAGCGCGCCGATGGCCTGCCACTGGTTCTGTTCGACCAGATCGACTTCCTGCTGGGCACGTCGGTGGCACAAAGTCTCGGCCTGGCCTACGAAAGCACACCGCGCAGCAGCGAACCGGTCACGATCGACCAGCAGCACGAACTGGTCGGATTTGAAACGCGCCCCCGGCCGGCCGCCGACGGCTTCTTCCCGCTCGCACCCGCGGCAGGGACGCCCCTGCTGACCCTGCGCCGCGGCGAACAACGCCAGATCCCCGCGGCCATCACGCCCTGGGGCGGCTATGCGATCTTTCCCTACACCGCGGTGACGCTGCCGGGCAGCGAGATCGGCAGTCGCTGGGTCCTCAATCCCTTCGAGTTTTTCCGGCGCGGTCTGCAGTTGCCCGCCATGCCGGTACCCGACGTCACGACCGAAAGCGGCCGGCGGATGTTCCTGGTGCACATGGACGGTGACGGTTTCGTCAGCCGCAGCGAGCTGCCGGGCCACAAGCTGGCGGGGGAAGTCCTGCTGGAGCGGGTCGTACAGCGCTATCCGGTACCCATGACCATTTCCGTCATCGAAGCGGAAACCGCGCCCGACGGACTCTTCCCCAAACTCTCGCCCCTGGCCGAACAGACGGCCCGCGAAATCTTCAAGGCGCCGAACGTCGCCATCGCCACGCACAGTTACTCCCACCCTTTCCAGTGGAGCATGCTGGCCCGCGGCGAATACGGCACCGAAGCGCGCAACCTGCGGCTGCCCGGCTACGAGTTCAGCCTCGAACGAGAGATCCGGGGCTCCGTGCAGTACATCGAGCGCCGGCTGGCACCGCCGGGCAAGAAGGTGCAGATGTTCCTGTGGACCGGCAACTGTGTCCCCGGCAGTGATGCCGTGGGCATGACCTCCCGTGCAGGCCTGCTCAACATGAACGGGGGCGACACCACTGCCACCCGCGCGCAGCCGACCCTGACGCAGGTGGAGGGTCTGGGCCTGGCACGCGGCGCTTACTACCAGGTGTTCGCCCCGAACCAGAACGAGAACGTCTACACCAACGAGTGGAACGGTCCGTTCTACGGCTTCGAGCGCGTGATCGAGACCTACGAGTTCACGGAGACGCCCCGCCGCCTCAAGCCCATCAACCTGTACTTTCATACCTACCTGCTGACCAAGCGGGCGGGCATGCAATCCTTCGACCGGATCATGCAGTACGCGCTGCGCCAGGAGATCACCCCGGTGCATGCGACAGACTATGCCCGCAAGGTGCTGGACTTCCAGGACTACGTCGTCGCCCGCACGCCGGCTGGCTGGCGTGTGCGTGGCGCGGGTTCCCTGCGCACCCTGCGGGTGCCGACACAACTCGGCGCCCCGGACCTTGCGCGCAGCCAGTCCGTGGCCGGCTACCGCGATGGCGCCGAAGGCCGCTACCTGCACCTGGCGGCCGGCGCTGCCGAGCTCGTATTCGACCCGCAGGCGCAAGCCGCGCCGCACCTTCAATCGGCCAATGCCCGCGTCAGCGCCTACGAAAGCGGCCCCGGTCGACAGCGCTGGACTTTCGAGGGGGAAGTCCCCCTCGAATTCACCCTGACCGACGCCGGCCACTGCCGTGTCCGCCTCGAAGGGCAGGACCTCCAGCCGGTGCGTCGCACCCCGACACAGTTCCACTACACCCTGCCCCGCCATGCTGCCGGCCCGATCGAAGCGATATGCCAGCATTGACGGGGATATTCCCCGTGAACGCCTGACCAGCCTCTGGCAGCTGACGCTGCTGGTGGTGATCGTGCTCGCACTGTTCTACCTGGTCTTCCCCAAGCAGGTGCTGCTCCAGCAGCTTTACGAACGGGATGCCCTGGACGACCTGTCGTTGTCCTACGTCCAGAACATCCGGCGTGCGGACGCGCGCAACCCCGACATCGCCCTGTTGATGGCGCGCCACGAGGCGCAGGACCTGGACCCGGCCGATCTCGAGAACCTCGTGCGCCCCTACCTGCTCAATGGCAACCTGCGCCAGCAGAACATGGCGCGCAAGCTGCTGCTGACGGCCTACCAGCGCCAGCTCGTCTACGCGGTGACACCGGCCACGCGTGGCCGACTGCGGACCCAGGTGGCCGAAGACCTGACGCGTTTCCTCGACCTGTCACTGGAGGAGCCGCAAGCCCGGGCCTACGCCAAACTGGCGTACCAGCTCGGGCTGGTGGAGCTGGGCAACCGCCTGCTCGCGCGGTTCGCCTCGGCGCTGACAGCGGCCGAGCTGGAGCAGCTGGGTTACGAGGCCCTGGGGCGGCAGGAGTATCAACTCGCGTCCTACTACTTCCTGCTGGCCTACGACCGCAGCACCACCCTGGTGGCCATGCGCCGTTACTTCCAGCTCGGCGTGGGCGCGTACATGGCCGGTGGCATGCCCCGCGAAGCACTGGCCGTCGCCGAGCAGCGTCTCGGCCGCCTGCGCAGCGACCTGCCCACGGTGCGCTACCTCGTCAAGCTTGCATTGGCGGCAGGAAATCCGGCGTTGGCGGCGCAATACGCGCGCCAGCTGGTGTTCGTGCTCCCGCCGGCCGGGAGGACACCATGAACCGGCGGCCCTGGATTTCCCTCGCGCTGCTCGGTGCACTGCCCGCACTGGCGCAGGACGCGTCGCCACCGCCGGTTCCGCCAGCGCCGGACGCGCCGCTGCGCCGCTTCCAGCAGGACGACTACCTGCTGGCCTACGAGGTCTTCGTCGGCAACGGTGACCTCGAGTCCGCGCTGCGTGTCGCGCAGCAGGCGGTCCGCGCACGCCCGGCGGATGCCAGCTGGCGCCGCCGCCTCGCGCAGGTTGCCGAATGGCTGGCGCGTACCGACATTGCGGCCGAGCAGTGGCGTGCGCTGTTCGCCATGGGCGACCGCGCGCAGGCCACCATCGACGCCCTGCTGCGCCTGTCCAACGCGCTCGACGATCCACTGGCCGCTCTGCCTGCCTGGGTCCACCTTGCCCGCCAGCAAGCGCTGTCCGCGGCGCAGTGGAACCAGGTCTACTGGCTGTTCGAGGACGCTGCCGAGCCGGCACGCGGCTCGCGCTTTTTC
>DALYHW010000232.1:0-4589 GCA_031970695.1 Hylemonella sp.
GCTATGAGCTGCTGCGCGACAACGACCCGGTGCGCGAGCACTACCAGCGGCGCTTCCGCCACATCCTGATCGACGAGTTCCAGGACACCAACAAGCTCCAGTACGCCTGGATCAAGCTGCTGGCCGGCTTCGACCCCGCCGGCCAGCGTCGCGCCGACGGTGGCGGCGCCGTATTCGCGGTGGGCGACGACGACCAGAGCATCTACGCTTTCCGAGGCGCACGCGTAGGCAATATGGCCGACTTCGTGCGCGAGTTCCGGGTGGATCACCAGATCAAGCTGGAGCAGAACTACCGCAGCTACAGCAACATCCTGGACACGGCCAACGCGCTCATCAGTCATAACAAGCATCGCCTGGGCAAGAACCTGCGCACCGACCAGGGCGCGGGCGAGCCGGTGCGTGTCTACGAAGCCGTGAGCGACTTCGCCGAAGCCCAGTGGATGATCGACGAGATGAAGCAGCTGATCCGCGAAGGCACCTCACAAAAAGAGATCGCCGTGCTTTATCGCAGCAATGCGCAGAGCCGCGTAATCGAGACGGCACTGTTCAACGCCGGCCTGCCTTACCGCGTCTACGGTGGGCTGCGCTTCTTCGAACGTGCCGAAATCAAACACGCGCTGGCCTACCTGCGCCTGCTGGAGAACCCGAACGACGACACGAGCTTCCTGCGTGTGGTGAACTTCCCGCCGCGTGGCATCGGCGCGCGCAGCCTCGAGCAGCTGCAGGATGCGGCGCGCAGTGCCAACAGCTCGTTGCATGATGCGGTGGGGGCGCTGCCGGGCAAGGCGGGTGCGAACCTCGGCGCCTTCGTGGCGAAGATCGACGTGCTGCGCGAGCAGACCCAGGGCCTGACCTTGCGCGAGATCATCGAGCTGGTTCTGCAGCATAGCGGCCTCATCGAGCACTACCAGACCGAGCGCGAGGGTGCGGACCGCATCGAGAATCTGGAAGAACTGGTGAACGCGGCCGAGAGCTTCGTCAGCATCGAGGGCTTCGGGCGCGAGGCCGAGGCTACCGAGGCCGCGCCTGGCGCCACGCCGGACGATGAGAGCGGTGAAGTCATGTCGCCGCTGGCCGCCTTCCTGACCCATGCGGCGCTGGAGGCGGGGGACAACCAGGCCCAGGAGGGTCAGGACGCGGTGCAGCTTATGACCGTGCACGCCAGCAAGGGCCTGGAGTTCGACTGCGTGTTCATCACGGGCCTGGAAGAAGGGCTGTTCCCGCACGAGAACTCCATGAGCGACTTCGACGGCCTGGAGGAAGAGCGCCGCCTGATGTACGTGGCCATCACACGCGCGCGCAAGCGCCTGTACCTGAGCCACTCGCAGACACGCATGCTGCACGGCCAGACGCGGTACCACATCCGCAGCCGCTTCTTCGACGAGCTGCCGGAAGAAACGCTGAAGTGGATCACCCCGAAGAACGGCGGTTTCGGCAGCGGCTTTGCGCCGCCGGCCGCCGGCTACAACCGCCAGCGCGAAGCCTGGGGCGCAGGCTGGAAGGGCGGCGCCTCAGGCGGTTACGCCCGCGACGCGGGGAGCGGCCCGGCACCCGTATCCAAAGCGCAGGAAGCGTCCACCGGCCTGAAGATCGGCATGCAGGTCTTCCACAACAAATTCGGTGAAGGCACGGTGCTCACGCTCGAAGGAAGCGGCGACGACGCCCGCGCCCAGATCAATTTCCCGCGCCACGGCACCAAGTGGCTGGCGCTCTCGGTGGCGAAGCTGACGCCCGTGACGTGAGCGCTCAGCTGCCGAGCCCGACAAACATGTTCTGCACGTCGTCGTGCGCGTCGATGGCGGCGAGGAAGGCTTCCACCTCTTCCAGCTGCTCCGCGCTCAGGCTGGCCGGGTCCACCGGGTTCTTGGGCCTGTAGCCCAGCTTGGCGGACAGCACGGTAAAGCCCTGGCCCGGCAGCGCGCGGCTCACGAGGTCCAGATCGGCGGGGTCGGTCAGGAAGACGGCCACACCGTCCTCGGCGGCGGCTTCAAAATCCTGCGCGCCCGCTTCGATGGCGGCGATTTCCACGTCGGCATCCGGTGTCGCAGCCTCGGCCTCGATCAGGCCCACGTGGTCGAAGTCCCAGGCCACCGAGCCCGACGTGCCGAGCTGGCCCTTGCGGAACAGCACGCGCATCTCGGGCGCCGTGCGGTTGAGGTTGTCGGTCAGACACTCCACCATGACGGGCACGCGGTGCGGCGCAAAGCCTTCGTACATCACGTGCTCGAAGTTCACGGTCTCGCCGGTGAGACCGGCGCCCTTCTTGATGGCGCGTTCCAGCGTGTCCTTGGGCATGGAGGCCTTGCGGGCCTGTTCAACGGCCAGGCGGAGGCGGGAATTGAGGGCCGGATCCGCGCCACCGCGTGCCGCAACCATGATTTCCTTGGCCAGCTTGCCAAACAGCTTGCCCTTGGCATCGGCGACCTGCGCCTTGCCTTTTGCTTTCCATTGCGCGCCCATAGGGGATCTTTCTGAAGTCAGGGGCCAGGGGCCGGGCTGTCGAGGGTCGCCGGCGTTTCGTCGGCGATGAAGCTGTCACGGAAGGTGCACCAGATCGAACTGAAGAACATGGCCGCCAGCAGCATGGCCGTGGGGAACATCAGCGTGTGCATCAGGCCGGGCTGGCCCAGCAGCACGCTCACCAGCATGACCACCATGGCCACGCCCATGAACAGCGCCATCCAGGCCAGCAGGTACAAGGTGAGGGCGCCGATGTTGCGCGTGCAGGCCACGATGCTGAAGAACAGGCTCTTGACCGGGCTGATGCCGTGCCAGTGCACCAGTGCCGGGGCGTACCAGAACATCATGGACAGCGGCAGGTACAGCAGCATGGCCAGCCACATCGCGTTCTGGAAGCTGGCGGACTGCACCAGCTCCGGCGTGAGGGTACCGCCCAGCAGGTAGATCTTGGCGAAGCTGCCGCCGTCGACCAGCGCGGAGATGGCCAGCACGAGCAGGAAACCGATCGCGTAGACCACACCGAGCACGGCCATGGCACGCGCGCGCTGGCGGCCGGCACGGAAGGCGCTGATCAGGATGGCGGGCATGGGGAACTTGCCCTGCGCGGCTTCACGCGTGGCTGCCATCAGGCCCAGCGTGGCCGCCGGCAGCAGAAACAGCGCCAGCACGCTGCCCACCAGGGGGATCAGGCTGGCCACCGACATCAGCGAAATGAACATGAAGAACAGGCCGGCCAGCGCCAGGGGCTGGCGCCAGAAGGTGCGCAGGCCTTCGCGGAACCAGGCAAAACCGGTGCGGGCGGGGACGATGTTCAGCTTCATGCGGCAACCGTGTCCAGCAGTTCGGCCGCATGCAGCGGCTGCTGCACCCGGTGGCGCAGCACGCGCTCGAAGTGCGTCGGGTCGTGCGGCTGCAGCAGGCTGGCTTCGCGCGGCAGATGGAAGTCCCAGAGGCGCGAGGTCCAGAAGCGCAGGGCCCCGGCACGCAGCATGGCCGGCAGCAGCTGGCGCTCGGCGGCGGTGAGCGGGCGCTCGGCGGCGTAGGCCTGCAGAAAGGCCGCGCTGCGCTCGCCATCGGTTTCGCCACTGGCCAGGTGAATGCACCAGTCGTTCAGGCAGACGGCGATGTCGAACAGCCAGGTGTCGATGCCGGCGAAGTAGAAGTCGAAGAATCCCGTGAGTTCCGGGGCATCGGCAGGGCCGTCGAACATCACGTTGTCGCGAAAGAGGTCGGCATGGATGGGGCCGCGCGGCAGTGCGCGGTAGGCCGGGGACTCCGCGATATGGTTCTGGTAGGCCAGCTCGCTGCGGATCAGCGCGGCCTGGGTTTCGCCCAGATGTGGCAGCACCAGGGGCACGGTCTCGTTCCACCAGGGCAGTCCGCGCAGATTGGGCTGGCGGCGACCGTAGTCCTGCCCCGCCAGGTGCATGCGGGCCAGCATGGCGCCCACGGCAGCACAGTGGGTCGCGGTGGGGGCGAGCTCGCTCTTGCCGCGCAGGCGGTTCACCACGGCGGCCGGCTTGTCCTGGACCTTGTGCAGGATGTCGCCGTCGCGGTTGGCGGCCGGGTCCGGCACCGGGATGCCCTTGAGCGCCAGGTGCTTCATCAGGTGCAGGTAGAAGGGCAGCTGCTCGAAGGTGAGGCGTTCGAACAGGGTCAGCACGTAGTCGCCCTGGTCGGTGGTGGCGAAGTAGTTCGTGTTCTCGATGCCGCCCTGGATGCCGCGCAGCTCCTGCAACTGGCCCAGGTTCAGGGCCTGCAGCAGCGCGCTGGCCTCATCGAATGAGACTTCGGTAAAGACTGCCATTGCTTAAAATTTAAACAGGTTCCAGCCGCCCTTGCCGCTGCGTTCGCGGTCAGTGCCGGCGGGGTTGCGGTTGTTGCTCTCCGGCGCCACTTCATAGGCCGGGGCATCGCCCTTGGGTTGCACGGTAATGCGCTTGGTCTCGCCGCCGACACGCAATTCATCGATGCGCGAGCCGGCGTCCTCGTGACGGATGCGCTCGATCGTCTGTTCCGAACCGGCCTTGGGCTGCGGAGCGGCGTCCCGAGGCAGGACGACCGGTTTCTGGGCCAGCGCGGCGGTGGCCGCGAGGCAGCAGCAGGCCAGCAGCAAAGGCGCACGAGAG
>DALYHW010000233.1:0-4583 GCA_031970695.1 Hylemonella sp.
ACTGCCCCGGCCTGATCACGCCCGACGAGATCAAGATCGGCATCATGCCCGGCCACATCCACCGCAAGGGTCGCATCGGCGTGGTGTCGCGTTCCGGCACCCTGACCTATGAAGCCGTGGCGCAGCTGACTGAAATCGGCCTGGGCCAGTCCAGCGCCGTCGGTATCGGTGGCGACCCGATCAACGGTCTCAAGCACATCGACGTCATGAAGGCCTTCAACGACGATCCGGATACCGACGCCGTCATCATGATCGGCGAAATCGGCGGCCCGGACGAGGCCGAAGCCGCCCGCTGGTGCAAGGCCAACATGAAGAAACCCGTGGTCGGCTTCATCGCCGGCGTCACGGCGCCCCCCGGCAAGCGCATGGGCCACGCCGGCGCGCTGATCGCCGGCGGTGCCGACACGGCGGACGCCAAGCTGGCCGTCATGGAGGAGTGCGGGTTCAAGATCACCCGCAACCCGTCCGAGATGGGCAAGCTGCTTAAATCGCTGCTGTAAGCAAAACTACGGATCGGTAAAGGCGGCTACCTGCCGCTAAACTTGCCGGCTAGATACAGGGAGCGCCCCAGACCCGCCGTCTGGGGCGCTTCTTGTTTAAAGACTACAAGCAGACAACAGGAGAATTCGGATGGACATGCTGCAGGACGTCAATTTCTGGATTGGTCTGATGAAGATCATCTGGATCAACATCATTCTGTCCGGCGACAACGCCGTGGTGATTGCCCTCGCGGCGCGTTCACTGCCTCCGCACCAGCAGAAGAAGGCCATTCTTTTCGGCTCTGGCGCCGCCGTGGTGCTGCGGATCATCCTGACCATCGTGGCGGCCAAGCTGCTGCAGCTGTCTTTCCTGCAGGTGGTGGGCGGCCTGTTGCTCCTGTATATCGGTGTGCAGCTGCTCAGCGAGGAAGAGGAAGAAGAAGGCCACGGCAAGGAAGGCGGCGGCCTGATGGCGGCTGTGCGTACCATCCTGATCGCCGACCTCGTGATGAGCCTGGACAACGTGATCGCCGTGGCTGCCGCTGCCAAGGGCAACGACGTGCTGCTGCTGATCGGCCTGGCCATCAGCATCCCCCTCGTGATCTTCGGCAGCACGCTCATGATCAAGCTCATGGAGCGCTTCCCCATCATTGTGACGCTGGGCGCCGCGCTGATCGGCTGGGTGGGCGGCGAGACCATCGTCAGCGACGTGGCGCTCAAGGAAGTCGCCACCGACTATCCCTGGCTGCACTACGCTGCGGCCGCGGCGGGCGCCGTGTTCGTGGTCCTGCTGGGCCGTGCCCTGCAAAAGCGCCACCAGTCAGCCGAAAGCTGATCCTTTCTGCCACCGGCGGCGCCAGCCCGTGCGCCGGCCCGCCGTTTGCAAAAAAACGACAACGCCTTGTGCATTACTACCTTGCCCGTCCGGGTGGGGTCTGATAAGGTTTGCGGCTTGTTGAGCGTACGAACGTGACGCCATCCATCACGGTCGCCCGCGCGGGCGGCTACGGTTAGCAACAGGCAAGAATTGGCAACATCTATTTGCAGCAAACGGGCTCAGCCATCGACTAGCCAGGCGTTTGCCATGGTGTTGTCTGCTTCCAAGGGGTCGGGACCGCAGGTCCTTGACCTGCGGCGGCGTGCCAGCCCGGTCCGACGGAAGCCATGATCTACAAGTATTGTTCCCAGACCGATCCCGGCCTCATGCGGGAGAACAACGAGGACGCCGCCAGTTTCGACGAGGCCAGCGGCATCGCCGTGCTGGCGGACGGCATGGGGGGCTACAACGCCGGCGAAGTCGCCAGCAGCATGGCGGCTTCCATCATCACCACGGAGATGAGTCGCTGGCTGGGTGAGGCCGGGCCGTCCGCGACCGTGCAGGACATCCGGCGCGCGCTCGAGATCTGCGTGGGCAATGCCAACACCGCAGTGTTCCGCGCGGCCAATGCCAATGCCCACTACGCAGGCATGGGCACGACACTCGTGACCGCCGTTTTCCGCGGCAAGGATCTGGTCATCGGCCACATCGGCGACTCGCGCTGCTACCGGCTGCGTGGCGGAGAAATGCAGCAGATCACCAAGGACCATTCCCTGCTGCAGGAGCAGATCGACGCCGGCCTGCTGACCCCCGAGCAGGCGGAGCAGTCGGTCAACAAAAACCTGGTGACCCGCGCCCTGGGGGTGGACGACGCCGTCTTGCTGGAAATCCATGAACACACGGTTACACCGGGCGACACCTATTTGATGTGTTCCGACGGTTTGTCGGATATGGTTCGGGATCCCGAAATCGCCCGGGTGCTGCAACTGCCCATGCCGCTCGAGCAGCGGGCCAAGGCGCTGGTGGATACGGCCAACGCCCATGGCGGCCGGGACAATATCACGGTTCTACTGGTCCAGGCCGAGCCGGGAGTGGAAAAGCGCGGTCTGATGGCCAGATTGCTGGGAAAATAGCCAAGGTATATTCAAAACAGAAACCGGAATAGGAGTCGGGCATGCCGAAAATGATCGTTTCGATCGACGGTGTTGTCATCAAGGAAGTGCAGTTGACCAAGGAGCGTACAACCTTGGGGAGGCGACCGTACAACGATGTGGTGATCGACAACCTCGCCGTCAGCGGCGAGCATGCGGCCCTGCAGATGACGGGCAATGAGGTTACGCTGGAGGACCTCAACAGCACCAATGGCACCTATGTGAACGGCAAGGCGATCAAGAAGCAGCCGCTGCAGAACGGTGACACCATCGAGGTCGGCAAGTACAAGATCAAGTTCGTCAACGAGGCGGAAGCCCCCGGTTTCGACAAGACCATGGTGTTCAAGCCGGGTGCAGCGCCTGCGGCCGCGCCTGTCAGCGAGGCGGCACCGCTCAACGGCGCCTTGCGCGTGCTGTCCGGTACGGCATCCGGCCGTGAAGTGCCGCTGACCAAGGTGGTGACGACCGTGGGCAAGCCGGGAACCGCCGTGGCGTCGATTTCGCGGCGTCAGCAGGGTTTTGTGGTGGCCCACGTCGAAGGTGCCAGTCCCACCCTGCTCAACGGGGCGCCCATCGGCGCCGAGCCCGTCGCCCTCAAGAGTGGTGACATGATCGAGCTGGCCGGGACGAAAATGCAGTTCATCCAGAACTGAATCCGCGGCCCTGGCACGCCGGTGAAGTCCGCGGCGGGTCTGTACACACAGGCAGAACAGGAGTGGTCATGAAAGTGCGTGTGCTGGGCTGCTCGGGCGCCATCGCCAGGGGGTGCCGCACCACGTCCTTCCTGATCGACACCGACGTGCTGGTCGACGCCGGTACCGGGCTCGGGGATCTCTCACTCGACGAAATGCTGGGCATCGACCACGTCCTGCTTACGCACGCGCACCTCGACCACGTGGCTGCCCTGCCCCTGATGCTCGACGCCATCGCGGCGCGGCGCAGCGAGCCGGTGGTGGTGCACGCCCTGCCCGGCACCATTGCCGCGCTCAAGCAGCACATCTTCAACGACCTCATCTGGCCCGATTTCACCCGCCTGCCCACTCCCGAGGCGCCCTTCGTCCGGTTCGAGGAAATCCGCGTCGGTGAGGTGCTGCAGCTGGGTGGCAAGCAGATCGAGGTCCTGCCCGCGGTGCACACCGTGCCGGCCGTGGGGTATGCGGTCATGTCACAGCAGGCCTGCTGGGTTTTCAGCGGGGACACCGGGCGCAACCCGGCGTTCTGGCAGCGGGTCAACAACCTGCCGGTGAGCATGCTGGTGATCGAGACCGCGTTCAGCAGCCGCGAGAGTGCCCTGGCCGAGACCAGCCGCCACCTGAGCCCCGAAGTGCTGGCCGATGAACTTGACTGCATCGCCGCGGGCCGCAACTATCCCATCTTCATCACGCACACCAAGCCCGCCGAAACCGGCTTGATCATGTCGGAAATCCGTCAGCTGGAAAGCCGGCGACCGGCTGCCCGCAAAGTGGCGCATGATATCCAGTGGTTGCAGGCGGGACAGGAGTTTGAACTATGAGCGCTGTTATGAAACCGCCGGGCGGCGGCACGCCCGCCGACTCCGGCTTTGTGGATTCCAGGCAGCCCGGGTCCGATGCCAAGCTCGACAAGACCTTCGAGGCGATGTTTGCGCGCCAGCTGCAGCAGGTCGTGCTGCGCATCCACGAAACCGAAAACGTCGAGCAGATCATGCTCGAGGTCAGCCCCGAGATCTGCAAGCTGTTCAACGCCGACCGGCTCACACTGTACGCCGTCAGCGATGACGAGACCTCGATCATCTCCAAGATCAAGACCGGTCTCAACAGCAGCCGGGAACTGAAGCTGCCCATCAGCCCGCAGAGCATCGCCGGCTACGTGGCGTTCAGCCGCAAGCTGCTGAACCTGGCCGACGTGTACGACGAGGAGGCGCTCAAGGCCATCCACCCGCAACTGACCTTCCTCAAGGAGGTCGACAAGCGCTCCGGCTACCGCACCAAGCAGATGCTCGTGTCGCCCATCATCGAGGGCGGCAACCTCTACGGCGTGCTGCAGGTGATCAACAACAAGGCTGATCACCCCTTCTCCGAACTGGACATCAAGGGCGTCATCCAGCTGTGCAAGACGCTGGCCACAGCCATCCGCCAGCGCATGCAGAAAGTGGAC
>DALYHW010000234.1:0-4539 GCA_031970695.1 Hylemonella sp.
CGTCCTGGTAGACGATGGTTTCCTCGAAGGGGATGACCGGTTCGCTGTCGAGTTCGCGGTAATAGTAGACCCGCGTGCCACCGCGGTAGGGGGTGTCGGGCGCCAGCAGCCGGCCTTCCTCGTCGAGCACGCAGCCGCGCGCCATGCGTTGCTGCCACTGGCCCGACGTCACCGCGGGCAGGCGCTCGGCCAGGAAGTCGATCAGTCGGGGCCACGCGCCGTGGGGCAGCGCCACGCAACTGGCACTGACACCCGCGCGCATGGGCGGTTTGTGGCGATGCGGTGGGCGGCTCATGACGGGACAATGCACCGATCGCCGAAAGTCACGCGTCTTGCCACGGCCTCGCGCAATGGACGGTTTGATCGCGGGACGCCGTGGAACCGGCTTTGCCGGGCCACTGGCGTCGCCCCCTTGAGGGGGAGGCGGAGCGCCACGAAGTGCGCGCAGCCTGGGGGTGTTTCATGTCCTGACGAAGACCAGGTCCCAGACGCCGTGGCCCAGGCGCAGGCCGCGCTTCTCGAACTTGGTGAGCGGCCGGTAATCCGGCCGGGGCGCGTAGCCCTCGGCTGTGTTCTTCAGCAGGGGCTCGGCGCCGAGCACCTCCAGCATTTGCTGGGCGTAGGGCTCCCAGTCGGTGGCGCAGTGCAGGTAGCCGCCCGGTTGCAGGCGCGCGGCCAGCTTGGCGACCAAAGGCGCCTGCAGCAGGCGCCGCTTGTGGTGTTTGGTCTTGTGCCAGGGGTCGGGGAAGAAGATGTGCACTCCGGCGAGGCTGGCCTCGGGCAGCATGTGGTCGATGACCTCGACCGCGTCGTGCTGCAGGATGCGGATGTTGCTCAGGCCGCGCTCGCCCACATGCTTGAGCAGGGCGCCGACGCCGGGCTCGTGCACCTCGCAGCCCAGGAAGTTTTTCTCGGGCATCAGCGCAGCGATGTGCGCGGTGGCGTCACCCATGCCGAAGCCGATCTCCAGGATCAGCGGGCGTTGGGCCGCTTCGGGCCCGAAGGCGGCCGCGCGGTCCAGGGGGGCGCCGGTGTAGGCCAGCACAAACCGTGGCCCGAGTTCCTGCAGGGCCTTGGCCTGCCCGGTGGTGGTGCGGCCTGCACGTTTGACGAAGCTCTTGATGGTCTTGGGAAATTCCACGCCCGGCGGGGGCAGGCGGCGCCGGTCCTTCGGTGGTGTGGGGGCTGCGTCCGGCTGCGGCGCGGCGGTGGGTTGGGTGGTGTCAGTCACCCCGCAATTTTACCGGTGGGACCCCACCGCGCGGCCCACTGTGCCGTGGCCTCGGCCAGCCATGCCCCGGGCGTCCCCGCGCCCACGCGCAGGCCGAGCACCGCTGCGGCCGCGTTCAGGGCGGCCAGCGCGTCACGCGTGTCCAGCGCCTGCGCGCCGTTTTGTTTGCTGAGCTTCTCGCCGTTGGAACCCAGTACCAGTGGTGTGTGCAGGTAGGCGGGCGCGGGCAGTCCCAGCTGCCGCTGCAGCAGGCACTGGCGGGCCGTGTTGTCCGCCAGGTCTTCGCCACGCACGATGTGGGTGATGCCCTGCGTGCCGTCGTCCACCACCACGGCAAGCTGGTAGGCGTAGTAGCCATCGGCACGCCGGAGGACGAAGTCGCCCACCTCGGAGGCCACGTCCTGTGCCTGTGCGCCCAGCCGGCGGTCGTGCCAGCGCACGGTGCCGGCCTCCACGCGCAGGCGCCAGGCACGCGCAGGCCGCCCCTGCAGGCCGCCGTGTTCCGGGCGACAGGTACCGGGGTAGACCAGTTCGCCATGGCGCGTTTTATCCCGCCCCAGGCGATGCAACGCTGCCTCGATGTCCTTGCGGCTGCAGGCGCAGGGATAGGCGAGTCCACGTGCCACCAGGGTGTCCAGCGCCTGCTGGTAAAGGGCCCCGCGCTGTGACTGGTACAGCGGTGCCTCGTCCGGGACCAGGCCGCAATCGGCCAGCTGCCGGAGGATGACGCGATCCGCACCGGGAACACAGCGCGGCACATCCACGTCCTCGATGCGTACCAGCCAGCGCCCGCCGTGTGCGCGCGCGTCCAGCCAGCTGGCCAGCGCGGCCACCAGCGAGCCAGCATGCAGCGGGCCGGTGGGCGAGGGGGCAAAGCGACCGACGTAGCGCGCAGCCATTCACCGAGCGTGATGGTTTCGCCGCCGGGCCGCATCAAGGCGAAACGGGGTCCCCGAGGGGCTGACGCCTGCGGCTCCCCGCATGCCTGCGCAGGCAGGGACAGGCGCAAGAGCCTCTGCGTCTCGCAGTGGCACGTCCACGGAGCAAACGCAGCGAGCGACCGTGGGGATCATGTTCGTCAGCAGACCTTCAGCGCCAGCTCCAGCCCGGAGACGAAGGCGTCCTCCACCCGATGGCCGATGCACCAGTCGCCGCAGGCACCAATGCGTGCCTGTGCATCCCACATGTGGCTCTGGTCCAGCGGCCGCGTGGTCTGGGCGTAGTGCCAGCGGTGCACCACGGCGTGCGCGGGCTCCGCGCGGATGCCAGTCACCTCGGCAAAGGCCTTGAGCAACTTGGCCTGGACGCGCTCGGGGTCATCGTTCAGGTGTTCGCGCGACCAGGCCGCGCTGGCCTGCACGGTCCAGCGCTCGATCGGGCCACGCTGCGGCTTGCTCGATTCGCGGGCCAGCCAGGCGATGCGGTGGTGGGTGCTGCGCGCCGCGTTCCACTGCGGGCCCAGGGTGGTGAGGCCAGGCTGCATGGCCTGGGGAAATGCGACCATCAGCGTCCAGCAAGGGGCCACTTCCACGCCGCCGATGACTTCGGCCATACGCGGCGATTGCTTCGAATTTTGTAGCAACTCATGTGCCTGAACACTGGGTATGGCCAGCAGTACGGCGTCGAAGCCGGAGTGCACGTGGCGGCTGTCGTCCAGGCCCTCGGTGTGCAGCTGCCAGCGGCGGCCGTCCAGTGCGTCCGGCGCAATCTTGACGACGCGGGTCTGCAGCTCGACAGCACCTGCGTCCAGCAGCGGCTGGGCCCAGCGTCGCACCAGTGCGTTCATGCCCGGTGTAGCCACCCAGTGCGACTCGCGGGTAGGCAGCGGCGCGGCGACCACACGACCGAGTTCGTCCAGCACGCGCACGGCGTTGGCGCTCCAGGGGCGGCACAGGCCGGGCACGGTGTCCAGCGCCCGGGCGAACAGCGGGTTGCGCACGGTGAAGTACTGCGTGCCATGGTCAAAGGTGCCGAATTCGGTCTCGCGCGTGGCCATGCGGCCGCCCGCGCCGCGGCTCTTCTCGAACAGCGTGACCCGGTGGCCGGCCTGCACCAGGGTGCGGGCACAGGCCACGCCGGCCATGCCGGCGCCGATGACGGCGAAATGTTGCGCGGTTTTCATGGATCGGGTCTCCGTTCTTGTTGAATTACTTCCACTGTAACGGCCCCAGGAGGGCGTTCCGGGTGGTCTGGCTTTCCAGCTGCTGCAGCCACCATTGCAGGGCGCGGCCCTGGCTGCGCTCGGTGCCGCCACGCCAGGCATAGCTCACGGTGCGGGCCGGGCGCTCGGTCTTTTTCACCACCAGGCGGCCGGCCTCGATGTGGGGGCGCGCCATGCATTCGGGGACGAAGCCACCACCGAGGCCGCGCAGCTGGGCTTCGAGCTTGTCTTGCATGCTGGCGACGGTGAATACGTCCTGCCCGGCGAGCAGGCCGAAGGTCAGGCTGCCGCCCCGTTGCACGGAGTCGGCTACGGCCACCGCACGATGCGCCTGCAGCAGTTCGTCGCTCAGCGGCTCGGGCGCCGCGGCCAGGGGATGGTGTGGCGCCACCACGTAGAGGAAGCTCACCGTGCCCATGGGCTTGCTGTGGATGCCGGCGCTGGTGGTCGTCTCCTGCGCGCCGCCGATGGCCAGGTCGGCCAGGCCGCTGGTCAACGTCTCCAGCGTGCCGGCGAGGGCCTCGTCGCGCAGCTTGATGCGGGTGGGTGCGCCCAGGGCGAAGAAGGCGTCGCACAGTTCCAGCACCACGGGCTTGGCGATGATGCTGTCGATGGCCAGGGTGAGTTGCGATTCCCAGCCCGTGGCCACGCGCTTGACGCGGTTGGCCACGGCGTCGATCTCGGCCAGCAGCCGCTGTCCTTCGCGCAACAGTTCGGCGCCCGCCGCAGTCAGCTTGGCTTGGCGTGCGCTGCGGTCATACAGCAGCACATCCAGTGCGTCTTCGATCTGCCGCACCCGGTACGTCAGGGCGCTGGGCACCACCCCCAGATCGCGCGCGGCGGCGGCAAAGCTGCCCGCCTGGTTGATGGCTTGCAGCATGGCCAGCGCGTCGGGCGTGAGGACATCGCGTGCAGTTTGCATTAAGGGCGTCTGAAATTTCAGTTTTTTTGAATCATGCCATCAAACTGCATGGATCGCAAAGGGGAGGGCGGAGCCTAAAGTCCAAGGTATCGCAAGCAACTGTTCAGGCCAGGAGTATCGCCGTGCTGACACTACGAAAATCGCAAGACCGTGGCTATGCCGATCACGGCTGGCTCAAGTCTTATCACAGCTTTTCTTTTGCCGACTACTTTGACCCGCAGCACA
>DALYHW010000235.1:0-4535 GCA_031970695.1 Hylemonella sp.
CCAAGATCTTCATCAGCGCCGGTGAGCACGACATGGCCGAAAACATCGTGCACCTGGTGCTGGCCCGCCTGCCGGACGCGCCCAAGGGCAGCAAGGGCATCAGCCTCTTCCTGGTGTCCAAGTACAAGGTCAAGGCCGACGGCTCGCTGGGCGAGCGCAATGGCATCTACTGCGGCGGCCTGGAGCACAAGATGGGCATCCACGGCAACGCCACGGCCCAGCTGATCCTGGATAACGCCGTGGGCACCCTGGTCGGCCAGCCCAACAAGGGCCTGCAGGCCATGTTCGTGATGATGAACGCCGCGCGCCTGGGCGTGGGCAACCAGTCCCTGGGCCTCACCGAGGTGGCTTACCAGAACGCCCTGGTCTATGCCAAGGACCGCATCCAGATGCGTTCGCTCTCGGGTGTGAAGGCCAAGGACAAGGAGGCCGATCCCATCATCGTGCACCCGGACGTGCGCAAGATGCTGCTCACCGCCAAGGCCTACGCCGAAGGCGGCCGTGCGCTGGCCTGCTACTGCGCCATGCTGCTGGATCAGCACCTCTACCACCCTGACGAGAAGGTGCGCAAGGACAGCGACGAGATGCTGGCCCTGCTGACCCCTATCATCAAGGCCTTCCTGACCGACAACGGCTTCCAGGCCGCCGTGATGTGCCAGCAGGTCTTTGGCGGCCACGGCTACATCAAGGAATGGGGCATGGAGCAGTTCGTGCGCGATGCCCGCATCAACATGATCTACGAAGGCACGAACACCGTGCAGTCGCTGGACCTGCTGGGTCGCAAGATTCTCGGCAACAATGGTGCCACGCTCAAGAAGTTCGGCAAGCTGGTCGGCAGGCTCGTGGAAGAAGAAGGCGTCAACGAGAAAATGGCCGAGTTCATCAACCCGCTGGCTTACCTGGGTGACCAGATGACCAAGTTCACCACCGAGATCGGCTTCAAGGGCTTCCAGAACCCGGACGAAGTGGGCGCCGCTGCCGTGGACTACCTGCGCGTGGCCGGTCACCTGGTGTTCGGTTATTTCTTTGCCCGCATGGCTTCGGTCGCGCTCAAGCAGATTGCCGCCGGCAACACCGATCCCTTCTACCAGGCCAAGCTGCAGACGGCGCGCTTCTACTTCGCCAAGCTCTTCCCCGAGACCGCGACGCTGATGCGCACGGCCCGCGCCGGTTCCAAGGTCCTGATGGACACGGATCTGGCTCTGGCGTAAAGATGGCTCCCCCTCGAAGCGCCTTTGGCGCCTCCCCCTCCAGGTGGTGCACCCAGTGGCCCGGCAAAGCCGGTTCCACGGGTGCCCGCGGTTGGGCTCTTGGCGTGCCGCTGCTGTTGGCGGCGGGCATGGCACTCGCTCAGCCCACGCCCGTGGGGCTGTGGCGCACCATCGATGACAAGAGCGGTGAAGCCAAGGCCGAGATCCGTATCCGCGAGGGGGCGAACAGCGTGCTGAGCGGCGTCATCGAGCGTGCGCTCATCAAGTCCGACCAGCCCAACTGCGACCTCTGCACCGATGACCGCAAGGGGCAGCCCAAGGTCGGCATGGAAATCATCCGGGGCGCCAGTCGCGCGACGGACGAGGAGGCCTGGGTCCATGGCCAGATTCTCGATCCGGAGAACGGCAAGAGCTATCGCCTGCGCATGGTGCCGCTCGACGGCGGCGCGCGCCTGCAGATCCGGGGTTACGTCGGTCCCTTCTATCGCACCCAGGTCTGGGTTCGCGTGCAGTAAGAAAAAGTAAACAAGGAACATCAACATGTCCCGATTCCAAGTCAGAAAAGTCGCCGTGCTCGGCGCCGGTGTGATGGGCGCGCAGATCGCCGCCCATCTGGTCAACGTCAAGGTGCCGGTCGTGCTGTTCGACCTGCCCGCCAAGGAAGGCCCGAAGAACGGCATCGTCACCAAGGCCATCGACAACCTCAAGAAGCTCAAGCCCGCTCCGCTGGGCGTGGCCGATGACGCCGGCCTGATCCAGGCCGCCAACTACGAAGAGCACCTGGGCCTGCTCAAGGAGTGCGACCTCATCATCGAGGCCATTGCCGAGCGCATGGACTGGAAGCTCGATCTGTACAAGAAGATCGCGCCGCACGTGGCCAAGCACGCCATCGTCGCCTCCAACACCTCGGGCCTGTCCATCACCAAGCTGTCCGAGGTGCTGCCCGAGGAAATCAAGCCGCGTTTCTGCGGCATCCACTTCTTCAACCCGCCGCGTTACATGTACCTGGTGGAGCTGATTCCCACGCCCACCACCCGGCCAGACATCCTGGACCAGCTCGAGACCTTCGTCACCAGCGGCCTGGGCAAGGGCGTGGTCCGCGCCAAGGACACGCCCAACTTCATCGCCAACCGTGTCGGTATCGCCGGCATGCTGGCCACGATGAAGGAAGTCGAGAACTTCGGCCTCACGTATGACGTGGTCGATGACCTCACCGGCAAGAAGCTCGGCCGCGCGAGTTCTGGCACCTTCCGCACCGCCGACGTGGTGGGCCTGGACACCATGGCCCACGTGGTCAAGACGCTGCAGGACAATCTGGACGAGCGGAGCGATCCCTTCTACGGCAGCTTCGGCACGCCGGCCGTGCTCAAGACCCTGATCGAGATGGGCAACCTGGGCCAGAAGAGCAAGGCCGGTTTCTACAAGAAAGTGGGGCGCGACATCCTGCGCTTCGACCTGGACGCCAAGGAGTACGTGCCGGGTGGCGAGAAGGCCGATGCCGTCTACGAGCGCATGCTCAAGAAGCCGGCCGGCGAGCGACTCAAGCTGCTGCGCAACGCCGAAGGCAAGCAGGGCCAGTTCCTCTGGGCCATCCTGCGCAACAGCTTCCACTATGCCGCCGTCCACCTGGCGACCATTGCCGAGACGGCTGCCGATGTGGACCTGGCCATGCGCTGGGGTTTCGGCATGAAGCAGGGCCCCTTCGAGCTCTGGCAGGAAGCCGGCTGGCTGGAGGTGGCCAAGATGATCCAGGAGGACATCGATGCGGGCAAGGCCCTGAGCAAGGCGCCGCTGCCGAAGTGGGTGTTCGAGGGCCCCGTGGCCCAGGCCGGTGGTGTACACACGCCCGAAGGCTCCTTCAACCCGACCACCGGCAAGTTCCAGCCGCGTCGCAAGCTGCCGGTCTACGGCATCCAGTACTTCCGCGAAAGCCTGCGCGGCGACGGCTCGCCCGACTACAAGACGGCCGGCAAGACGCTGTTCGAGGATGACGCGATCCGGCTCTGGACGCTGGACGAGAACCGCGACGCGGCCACGGGCAGCGTGCTGATCGCCAGCATCAAGAGCAAGATGCACGCGATCAGCCCGGCCGTGGCCGAGGGCCTGGCGCGCGGTGTCGAGCTCGCGGAGCAGGAATACCAGGGCATGGTGATCTGGTCCGGCGACGAGCCCTTCAGCGTCGGCGCCGACCTGCAGGCCATGCTGCCCGCCTTCATGGTGGCCGGTGTCAGTGCCATTGAGGGCGCCGAGCAGGAGCTGCAGAACCTGATGCTGCGCATCCGCTACGCCGGCGTGCCCGTGGTGTCGGCCGTGCGTGGCATGGCCCTGGGCGGTGGCTGCGAGCTTGCGGTGCATTCCGCCCGTCGCGTGGTCGCCATGGAGTCGTACATCGGCCTGGTCGAAGTCGGCGTGGGCCTGATTCCGGGAGCTGGCGGCCTGACCTACATCGCACGGCGTGCCGCCGAGAACGCTGCCACCTCGACCGGCAAGGACATCCTGCCCTTCCTGACCGAGGGCTTCACGGCTGCGGCCATGGCCAAGGTCGGCACCAGCGCGCTGGAGTCGCGCAAGCTCGGTTATCTGCTGGACAGCGACATCGTCGTGCCCAACAAGGACGAGCTGCTCTATGTGGCGCTGAACGAAGCACGTGCCATGTACCAGGGCGGCTGGCGCGCGCCGCACCGCCGCACCTTCCCGGTGGCGGGCCGCAACGGCCTGGCAACCATCAAGGCCCAGCTGGTCAACATGCGGGACGGTGGCTTCATCAGCGGACACGATTTCCATATCGCCAGCCTGATTGCCAATGTGGTCTGCGGCGGTGACGTTGACGCCGGATCGCTGGTCACCGAGGAATACCTGATGGCCCTGGAGCGCCAGGCCTTCTGTGCGCTCATCGTCCACCCCAAAACGCAAGAGCGGATCATGGGCATGCTGTCGACCGGCAAGCCCGTGCGCAACTGACCGGCAAGCAACGTCAAAGAGGAATCATCATGAAACAAGTGCAAGACGCCTACATCGTTGCCGCCACGCGCACGCCCATCGGCCGCTCGGGCCGCGGCTTTTTCCGCAACACGCGCCCCGACGACCTGCTGGTCGCCGCCATCAGGAGCGCCATGCAGCAGGTGCCGACGTTGGACCCCAAGGCGATCGAAGACGCCATCATCGGCTGCTCCTTCCCCGAGGCCGAGCAGGGCATGAACATGGCGCGCATTGCCGTGGGCCTGGCTTTCAACCACCCCGTGGGTGGTGTCACTGTCAACCGCTTCTGCGCTTCGGGCGTGACGGCCATCCAGATGGCCGCCGACCGCATCCGCGTGGGCGAGG
>DALYHW010000236.1:0-4534 GCA_031970695.1 Hylemonella sp.
GCCATCTTCCTGCCGCTGAACCTGATCGCGGGCATCTTCGGCATGAACTTCGAGCACATTCCGCTGCTGCACAGCGACAGCGGCTTCTGGTGGGCCATGGCCTCGATGGGCCTGATCGCCGCAGCCCTCGCCCTGCTGTTCTGGCGCAAGCGCTACCTGGAGCGCAGCGGACGTTGAGCCGCAGGCTTCGATCTGTTTGATCGGGATCAAACATTAACCACAATTAATTTGTGGCTATTTCCCCGCTTGATTTGAAACAAACCGCTTGCTGCACTGCAGCGATTCAATGCGTTCCGGGGTCGACCCCCTTTGTTATCTCTCGAAGGAGCGCATCATGAAAAAGAGTCTTCTGGCTGCAGCCACCTTTTGCGCATTGACCGCCGCCGGCACCGCATTCGCCCAGCAGGGCGATGGGCCCTGGCTGGTCCGCGCGCGCGCAGTCAGCCTGCAAAGCGCCAACAGCGACAGCACCAACCTGGGCCTGAGCATCAACGACAAGATCATTCCCGAGGTGGATATCTCGTACTTCTTCTCGAAGAATCTCGCTGCCGAGCTGATCCTGACCGTACCGCAGGAGCACACCCTGAATTCCAAGACGGTCGGGCGTGACATCGGTACCCTCAAGCACCTGCCGCCGACCCTGCTGCTGCAGTACCACTTCGACATGGCCGGCTACAAGCCGTACGTCGGCGCTGGTGTGAACTTCACGCAATTCAGCGACGTGAAACTCAACGTGGCCGGTGCCGATGTCAAGAGCACCAGCACGGGCGGCGCCCTGCAGGTCGGCGTGGACATTCCGCTGAACAAGACCCTGTCCCTCAACTTCGACGTGAAGAAGGTCTACATCGGCACCGAGGTCTACATCAACGGTGCCAAGCAGGGCGACTTCAAGGTCGATCCGCTGCTGGTCGGCGTGGGTCTGGGCTGGCGCTTCTGAGCTGGCACCCGCCAGGACGCGGGTCTGACCAGACAAGCCGGGGCGGATGCCCCGGCTTTTTTATGCTCAGCCCGATGTCGATCCGCCGATCTGCAGACGGGCCAGCAGATCGTCCACCAGCTCCAGCCGCACGAGCGGGTTGTCCACGGCGAGGAACTGCTGCTTGAGCTGCGGCTCCACGGGGAGGATGTCGCACCAGCGGTTGGCGACCCAGCCGCAGTCGTCCCACTGCAGCGGCGGCTGGATCGGCATTTCGTCGCCGGGGCCCGCCTGGGCCTGCATGTGCTGGTACAGGCGCCGCAGGCCCTCGCGCGTGGGCGCGAGGTCCGACGGCACGCTCACCGGCGCGTCATCGTCCAGGTATTCGACCTCGCCGATCCACAGGCCATGTTTCATCTGTTCGCTGCCCAGCAGGCGGAAGCGCCGGCCACCGCGGCAACGGATCAGCAGCAGTCCCGCCTGCGGACGCTCGCAGGACGTGATGTGCGCGAGCGTGCCCACGCTGTGGAATGTCTCGGGCTCGGTCACCCCGTCCCCCGGCTCGCCAGCGCGCGGCGGCTGGCGCACTTCGCTGCCACGGCGCAGGCAGACCACGCCGAAGGGCGCGCCTTCCTTCTGGCAGCGGCCGATCAGGTCCAGGTAACGGACCTCAAAGATGCGCAGCGGCAACAGGCCGCCGGGAAACAGCACCGTCTGCAGCGGAAACAGGGGGATCTGGAACGACGACATCAGGGTCTGGGCAGCTGGAACAGGCCTGCCCCGTTATCCCAGGCGATGCGCCGCGCCACATCGGGCGGCAGTTCACCCAGCCAGCGCCGGTACTCCTGCATCAGGCCATCATAGTAGAGCCAGCGCTGGTTGACCCAGGTGTCCGAACCGACCAGGAAACGATCGGGAAACTTCAGCATCAAGGCACGCCAGTCCGGGCAGAGGGCCTGCCGGCCACGGTCATCGGTGCAGTTCAGGCCCGGCCGGTAGGACAGTTCGCCCATGAGCCTCGGGTACTTCTCCAGCAGGGCCCGCACACGCGCCGCGGAGGAGCCGCCTATGCCCGTGTGCGCCCAGACCAGGCGCGCATGGGGCGCATGGGCCATCAGCAGATCGATCGCCACGTCGTCCACATGTGCCAGCACCGCCAGATCATGCTTCTGTGCAAACTGCATCAGCTTGCGGGCGACCGGCCCGTTGGCGTTCGCACTGTCGTAGAGATGGAACTCGCCAATGCCCCGGTAGGGACCGGCGGCCGTGCCGCGCGCGAACTCCTGCTCGACCATGGTGTAGATGGTCTCGTCGCGGAACCAGTTGTCATAGTCCGCCCGGTTGCGGTACAGGCGGATGAAGGGCACCACCGTCACACCGGCGGCGCGCGTCTGGGCCCTGGCCTCGGCCAGGGCCTTGGTGCCGTCGTTGGGCCGGCTGTTGGCCACGATGGCGCGCACGCCGTTGCGCTGCATGCGCGCCAGCACGTCGTCCAGCGGATGCGGCCCCTGCGCCTCGTCGTTGTAGTGCAGGTGGGCGTCAAACAGCGGGCCGCTGTAGTCGGCCGCCTGCACGGCCGTGGACAGCATCAGCACGCCGGCAGCAAACCAGGCAGCGGCTCTCATCGTTCAGCCCAGGTGCTTGCTGAAGAAAGCGAGGGTGCGCTCGCGCGCCTGCGCCGCGGCGGTGGCATCCCAGGCGCCACGGTGGTCGCAGTTGAAGCCGTGGTTGGCGGCATAAATGTGCACCTCGACTTCGGGGTGGGCGCGCTTGAAGGCTTCGACACCGTCCAGCGGGATCCAGTGGTCTTTCTCGCCGAAGTGCGCCATGACCGGGCACTTCGGTGTGCGTGCGACCTCGGCGTCGGTGGTGATGCCACCTCCGTAGTAAGGCACGGCTGCACTCACGCCCCGCAGCAGGCAGGCCGTGCGCCAGGTGAGCAGTCCGCCCCAGCAGTAGCCCACCACACCCACCTTGCCGGCACTGGCGGCGTGGTCGATGGCCGCCTGGATGTCCTGCAGCACGCCTGGCGCTGCCGGGTTCATGCCCAGGGCCTCGACGGTGGTCTTGAGCGCCATGCCTGCGCTCATGTCGTCCGGTGCGTATCCGAGCTCGACCCCGGCCTTCACACGGTGAAAGGTGGCCGGTGCCACAGCGAGGTAGCCGGCCGCAGCATAGCCATCGGCCACGGCGCGGATATGTGCATTGACGCCGAAGATTTCCTGCAGCACCACCACGCCACCACGCGGCTTGCCGGCCGGCTGGGCCACGTACGCGGGGAAGACGGATCCGTCAGCCGCCTTGAGGTCGATGAACTGTCCCATGTCACTGTTCTCCTTGCTTTGCTTGGTCAATCCTGCACGCCGAGCCGGCGTGCGACAAAATCCAGCCGGTCCTGGCCCCAGAAGATCTCGCCGTCGATGACGTAACTCGGCGCCCCGAACACGCCGGCATCGATCGCCTGCCGGGTGTAGGTCTCGTAGCGCTCGCGCACCTCCCCGGTGTCGGACTGCGCCAGCCGCCGGGCGTCCAGCCCGTGTTCGGCCAGCAGCGCAGCCAAGACTTCTGGATCCGCGATATTGCATTCCTGCGCCCAGACGGCCGCGAGGATGGCGCCGGTGATGGTCATGGCCGACTCGGCACCATCGTGCAGGTCAACCGCGATGATCAGGCTGGCCGCGGCATCGCCAGCAACCGGGAAGTAGCGGGGCTGGGGATGCAGCGGAATCCCGAGGTGCTCGCTGTAGCGCCGCAGCTCCAGCAGGCGGTAGGCCTGGCGCTGCGGCGCGCGCTTGGGCAGCGGCAGGCCACCGGAGATCGGAAACACCTTGCCCAGATCCACCGGCATCACGTTGATGGTCGTGCCCGCCGCCTTGGCCATGGCCCGGAAGCGCTGGTGGCCCAGATAGGCCCAGGGGCTCTGGGGGGCGAAGTAATAGTCCACTGCGTTCACGGCGCGGCGCATGCTGTCTCCTGCTTGCCATGGCGGCAACTGGGCGCAATGGTATCTTGTCGTCTCGACACTTGCAGGAGCATGCCTTTGGACCAGGTCCTACTCGTCACCGGTGGCAGTCGCGGCATCGGCGCGGCCACCGCCCTGCTGGCCGCCAGCAGGGGCTACGCCGTGGCCATCAACTACAGCACCAACTCGCTGGCGGCCGACGAGGTCGTGCGGCAGATCCGCGCCACGGGTGGCACAGCCATTGCCGTGCAGGCCGACGTGGCACAGGAGGACCAGGTGCAAGCCATGTTCGAGAAGGTCGACGCGAAACTGGGTCGGCTCACGGCCCTGGTCAACAACGCCGGCGTGGTCGACACCACGCAGCGCATCGACGAGCAGAGCCTGGCGCGCTGGCGCCGCATGTTTGAGATCAACGTGTTCGGCACGCTGCTGTGCGCGCGCGAGGCCGTGCGGCGCATGAGCACGCGTCACAGTGGTAGCGGCGGCGCCATCGTCAACGTGAGCAGCGTCGCGGCAACCATCGGTGCAGCCGGCCAGTACGTGGACTATGCCGCCGCCAAGGGTGCAGTCGACGTGTTCACGCTGGGCCTGGCGCGCGAGGTGGCCACCGAAGGCATCCGCGTCAACGCCGTGCGCCCCGGCATCATCGACACCGA
>DALYHW010000237.1:0-4501 GCA_031970695.1 Hylemonella sp.
CATCACCCACCAGTTGCGCCCCCGTCAACCAGGCCTGGGCCTGCTGCAGGTTGAACATGACACCATGCGCGCTCATGCCGGGACTCCTGCGCTGCGCGCGTGCAAGGCCAGCCTCACGTGCTCACGATCCGAGAATGGCACACGCACACCCGCCGTCTCCTGGTAATCCTCGTGGCCCTTGCCGGCGACGAGCACCACATCGCACACATCGGCGCGCGCCAGGGCCCGCGCGATGGCGCGGGCACGATCGGGCTCGACATCGGCCGCCAGTGCACCTGCCCGAACCTGCGCCAGGATGGCGTCGGGATCTTCGCTGCGCGGGTTGTCACTGGTCAGCAGCACCTGGTCCGCATGCGTGGCCGCAGCGGCACCCATGAGCGGACGCTTGTGCGGGTCACGGTCACCGCCGCAGCCGAACACACACCACAGGCGGCCACCGCGCTGCCGGGCCAGCGGCTGAAGCGCCTGCAGCACCTGGGCCAGTGCATCGGGCGTATGGGCATAGTCGACCACGGCCAGCGGCAGGCCATCGCCCCCCTGGAACTCCATACGACCGGGCACGGGCTGCAGGGCATGGCAGGCCAATACTGCCTCGACCAGGGAAACGTCCAGGCTGCGCAAGGTGGCGATCACGCCCAGCAGATTGCTGACGTTGTAGTCACCGAGGGTTTGCGTGGTCAGGGGCACCCGCTCAGCGCCCTCGCACACCAGGAACTGCACGCCACGTGCACCCATGCGGATGTCCTGTGCGTACAGGCGGGCGCCGGCATCGGCGCGCAAGGACACGGTCCAAAGGTCGAGCGCACGCGAGCCCAGCTTCTGCGCCAGTTCGGCGCCGCGGGGATCATCGAGGTTGATCACCGCGGCGCGCAGGTCCGGCCAGTCAAACAGCGCCGCCTTGGCCTGCCAGTACGCGTCCATCGTGCCGTGGTAGTCCAGGTGGTCCTGCGTGAAATTGGTGAAGATCGCCGTGCGGATGCGCGTGCCGTCCAGACGGCGCTCGGCGATGCCGATCGAGGACGCTTCGATGGCACAGGCAAACAGGCCCTCGTCTGCGAATCGGCGCAACGTCTGCTGCAGCAGCACGGGGTCGGGGGTGGTCAGACCGGTGCTCACCACCGACGCGTGCGGCGACGAACCGGGGACCGGCACGCGTCCGACACCCAGGGTGCCGATCAGGCCACAGGGCCGGGATGGCTGCAAGACCGACAGGGCCTGGGCCAGCCACCAGCTGGTCGAAGTCTTGCCGTTGGTACCGGTCACGGCCAGCACCTCGATGTGCCGTGAAGGCTGCTCGTAGTACGCAGCGGCAATCGGTCCGCTGGCGGCCTTGAGGCCCAGGTAGGCCGCAATGCGTTCGTCGGCAAACGCGAAGGGCTCCGCACCGTCGCGCTCCACCAGACAGGCGGAAGCACCTTGTGCCAGCGCCGACGACACGAACTGGCGACCATCACGCGCCGCACCGGGCCAGGCGATGAAACCGTCCCCGGCACCCAGCTTGCGACTGTCGGTCTGCAGCGTACCGCGCACGCGGCCGTGCAGCCAGCGGGCAGCCTGATCGGGCGTGTGCAGCTCGGTCACCACAGACGCCCCTCTGCGGCCTGCGCCACGATCTGCGGCTTGACCTCGATATCGGGCTGCACACCCATGAGGTGCAAAGTCTGCTGCACCACCTCGCTGAAAACCGGTGCGGCCACGTCGCCGCCGTAGAACTTGCCGGCGTCCGGCTCGTCGATCATGACCGCCACGATAATGCGCGGGCGGTCAATGGGTGCCATGCCCACGAAGAAGCCGCGGTACTTCTTGTCGGCGTAACCGCGCCCCTCCTGCTTGCGCGCGGTACCGGTCTTGCCGCCGACCGAGTAGCCCATGGTCTGCGCCTTGGGTGCGGTGCCACCAGGCCCGGTGGCAAGCTGCAGCATGTGGCGCACGGCGCGCGCATGGCGCTGCTCGATCAGGCGCACGCCTCCCACCGGACCCTGCGCTTTCTGCAGCGTGACCGGGATCAGCTCGCCATCGCGCGCGAACACGGTGTAGGCGTGGGCCAGCTGCACCAGGCTGATCGACAGGCCGTAGCCGTAGCTCATGGTGGCGTGCTCGATTGGCTTCCAGGTCTTCCAGGGCCGCAGGCGACCGCTGACCGCACCCGGGAAAGGCAGCTGCGGACGCTGGCCGAAGCCGACCTGGCTGTACATCTCCCACAGGTCACGCGCCGGCATCTGCATGGCGAGCTTGACCATGCCGATGTTGCTGGACTTCTGGACGACCTCGTTCACCGTCAGCACAGCGTAGGGGTGCGTATCGCTGATGGTCGCACCGCCCAGGGTGAGGCGGCCGTTGCCGCTGATCTGCATGGAGGTGGCCGGCGTGACCAGCCCCTTCTCCAGCGCCAGCGCGGCGACGAAGGGCTTGACGGTGGAGCCCGGTTCAAACGAGTCGGTCAGCGCGCGGTTGCGCAGCGGCGCATCCTTGAAATTCTGGCGCTTGCCCGGGGTATAACTCGGGTAGTTGGCCAGCGCGAGCATCTCGCCGGTCTGGGCGTCGAGCACCACCACGCTGCCGGCCTTGGCCTGGTTATCGCGCACGGCTTGCTTGAGGCGCTGGTAGGCGTAGAACTGGATCTTGCTGTCGATCGACAGCTGGACGTCGCGCCCCTCCACCGGCGGCACAGCCTCGCCCACCACCTCGACCACGCTGCCCAGGCGGTCCTTGATCACCCGGCGCGACCCCGGCTTGCCCGCCAGCGTCTGGTTGAACGCCAGCTCCACGCCCTCCTGGCCATGGTCCTCCACGCTGGTGAAGCCGATCAGGTGCGCCGCCACTTCTCCTTCGGGGTAGTGGCGCTTGTACTCCTTGCGCTGGTAGATGCCCTTGATCTCGAGAGCGGCAATCTGCTTGGCCACCGGCTCGTCGACCTGACGCTTGAGCCAGACGAAGGTCTTGTCCTCATCGTCGAGCTTGCGCTTGAGGTCAGGCAGCGGCATGTCGAGCAGGCGCGCCAGCCGCTGCAGCTGTTTCGGGTCGGCGTCCACGTCCTCGGGGATGGCCCAGATGCTCGGAGCGAGCACGCTGGTGGCCAGGATCTGGCCATTGCGGTCGAGGATGCGGCCGCGTGTAGCCGGCATCTCCAGCGTGCGCGCAAAGCGCACCTGGCCCTGCTTCTGGAAGAAGTCGTTGGAAATGACCTGGATGTAGGCGGCGCGCCCGGCCAGCACCACGAACCCCAGCGCGATCGCGGCCACCACGAACTTGCTGCGCCAGACCGGCGTGCGGCTGGCCAGCAGCGGGCTGGAGGTGTACTGGATGCTGCGGCTGCTCATCGGCACACCTCCGCAAGGCGAGCTGTGGCGCCTCGCGAGCTGGGAGCGGCCCAGCAACCGCGCTCGGCACCGGCCCACCGCAGATGGCGGTGACGACCCCTGGAAGGCATCCGGCGACTCATGGCGTACGCCCTCCGGAGACACGCGGCTGCACCACGGCGCCAGCGGGCACCGTGCCGCTGTAGGGCTGGTAGCTCACGTAATCCGTGATGGCCGGTGTGGCGGCGCGCATGTCCAGCCGCTCCTTGGCAAGCTTCTCCACCCGCTGCACCGTGGCTTGCTGGCGCTTCTCCAATTCCAGCTGCTCGCGCTCGGCTTCCAGCCGGCGCGCTTCCAGCGCGGCACGGTCGATCTCGGCAAACAGGCGGCGCGACTCGTACTGCACGCTCACGAGGTAAAGCGCACTGGCCAGGACGGCCAGCAGCAAGACGAGGTTGACCCGCGTCATGAGAATGTGGCCCCCACGGTTGCCCACTGCGTGTGGCGCCTTGCCCGGGCCTGGGGCCGCGTTTCACCTTGGGACGGCCTCGCGGCGAAACCACCGGCGACACAGTGCATGCTGACCTTGTGGCTCATGCTGCTGTCCTCACGGCCACGCGCATGATGGCGCTGCGCGCACGCGGATTCGCGGCCACCTCGGCCTCGGACGGTTTGATGCGGTCGAGCGCGCGCAGCTTCATCGGCTTGGGCGGCGCGAAGGGCGCACGGCGGTCGTACACCTCGCGCGAATGCTGCGCGATGAACTGCTTGACGATGCGGTCTTCCAGCGAGTGGAAACTGATCACGACCAGCCGTCCTCCGGGTTGAAGTACATCGAGGCTTGCCTCTAGCGCTTCTTGCAGCTCCTCAAGCTCGGCGTTGATGAAAATCCGAAGAGCCTGAAATGTGCGCGTTGCAGGGTTCTGGCCCGGCTCGCGGGTTTTGACCGCGTCAGCCACGAGCTGGGCCAGTTCGCCGGTGGTTGAAACTGGGCGCCGTTCCTGTCGGCGCGCGACAATCGCCTTTGCAATCGGGCCAGCAAACCGTTCTTCACCGTAGTCACGTATCACCTCCGCGATCTCTCGGGTTTCGGCTGTCGCCAGCCATTGCGCCACGCTCTGGCCCCGCGTGGTGTCCATGCGCATGTCCAGCGGCCCGTCGAAACGGAAGCTGAAACCGCGGGTCGGGTCGTCGATCTGGGG
>DALYHW010000238.1:0-4418 GCA_031970695.1 Hylemonella sp.
ACTCGAACAGGTTGCCCAGCAGCTGCATGGCCATGTCCTTGAAGGCCAGCGTGGGACCGTTGGACAGGGCCTCGAGGTAGAAGCCGGCATCCAGCGGCTTGAGCGGCACGATGGCCTTGGTGCCGAACACTTCCTCGGTATAGGTCTTGCGGCAGATGGCGCGCAGGTCCTCGGCCGGAATGTCGTCGATGTAGAGCGAAAGGATCTCGAAGGCCAGGTCGGCGTATGGCAGGCTGCGCCACCGGCTCAGCGTGGCGCCGTCCACCTTCGGGTAGGACTCGGGCAGGTACAGGCCCCCATCGGGTGCCAGACCCTCGAGCAGGATCTCGCAGAAACGCTTGCGGTCGGCGTGGCCGCGGGTGGAAAGGTATTTCATCCGTTCAGCTCTTCCTTGCGGATGCGCACGATGGGCGCCAGCACGGTCTTGAGCGCCTGCAGCTTGGCCAGCACATCGTTCATGGTGCCCTCGCGGGCATCGTGGGTCAGGATGATGAGATCGGTCTGGGTGGAGCCCTCGCCGCCGACCTGGTCGGCCTCGCGCTGCAGCACCGCATCGATGCTGATGCCCGCGTCGGCCAGGATGCCGGTGACCTTGGCCAGCACGCCGGCCTCGTCGGCCACCCGCAGGCGCAGGTAGTAGCTGGTCACCACCTCGCTCATGGGCAGCACCGGCAGGTTGCTCATCGCGTCCGGCTGGAAGGCCAGGTGCGGCACGCGGTTCTGCGGATCGGCCGTGTGCAGGCGCGCGATATCCACCAGGTCGGCGATCACGGCGCTTGCCGTGGGCTCGGAACCTGCACCCTTGCCGTAATACAAGGTCGTCCCCACGGCGTCGCCGTTGACGACGACGGCATTCATGGCCCCTTCCACGTTGGCGATCAGGCGCTTGGCCGGAATCAGGCTCGGATGCACGCGCAACTCGATGCCCTTGGCGGTGCGCTTGGTGATGCCCAAGAGCTTGATTCGGTAGCCCAGCTGCTCGGCATATCGGATGTCCGCAGCACCCAGCTTGGTGATGCCTTCCACGTAGGCCTTGTCGAACTGCACCGGGATGCCGTAGGCGATGGCGGAGAGGATGGTGGCCTTGTGGCCCGCATCCACACCCTCAATGTCAAAGGTCGGATCCGCTTCGGCGTAGCCCAGGCGCTGGGCTTCCTTGAGCACCACGTCGAAGTCCAGGCCCTTGTCACGCATCTCGGACAGGATGAAGTTGGTCGTGCCGTTGATGATGCCGGCGATCCACTGAATGCGGTTGGCGGTCAGGCCCTCACGCAGCGCCTTGATGATGGGAATGCCACCGGCAACAGCAGCCTCGAAGGCGACCATGACGCCCTTGGCGGACGCTGCCGCGAAGATCTCGGTGCCATGCACGGCCAGCAGCGCCTTGTTGGCGGTGACCACGTGCTTGCCGGCCGCAATGGCTTCGAGAACCAGCTGCTTGGCGATGCCATAGCCACCAATAAGCTCGACGACGATGTCGATCTCGGGGTTGGCGATCACGGCCCTGGCGTCGTTCACCACCTTGACGTCCGGACCGACGATGGACTGGGCGCGTGCCACATCGAGGTCGGCCACCATGGTGATCTCGATGCCGCGGCCAGCACGGCGCTTGATTTCTTCCTGGTTGCGCTTGAGCACGTTGAAGGTGCCCGAACCGACCGTACCGATGCCCAGCAGGCCTACTTGTATTGCTTTCATCTTCGCTTCAAAAAATCCAGGCGCCTCGCGGGCGCCCTCAAACACAGATCAATCAGGTGCGTGCGTGGCGCTTGCGATAACTCTCGAGGAACTTGGCGATGCGGCCGATCGCCTCGCGCAGGTCGTCCTCGTGCGGCAGGAATACGATGCGGAAGTGCTGGTTGTCGGGGTAGTTGAACCCCGAGCCCTGCACCAGCAGCACACGTGTCTCCTCGAGCAGCTCCTGGATGAAGGCCTGATCGTTCTCGATCGGGTACAGCTTCGGGTCCAGCTTGGGGAACATGTACAGCGCCGCCTGCGGCTTGACGCAGCTCACGCCCGGAATGGCGGTGATCAGTTCGTAGGCGATGTCGCGCTGGCGGCGCAGTCGGCCGCCTTCGCTGACCAGGTCGTTGATGGTCTGGTAGCCCCCCAGCGCGGTCTGGATAGCCCACTGCCCCGGCACGTTGGAGCACAGGCGCATGGTCGACAGCATGTTCAGGCCGTCGATGTAGTCCTTGGCCGCTTTCTTGTCGCCGGAAACCACCAGCCAGCCTGCACGGTAGCCACAGGAGCGGTAGCTCTTGGAGAGTGAGTTGAAGGTCAGCGTGAGGACATCTTCGGACAGGCTGCCCATGGCCGTGTGCTTCACACCGTCGTACAGGATCTTGTCGTAGACCTCGTCGGCCATGATGACCAGGTTGTGCTCGCGAGCGATCTCGATGATGCCCTTGAGCAGCGCATCGGAGTACAGCGCTCCGGTCGGGTTGTTGGGGTTGATCACCACGATGCCCTTGGTGCGCGGCGTGATCTTGGCGCGGATGTCCTCCAGGCTCGGCATCCAGCCATTGGCCTCGTCGCACAGATAGTGCACCGGTTTGCCACCCGACAGGCTGACGGCGGCCGTCCACAGCGGATAGTCGGGCGCCGGCACCAGCATTTCGTCGCCGTCGTTGAGCAGGCCGTTGGTCGCCATGACGATCAGCTCGCTGGCACCGTTACCCAAGTAGATGTCCTCCAGGGTCACGCCCTTGATACCCTGCTCCTGGGTGTACTGCATCACCGCCTTGCGCGCGACGAAGATGCCCTTGCTGTCAGAGTAACCGGCCGAGTTCGGCAGGTTGCGGATCATGTCCTGGCGGATCTCTTCGGGCGCCTCGAAGCCGAACACCGCGAGGTTGCCAATGTTGAGCTTGATGATGCTGTGCCCATCCTCCTCCATCTGCTTGGCGCGCTCCATGATGGGGCCGCGGATGTCGTAGCAGACGTTGGCCAGCTTGTCCGATTTGCGTATGGTCTTCAAAGTCCCTCCGGGAGACGCTAAACGAGGCGAAACCTATAATTTGACCACAGTTCCAGCTCGGGCTGCCCCGACAGCAGCCATATTTCATGAAACTCCAGCCCGACAAACCCACGGTCCAGACCATCAGCGGCTATGGCCCTGGCTGGATCGCCGTCGATGCCGAAAAAATAAGCACCAGCCTGGTGATCGGATCACGCGGCGAGCGGCAGCTCTGGACCTGCGAGCACTTCGATGACCTCCAGGCAAGCCACTTTGCGCCGCTGGCCGAGCTGCGCCCCGAACTGGTGCTGTTCGGCAGCGGCAAGCGTCTGCGCTTCCCCCGCCCCGAATGGCTGCAAGCACTGGCGGAACGGGGCATTGGTCTGGAGACCATGGACACGGCAGCCGCCTGCCGCACCTACAACATCCTCGCCGGGGAAGGGCGCCACGTGGTCGCCGCGCTGCTGCTGGAAACCCCCTAGCCCGGAGCTGATCCGGGTTATCTTTTTCAGGGTAAAATTGATAGATTGAGTCGGGCCCGGAGCCCAGCTGCATGGCCAGCAACCCGACCGTCACGCAAGGCAGCTGCTGTCACAGAAGATTTGAGTCATATGGCGATTGTTGTCAATAAACCCATCCCGGAATTCGAAGCCAACGCTACCGGTGGCGTCAAGGTTTCCAACACGTCCCATCTTGGACAGACGCTGGTTCTGTACTTCTACCCCAAGGACAACACCCCAGGCTGCACCACCGAAGCGATGCAGTTCCGCGACAAGTACAAGGACTTCGTGAAAGCCGGCGCCGTCGTGTTCGGCGTTTCGCGCGACAACATGAAGTCGCACGACGAGTTCAAGTCGAAGCTGGAGCTGCCGTTCGAACTCATCGCCGACACCGAAGAGAAGATGTGCCACATGTTCGGTGTCGTGAAGAACAAGATCATGTATGGCAAGAAGGTCAAGGGCATCGAGCGCAGCACCTTCCTGATCGGCGCCGACGGCATCCTCAAGCAGGAGTGGCGCGGCCTCAAGGTGCCCGGTCACGTGGACGAGGTCCTCAAGGCCGCCAAGGCCCTGAAAAAGGCCGCCGCTGCAGCCGCCGCCTGATTCCCCGCGCGCCTGATGCTTTTGAGCAACAGGCGGGTTGCGTGTCTCACGGCTCATGCATAATGAATTCATGCCGTTGAGGATTGCAACTGCAACTTCTGCCAAAAGCCGCCCAGGTTTGCCGGGCGGCTTTTTTGTTTTCCGCGCGGCTAACCCCCTTTGCTCCCGCCTGACACCTCATGCCCCTGCCACCTGCTCCCACCAAACGCGCCGCCCTCCTCTCCCCTGACGCTTACGAGGCCCCGGCCCGAGGCAAAACCCGCGCCGGCCGCAAGACGTCAGCCGCTTTCGACGACTCCGAAACCCAGACCCGTCCGCAGGCCCGCGAACCGTACGAGCACGGCGGCGGCGTCACC
>DALYHW010000239.1:0-4392 GCA_031970695.1 Hylemonella sp.
CCACACGATGCAGGAAACCGCGCGCCAGCATCCGGGACGCGTCGAGCACGCTGCCCTCGAGCAGCATCTCGCGCGTGCTGAGGGCACCGGCCTCGCGCAGCACCAGCGCGGCCTCGCGCGGTGCCATGGGAAAGCCCAGCCGGCCGATCGGCGCGCCAAAGCGCGCGGTGTCCCCCGCGATACGGATGTCGCAGCAGCAGGCGATCTCGACACCGGCGCCCATGCAGTTGCCTTCGATCTGGGCAATTACCGGCACATCGCAGTCCAGCACGGCCTGCAGGCCACCCCACACGTCGTTTTCGTGGAAGTCGCGCAGGCCCGCTTCGGAGTGGCGAAACTCGGGGTACTCCGAGATATCGCCACCGGCACAGAAATGGCCTGCCTCGCCGCGCAGCACCACACAGCGCAGGCTGGTGTCCGCCTGGAACCCGGCGAAGACCCGGCGCAGCTCACGCCACATGCCGCGGGACATCGCGTTGAAGCGGCCCGGATGGCTCAGCGTCACACGGGCGAGCGCCCCCTGCCGTTCGCATTGGACCGAGCCGCTCATCGCCCGCGGGCTCCCGTCTTCGAAGCCAGGTTCATGGACACGTCAGTCGAGCTTGGCGCCCGAAAGCTTGACCACCTGCGCCCAGCGCTTCACCTCGGCGCTGACGTACTGGCCGAACTGCTGCGGCGTCATGTTGGGGAACTCGGCGCCCTGGCTGGCCCAGACTGCCTTGGCCTCGTCCGTCATGCCGGCCTTGCGCACGTCTTCGACGATACGTGCCTGGACATCGGCCGGCGTGCCCTTGGGCGCCCAGATGCCGTACCAGGTGCTGACGGTGTAGTCGGGCAAGCCGAGCTCGGCCGCGCACGGCACATCGGGGAAGGCCGGGTTGCGCTTGCCGCCCGAGACCATCAGCGCCTTGATGCGACCGCCCTTGATGTGGGTGGCCGAGGAGCCCAGGCCGTCGAACATCATGTCCACATTGCCGGCGATCAGGTCCTGCAGGGCCGGACCGGCGCCGCGATAGGGAATGTGGGTAATGAACGTCTTGGTCTGCTGCTTGAACAGTTCGCCCGCGAGGGGGTGCGAGGTGCCGTTGCCGGCCGAGCCGTAGTTGAACGCACCAGGATTGCTGCGCAGCTGCTGCATGAAGGCCTTGTAGTCACCCGGCACCTTCTTCGGGTTCACCACCAGCACCTGCGGCACCGTGGCCACCAGGGCCAGCGGCACGAAGTCCTTCTCGATGTCGTAGTCGAGCTTGGGGTACATGGACGGTGCAATGGCGTGATGGACCGCGCCCATGAACAGGGTGTAACCATCGGGCTGCGCCTTGGCGGCGATGCTGGCACCAAGGGTGCCACCGGCACCACCACGGTTGTCGATCACCAGCTGCTTGCCCGTGAGCTTGGAAAAAGACGCCGACAGGGGGCGCGCAAAGGCGTCGGTGCCGCCACCTGCGGGGAAAGGCACGATCAGCGTGACCGGCTTGGTCGGCCAGCCGGACTGCGCATACCCCATCAGGGGCCCAGCGGCCAGGCCGGCGGCGGCCAGGCGCAGGACATCGCGTCGCGTGTGACCGGGCATGAATGATTTCGTCATGGTTGTCTCCTTCTCGTTGGTAATGATGCGGGCCTGCGGTCAGAACTGCAGATCCTCGATAGCGGCCGAGACGGCTATTTTGCCCTCCGCCAGCTGTGCACGCTGGCGGTCCAGGCGCTTGAGGTCATAGAGGTAATTCACCATCAGGCCGTAGGACTGGCGCAGGCCCTTGGCCGACGGGTCGCCCAGCCAGTTCAGGCGTTCGACCCGCGCGCCATTGCCCAGATGGAAACGCGCCACCGGATCGACCGGCTTGCCCTCCACCATCTCGCGGCCCAGGTAGTGGGCCGCGCACCCGAGCAGCCAGCGCCGCAGGGGTGATTTCGCCTCCAGCGACTCGACCCGCTCCAGCGCCTGCAGCACATGCTGGGCCGCTGGCGGCTCGAAGCCCACGACCCGCCCCAGTTCGGCCCGCTCCTTCTCCGGCATCAGCTCCAGCATGCGCGCTGCGTGCTGGGTGAGCCAGTTCCGCAGGCCGGGGATGGGCGACAGGGTCGCAAAATGCTTGAGGCGCGGGAACTCGGCGCTCAGGGTCTCGACCACCCGCTTGATCAGCGAGTCGCCAAAGCTCACGCCGCGCAGTCCGGTCTGCGTGTTGCTGATGGAATAAAAAATTGCCGTGGTCGCCCGCTCCAGATCGGCCGCGGCGGCCTTCTCGTCGAGCAGGGGTGTGATGCTGTCGGCCATGTGCTCGATCAGCGCGACCTCGACGAAGATCAGCGGCTCGCCCGGCAGCCGGGGATGGAAAAAGCCGTAGCAGCGGCGATCCGAGTCGAGCCGGTTCTTCACGTCGTCCCAGCTGCGGATGTCGTGTACCGCCTCGTACTTGATGAGCTTTTCCACCAGCGAGGCCGGCGAGTCCCAGCTGATGCGGCGCAGTTCCAGGAAACCCACGTCGAACCAGGTGGAGAACATGTACTCCATCTCCACGTCCAGCGCCTGCAGCCGCTTGTCCTGCTTCAGGGAAGGCTGCATCTCGGCGCGCAGGTCCACCAGGAAACGGATGCCCTCGGGCACGACGCTGAAACGCTGCAGGAGGCGCCGGCGCGGCGACACGGTCGCACGGCGGTACTGCACCTCGGCGGCCGCCTCGTCGGGCGTTCCTACCGCGGCGGCAAACTTGGCCTGTGCGCTGCGCAGCTTCTCCGGATCGGCGGTGAACATCTCGCTCATCAGCAGCCAGATGTCGCGCCGGCGGGCCACCGTCGCGCCCTGATAGGTCTGCATGAGCTGCTGCGCCCGCGCCCCCCCCTCCACCTCGCTGATTTGCGGATCGATGACGGCGCGCAGCTCTTCCAGCACCCGGCGCAACATGCGCGGCGACATCGCTTCCTCGCCCACGCGGCGGCTGGCGGCCAGGCGTTCTCGGGTTGATCGTTCGGTCGGGGCATTGCCTGCCGGCGCGCGCGCCGGGCTGGACCCTTCCGTACCCGGTGGCAGCAGTCCCCGGGCGGCGGCGGGAAACAGGCGCGAGACATGGCGGCTGATCCAGTTCGAGGTCGTCGTCATGCAAGCCTCCGGCTTTTCTGGTTGCGGGCCAGCTCGCGCAAGGCTTCGCGCTGGCGGGTCAGGTGGGTGCGCATGGCCGCTTCGGCGCCTTCACAGTCGCGCGCCTTGAGCGCGGCAAACACGGACATGTGCTCGCTCAGGCTCTGCTCCAGGCGTCCGGGTGCGTGCAGCTGCTGCAGCCGCGCGAGCTTGAGGATCTTGCGCAGGTCGCCGATGACCTGGGCCAGCCAGCGGTTGTTGGCCAGCGTGATGATGGCTTCGTGGATGGCGTAGTTGGTGTCGTAGTAGTCGACGATGCGTTTGCCCCGCGCCGCCTTCTGCAGGCGTTCGTGCAGGGTTTCCAGTGCGGCCAGGTCGGCATCGCTGGCGTGGCGGGCGGCCTCGTAGGCGCAGCGGCCCTCCAGCAGGGCGATGACCGGGAAGATCTCGTCGAGGTCCTGCTCCGTGACCTCGTTGATGAAGCAGCCGCGGCGCGGCTCATGGCGCACCAAGCCTTCGGCGGTCAGCACCTTGAGTGCCTCACGCAGCGGTGTGCGCGATATGGACAGGTGCTCGCACAGAGCCACCTCGTCGACGAAGCTCCCGGGCGTCAGCGTGCCGTCGAAGATCTGCTGCCGCAGTGTGTCTGCGACCTGCTCGTGCAGCGAATTGTGAACAACACGCATGATCGTCTCGGGTTCGGAAACACACAGGGCCGGAACTGGCAAGGCGCGGTCCCGAAGGACTCTGCCTTGCCGTAATTTTCCATAATTATGGGTAATTACAGATCGGTAGAAACCCGCAAAGGGCATCTGCCGCCGGCCAGCGCCGGGCCGCGGAGCGTCGCCAGCGGCCTCAGGCCGTCTGCGGCCGCCGGCCCGCCCACCACCAGACGCCAGCGCCCAGCACGATCATCGGCAGACACAGCCACTGGCCCATGCTCAGGTTGAGCGCCAGCAGCCCGAGGAAGTCATCCGGCTCCCGGAAATATTCGGCAATGAAACGCAGTACGCCGTACCCGACCAGGAACGCAGCCGCGACCTGCCCCGTGCGGCGCGGGCGACGCGCGTACAGCCACAGCAGCACGAACAGCAACAGTCCCTCGAGCAGGAACTGGTAGATCTGCGACGGGTGGCGCGGCGCATCGCCGGCACCGCGGAACACCATGCCCCAGGGCAGCGATGGATCGGCCACACGCCCCCAGAGCTCACCATTGATGAAATTGCCGATGCGGCCGGGGGCCAGCCCGGTGCGGGCGGAGGCGTGGCCGTTGGCATAGCGGACGACGCCGTCGCGCTGGACCCACAGCAGGCCCG
>DALYHW010000240.1:0-4388 GCA_031970695.1 Hylemonella sp.
AGATCATCGACATCAACATGGGCTGCCCGGCCAAGAAGGTCTGCAACAAGTGGGCCGGCTCGGCCCTGATGCAGGACGAGGCGCTGGCGCTGCAGATCATCGCGGCCGTGGTGGCCGCAGGGGCGTCGCGCAACGTGCCCGTGACCCTGAAGATGCGGACCGGCTGGTGCCAGTCGCACAAGAATGCGGTGAGCCTGGCGCGCGCTGCCGAGAACGCCGGCGTGCAGATGATCACCGTGCATGGCCGTACGCGCGAGCAGGGCTATGGCGGCCAAGCCGAGTACGACACGATTGCCGCGGTCAAGGCGGCGTTGCGCATCCCGGTGGTGGCCAACGGGGATATCACCTCGCCGGAAAAGGCGCAAGCCGTGTTGCGCGCCACGGGCGCCGATGCCCTCATGATCGGCCGCGCCGCGCAGGGCCGTCCGTGGATCTTTCGGGAGATCGGGCATTACCTCGCCACGGGCGAGCATCTGGCCCCGCCGCTGGTCGCCGAGGTCAAGCGCCTTTTACTGGACCACCTGCAGGACCACTACGCGCTGTATGGCGAGTACACGGGGGTGCGCAGCGCCCGCAAGCACATCGGCTGGTACGTGAAGGCCTTGCCGGGTGGCGAGGCTTTTCGTGCCCGCATGAACACGCTGGCCGAGGCTGGCGAGCAGTTGAAGGCCGTGGCGGATTATTTTGACGAACTGGGCCTGCGGATGGACCGCATGCCCGACGCCTGCGCGCTGGCGCAGGACGCAGAAGAACAACTGGAGCTGGCATGAGCAAGAAGCAGATCGAGGAGTGCGTGCGCACCAGCCTCGAGGGTTATTTCAAGGACCTGCGGGGTACCGAGCCGGATGGCATGTACGACATGCTGGTCCGCATCGTCGAGAAACCGCTGCTGGAAGTGGTGATGCAGCAGGCCGATCACAACCAGTCGCGCGCTGCGCTCTGGCTCGGCCTGAACCGCAACACGCTGCGCAAGAAGCTGGTCGAGCACAAACTTCTCAAGTGAACTGAAACAATGAACGCACTACTCTCCGTCTCCGACAAGACCGGTATTGTCGAATTCGCGCAAGCCCTGCACGCCCTGGGCATCAGGCTGATCTCCACCGGTGGCACGGCCAAGCTGCTGGCCGACAAGGGCCTGCCCGTGACCGAGGTCGCCGAGGTGACGGCCTTCCCTGAGATGCTGGATGGCCGCGTCAAGACCCTGCATCCCAAGGTGCATGGCGGGCTGCTGGCCCGCCGGGATGTGCCCGAGCACATGGCGGCGCTGAAGCAGCATGGCATCGACACCATCGACCTGCTGGTGGTCAACCTCTACCCCTTCGAAGCCACGGTGGCCAAGCCCGGCTGCACGCTGGAAGACGCGATCGAGAACATCGACATCGGCGGCCCGGCCATGGTGCGCAGCGCGGCCAAGAACTGGAAGGACGTGGGCGTGCTGACCGACGCTTCGCAGTATCCGGCTGTGCTGGATGAACTGAAGGCGAACGGCAAGCTGTCCGACAAGCTGCGTTTTGCGTTGTCGGTGTCCGCCTTCAACCGCATTGCCAACTACGATGCCGCGATCAGCAACTACCTGTCTTCGGTGGATTTCGATGCCAGTGGCGCATCGGGCGCCCCGACCTGCCTGCCTTTCTCGGCCCAGGCTAACAGCAATTTCGTCAAGCTGCAGGACCTGCGCTACGGCGAGAACCCGCATCAGGCTGCGGCTTTCTACCGCGATCTCTACCCGGCACCCGGTTCGCTGGTCACGGCAAGACAGCTGCAGGGCAAGGAACTGAGCTACAACAACATTGCCGATGGCGATGCAGCCTGGGAGTGCGTCAAGAGCTTCGACGCACCGGCGTGCGTGATCGTCAAGCATGCGAATCCCTGCGGTGTTGCCGTGGGCAAGGATCCGCTCGAGGCGTACAGCAAGGCCTTCCAGACCGATCCGACCTCGGCGTTTGGCGGCATCATCGCCTTCAACCGCACGGTCGATCTCGCCGCCGCGCAGGCGGTGAGCAAGCAGTTCGTGGAGGTGCTGATGGCACCGGCCTACGCGGCCGATGCGCTGGAACTCCTCAAGGCCAAGGCCAATGTCCGGGTGCTGCAGATTTCGCTGGACGGCGTGAAGCCCGACGGCAAGACCGCCTGGGAGCGCGGCCTCAATGCACACGACGTCAAGCGCGTGGGCTCCGGCCTGCTGATCCAGACCGCCGACAACCACGAGCTGCAGCGCAGCGACCTCAAGGTGGTCACGAAAAAAGCCCCCACCCCCCAGCAGATCGAGGACCTGCTCTTCGCCTGGAAGGTCGCCAAGTTCGTCAAGAGTAATGCCATCGTCTTCTGCAAGGACGGCATGACCATGGGCGTGGGCGCGGGCCAGATGAGCCGACTCGATTCCGCGCGCATCGCCAGCATCAAGGCCGAGCATGCCAGGCTGTCGCTCAAGGACACCGTGGTGGCCAGCGACGCCTTCTTCCCTTTCCGCGATGGCCTGGACGTCGTCATCGACCACGGCGCGACCTGCGTGATCCAGCCCGGTGGCTCCATGCGCGACCAGGAGGTCATCGACGCGGCGAACGAGCGTGGCGTGGCCATGGTGTTCAGCGGCGTACGCCACTTCCGCCACTGAACGTTGCCGCCGGACGGCGCCCCTGAAGAAAGCGGCCTTCGGGCCGCTTTTTTGCGCCTGTGGCCTTACTGGCCGATGGATTGAAACACCGCGCGTGCCGCCGCTAGGGTTTCGGCGATATCGGCGTCACTGTGTGCCGCGCTGACAAAGCCCGCTTCGTACAGGGCCGGGGCAATGTAGACGCCACGGTCGAGCAGGCCGTGGAAGAGGGTGTTGAACTTTGCGCCCTCGGTCTTCATGACCTGGCCGTAGTTCTGGGGTAACTGCGGCAGCAGGAAAAAGCCGAACATGCCACCCTCGCAATCCGCGCTGAAGGGGACGCCCGCGGCCTGCGCGGCGGCCTTCAGGCCGTCCACGAATGCGCGGGTCTTCTTCGTCAGTTCCGGGAAGAAAGCGGGTTTGCTGATTTCGCGCAGGGTCGCCAGGCCACAGGCCGTGGCCACCGGATTGCCCGAGAGTGTGCCGGCCTGGTAGACCGGACCCAGCGGGGCCATCTGCTCCATGATCGCGCGCGGCCCGCCGAAGGCGGCCAGCGGCATGCCGCCGCCAATGACCTTGCCCAGCACGGTGAGGTCGGGCTTGAAGCCGGGGATAGCCCGGGCGTAGACGCTCTGGGCGCTGCCCAGGGCGACGCGGAAACCGGTCATCACTTCGTCAAACACCAGCAGGGCGCCATGCTGCGTGCACAGTTCGCGGCAGCGTTGCATGAAAGGCACCGAGGCGCGCACGAAGTTCATGTTGCCGGCGATCGGCTCGATCATCAGGCAGGCGATGTCCTGGCCGTGCAGGGAAAAAGCTTCTTCGAGCTGCTGCACGTTGTTGTACTCGAGCACCAGGGTGTGCTGCACCACCTCGGCCGGCACGCCGGCGCTGGTGGGATTGCCGAAGGTGGCCAGGCCCGAGCCGGCCTTGACCAGCAGCGCGTCGGCGTGGCCGTGGTAGCAGCCCTCGAACTTGATGATCTTGCTGCGGCCGGTGGCGCCACGTGCCAGGCGGATCGCGCTCATGCCGGCTTCCGTGCCGGAACTGACCAGGCGCACCATTTCCATGGAGGGCACGTGCTTGAGGATCTCCTCGGCCAGTTCGATCTCGCGTTCGGTCGGCGCGCCGAAGGAGAAACCCTCGATCACGGCCTTCTGCACGGCTTCCACGACGGCCGGGTGGCCATGGCCCAGGATCATCGGGCCCCAGGAGCCGATGTAGTCGATGTAGCGGCGGTCGTTCGCGTCCCAGAAGTAGGCGCCTTGGGCGCGCTGGACGAAGCGGGGCGTACCGCCGACGGCGCGGAAGGCGCGCACGGGCGAGTTCACGCCACCGGGGATGACGCGCTTGGCGCGCTCGAAAAGGATGTCGTTGCGATCAGTGCTGGGTGTCATGCGGGGGAAGTTCCAATTGGGAGGCCGGCCCTTGCGGGTCGTCCTCGGGACTCTCGTTGTCGTCCGTATCAGCCTGCGCCCAGAACAGGCGGTCCGGGATCACGTGGCCCATGCCGGGCCGGAAGCCGCCGTCCAGGCAATGGTCAAGGTAGTCCAGCGCCTCCGCGAAACCTTCGCTGAGATCGCAGCCACAGGCGACCAGGGCGGCCAGCGTCGCCGACAGCGTGTCGCCCGCGCCGGAGAACACGGCTTCGAAGCGCTCGAACTTCTCGCTGGCGAGCACGGTTTGTGGCGAGGCCAGGGTGTTGTCGATGTGCTGCTCGGGTGCCGGGATGCCGGTGACCAGGGTGTAGGGCACGCCATACTCTCCCGCGGCGCGGGCGATGTCGCGTGCGGTG
>DALYHW010000241.1:0-4354 GCA_031970695.1 Hylemonella sp.
CGCCGCCAGCAGCAGGCCCACGGCCAGCATGGCCAGGAAGGCCGACATCCAGGGGCGCCAGGCCGGCGAGCGGACGCGGGCGCTTGGCGCGGGTCGGGACGGGGACGGAGCGTGTGGCGTCAAGGGAACGGGGCGGATGTCGGAAAGGTGGTCGGCAGCACGCGCGACCCCAGGTCAGCAGAGCCGGTCGGGCCCTGCCCTGCCGTGCCCTGCCGTGTATTTGAGATGGTGCCGTGTCATCGGCCGATCGGTGGCCGAACTTCATCCTGAATCACCCTGATCGACAGGCGATCGGACCGGAGGCCCGGGCGCATGTCACGCCCGGGCGGGCCTGTACGGAGTCCTCACGGACGGGGTGCTCAGGGAAACTGGCCGCGACCGCTGACCAGCAGCCCGCCCTGAGGCACTGGCAGGGTGTCCTGCAGCGTCGAGCCGTCGCTGGCGGTGATGCGCACCTCCAGCGGGGCGTCGGGCACGGTCTGCGGGTGCACGAAGTAGTTGTAGTCCGTGCGCGGCACGGTGGTCCAGCCGCTCGCGCCGGCCGGGCGGATGTCCAGCCGGGCGATGGGCAGGCGGTGGTTGCGCACCTGGATGGCGGTCCAGTAGCGGCTGCTGCCTTCCTTGTAGCGGTAGACGACCGGTCCGCTGACGCTGGCCGGCTCGGCCCGCCAGCTGACCGCCACCCGGCCGGCGATGGGCTGCGCGATGCGGGCAAAGGCCTCGGCGCTGAGGTCGACGTCGCCGCTTGCGCATTCGGGGCAGACATCGACCACCCGCACCGTCACCGGGCCGTTCGGGCCGGTGACCACCAGCTGGGCACCGCAGGCGGCGCTGCCGGCGTAGTCGGCCAGGTTCATCGCGGCGATCAGCCGGTCGTCCACCGCGCCGTAGCCGCAGGCGCCTGCGGTGGCCGGAAACGCGCTGGCGCTGGCGCTGTAGTCGTAGAACGTGCCTTCGCCGTGAAAGGTCACGCTCAGGGGGAAGCTCGCCTCGGTGCCGCTGCCCGGCGGCTGTGCGCCATCGCCCGGGCCGTTCACGCCGGCGCCCGGGCCGCCGCTGCCGCCACAGGCGACCAGACCCAGGAAGCACAGCAGGCTGGCGGTGCGCGAGGCGAGAAAGGACACGGCGATCACGGGCGGACGGGTGCTGGAGGGGTCGGGCGGGTCCGGCAGGGCGGACGGGGCGTGCACGGCAGATTTGTTCATTTTCGGCAGGACCGGGGTGGGCGGCGTGTGCATGCGGCATCGTGGCAACGTCGCCGGGCGCACAAGTTCGCGCGGGTATCCGGCGCGGCGCCATCGGGACCTGAGCCGGGACCCCTGGCGGGACCCCGGGAGCGACGTCGCACCGGATCGATTTGGCCGGTGCATCGGCCCTTCTTCCGGGCTTGGCCTGCCGGGGCGCCTTCCTACGATGAACGCCAGCGTCGTGATGCCGCCGACCCATGGCCTCCGTGCCGGGTGGACGCGTCACCCTTGTTCACGACCTTGACACAACGGACACGAACCGTGATGCGCACCAACCTTCGTCTTTCCACCCGGCTTTTTCTCGCCTTCGGCGCGATCGTGGGCCTGTCCGTGCTGGCCAGCGCGCTGGCGCTGTTCCAGTTGCGCGAGGTGCAGACCAACCTCGACGAGATCGTCAAGGACAACAACGTCAAGCTGCAGATGGGCGTGCGCATGAACGATGCGGTGTCCGAGGTCAACCGCAGCATGCGCTCGATGATGCTGGTCTACGACCCGTTCAAGCGCGGTCTGGAGCGCCAGAAGATCCTGGCCGCCCGCACCCGCTACGACGAGTCGCTGGCCACGCTGGAGGCCATGCCGACCACCGAGGCTGGCGCGGCCAAGCTCAAGGCCGTCACCGACGCCCGCAGCGTGGCGCGGCCCCTCAACGACAAGGTCATCACCCTGGCCACGGCCGCCGAGGTCGGCGAGGCGATCAACCTGCTGGTGGGCGAGGGCGGCAAGGCCAGCGACCTGTGGCAGGCCGCGATCGTCGACTACATCAACTTCCAGCAACAGCAGAACGAGGGGCAGTACCAGGAGGCCCAGCAGGCCTACGCGACCGCTCGCAACGTGCTGATCGGCTTCGCGCTGGTCTCGCTGGCGCTGGCCGCCGGCCTGGCCACGCTGGTGGTGCGCGGCATCGTCTCGGAGCTGGGCGCCGAACCCTCGGAGGTGGCCGCCGCCCTGCAGGCCGTCGCCGATTCGGACCTGAGCCGCCGCATCCCCGTTCGGGCCGGCGACCAGCACAGCGTCATGGCCAGCCTGTCGCGCATGCAGGGCTCCCTGACCGGCGTGGTGTCCAGCGTGCGCGGCAATGCCGAGAGCGTGGCGACTGCCAGCGCCCAGATCGCCCAGGGCAATGCCGACCTGAGCCAGCGCACCGAGGAACAGGCCAGCGCGCTGCAGCAGACCGCCGCGACCATGGAACAGCTCGGCACGACCGTGCGCAGCAACGCCGACAACGCCCGGCAGGCCAACCAGCTGGCGCAGGGCGCCTCCGACGTCGCCGGCCGTGGCGGCGAGGTGGTGGGCCGCGTGGTCGACACCATGAAGTCGATCAACGACAGCTCCAAGAAGATCGCCGACATCATCAGCGTCATCGACGGCATCGCCTTCCAGACCAACATCCTCGCGCTGAACGCCGCGGTGGAAGCCGCGCGTGCCGGTGAGCAGGGTCGGGGCTTCGCGGTCGTGGCCAGCGAGGTGCGCAACCTGGCGCAGCGCTCGGCGGGCGCCGCCAAGGAGATCAAGACCCTGATCGGCACCAGCGTGGAGCGCGTCGAGCAGGGCAGCGCCCTGGTGGCCCAGGCCGGCACGACGATGAACGAGCTGGTGGGCAGCATCCGCCGGGTGACGGACATCATGGCCGAGATCACCGTCGCCAGCGATCAGCAGGCCAGCGGCGTGGCCGAGGTCGGCGAGGCGGTGCGCGCCATGGACCAGGCCACGCAGCAGAACGCCGCGCTGGTGGAGGAGGTCGCCGCAGCGGCGTCGAGCCTGCGCCAGCAGGCCCAGGAACTGGTGCAGGGCATGGCGGTGTTCCAGTCCGCCAGCCAGCGCTGAAGCTGGCGCGGCGGCTAGGTGTGAAGCTTCAATAGGTTGTATCCGGTGTTCATCCGGGTTGGGTTTGAGAGACTGGAAGTCGCCAAACACCCAATCCTCAAGGTCCCGGAGCCCGGATGAACAGCCATAAGCATGCCCGATTGACGTACGCGCGCCGCCTGGAGATGGTCAAGCAGATGACCGAAGGCGGCTTGAGCGCCGCACAAGCCGCCTTGGCGCAAGGCGTGACAGCACCGACCGCGCGCAAGTGGTTGGGCCGCTATCTGGCCGGCGGGGAAAGTGCCTTGAGCGACGCTTCCTCACGGCCTGCAAGCTCGCCGCGTGCCATCGAGCCCGCTAAGGCGCTGCTGATCGTGGAACTGCGTCGGCGCCGGATGCTGCACGCGCGGATCGCGCAGAGCGTGGGCGTCTCGGCGTCGACCGTGAGCCGGGTGCTGGCCCGTGCGGGGCTGTCCAAGCTCAGTGACCTGGAGCCGCGTGAGCCGGCGGTGCGCTACGAGCACGAGGCGCCAGGCGAGTTGCTGCACATCGACACCAAGAAGCTCGGCCGCATCGTGCGCCCGAGCCACCGCGTCACGGGCAACCGGCGCGACTCCGTGGATGGCGCGGGCTGGGAGACGCTGTTCGTGGCCATCGATGACCATGCTCGGCTGGCGTTCACGGCGATGCATCCCGATGAGAAGAAGCACGAGGCCGTCGCGTTCCTGCGCAACGCGCTGGCGTACTACGCGCGCTTGGGCGTGCAGGTGAAGCGGCTGCTGACGGACAACGGGGCCGCCTTCCGGTCTCGCGACTTCCGCCAGGCGTGTGCCGAGCAAGGCATCAAGCACAGCTTCACTAGGCCCTACCGACCGCAGACCAACGGCAAGGCCGAGCGCTTCATCCAGTCAGCGCTGCGCGAATGGGCCTACGGTTGGACGTACCAGAACTCCGCTCAGCGAACCCACGCGCTGGCGAGTTGGCAGCACCACTACAACTGCCACCGTCCTCACAGTGGAATTGGCGGCGTGCCGCCCATCTCAAGACTCAGCTCGTCAAGAAACAACCTCTTGACGCTTCACACCTAGACCGCGAGATCGCCGTGGAGGCGTGCTTCCGTGCGTGAAGCCAAGGGGTCACGCGGCCACGACATGCCGCTAAGCTGCGGCCCGACACCCCCATCGCCATGCCTGCTGCCACCCCTTCCTTGAGCCCCGCCGCCCTGGCGCGCTGCATTCCCTTCGTCGTGTTCATGGCGCTGCTGGCCCTGCGCGGCTACCTGCCTGCCGACCTGGGCATCGATG
>DALYHW010000242.1:0-4348 GCA_031970695.1 Hylemonella sp.
CAAGCCGCTGACCAACGACCCGATGGAAGCCACCTACATCGGCATCCACATGTGGAAGCAGGCCGTCGAGAAAGCCAAGAGCACGGACGTGGACAAGGTGATCGCCGCCATGGCCGGCCAGACCTTCAAGGCGCCCTCGGGCATCGTTTCCAAGATGGACGAGAAGAACCACCACCTGCACAAGAGCGTGTTCATCGGCGAAGTCAAGGCCGATGGCCAGTTCAACGTGGTGTGGAAGACGCCGGGCCCGGTCAAGGCCAAGCCCTGGAGCCCCTATATCGAAGGCAATGACAAGAAGAAGGACGAGCCCGAGAAGAAATAAGACGCCCCCCGAAGCGGCCGCTGGCCGCCTCCCCCCCACTGGGGGGCGGTGCAGCCGCTTGGGGCGGCCCGGCGCGGCGCACCCCCGTATCAGGGAAGTAGTCCGCGCAAGGACTGCCCCTGTCTTCGGATGCTCAGGGATTTGCAGCGTGGGCACGGCCCGCCGTGCCCACCCTACAGGTTCTAACTATGTTTCGAAGTTTCTTGCTGTCACTCGCCGCGCTACTGCTTGCTGCGCAAGCCCGGGCGCTGACGCCGGCCGAGGCGCAGGCCATTGTCATCGGCGAGACCGATGCTCGCATCGCTGCCCTGCAGCAGGCGGTGCTGAACCCCGACGAAGGCAAGGCCGCGCTGCTGCAGGCTCTGGCCGATGACGCGGTCAAGGTGGCCGGGGGCAAGGTCTACATCGTGCGCGACGACAAGGCCACCGATGCGGCCACAGGTGCGGCGGCCGCGCTGCCCGACGGCGCCGAGGACGTGATCAACAACAACCGCATGCGCGGCGAGATCGACACCGCGCTGGCGGTGCTCAAGCTCTTTGGCCCGGATGCGCGGTTGCGCCTGCAGGCGGCCCGCGCCATGCTCAAGGAGCCTGATACCGGGCGCCTGCCCCTGCTCGACAAGGCCCTGGCCGGTGAGCAGGACGAAAGTGTCAAAGGCGTGCTGGCCCTGGCGCGCGCCGCGGTGCTGCTGGCCAGCGAGGACAAGTCGCAACGCCTGAGCGCGGCCGGTGCACTGGCCCAGAGCCGCACGCCCGACACCAAGCTGCTGCTCAGCGAGCGCCTGTCGGTGGAGAGTGATGCCGAGGTCAAGGCCCAGATCAGCTCCGCCATCCGCCAGATCGACGACGGCCTGCGCTGGGGCGAACGCGCGGGCGCGGTGTTCACCGGCGTGAGCCTGGGCAGCATCCTGCTGCTGGCGGCGCTGGGCCTGGCCATCACCTACGGCCTCATGGGCGTGATCAACATGGCGCACGGTGAGCTTATGATGATCGGCGCCTATGCCACCTATGTGGTGCAGGGCGTGTTCCAGAAATACCTGCCGGGTGCCTTCGCCTGGTACCTCGTGGTAGCCGTGCCCATGGCCTTCCTGGCGTCGGCACTGGTGGGCGCGGCGCTGGAGCGCAGCGTGATTCGTTTCCTCTACGGCCGACCGCTCGAGACCCTGCTGGCCACCTGGGGCATCAGCCTGGTGCTGATGCAGGCCGTGCGTTCGCTCTTCGGTGCGCAGAACGTGGCCGTGGAAAACCCGGCCTGGATGAGTGGGGGCTGGCAGGTGTTGCCCAACCTCATCCTGCCCTACAACCGTCTGGTCATCATCGCCTTTGCCGCAGCGGTGCTCGCGGGCATGACGCTGCTGATCAGCCGCACGCGCCTGGGCCTGTTCGTGCGCGGCGTCACGCAGAACCGCCCCATCGCATCGTGCATGGGCGTGAACACCGCCCGGGTGGACACCTACGCCTTTGCGCTGGGTTCGGGCATTGCCGGCCTGGCCGGCTGCGCCCTGAGCCAGGTGGGCAACGTGGGGCCGGACCTGGGGCAGAACTACATCGTCGACTCGTTCATGGTCGTGGTGCTCGGCGGCGTGGGCCAGCTCGCGGGCACGGTGTACGCGGCGCTGGGCCTGGGCGTGCTCAACAAGTTCCTCGAAGGCTGGACCGGCGCCGTGCTGGCCAAGATCACCGTGCTGGTTTTCATCATCATCTTCATCCAGAAGCGTCCGCAGGGCATCTTTGCTGTCAAAGGTAGGAGTGCGGAGGCATGACCATGAACAAGCTTCAACTTTCGGCCACCGCGCCGTTGCTCTCGCGCAGCGGCTGGACGGGGTTCCTCGTTGCGCTTCTGGCGGTCTGCGCGCTGGCGCCGGTGCTCAACCTGTTGGTGCCGCAGGGCAGCGTCTTCCACATGAGCGACTACGCCGTGGCACTGCTCGGGCGCATCATGTGCTACGCCATCTGCGCGCTGGCCATGGACCTGATCTGGGGCTACACGGGCATCCTGTCGCTGGGCCACGGCCTGTTCTTCGCACTCGGCGGTTACGCCATGGGCATGTACCTGATGCGCCAGATTGGCCGCGACGGCAACTACAAGAGCGACCTGCCGGACTTCATGGTCTTCCTGGACTGGAAGGAGCTGCCCTGGCACTGGGCCTTCAGCGACAGTTTCATCGCCACGCTGGCCCTCATCGTGCTGGTGCCCGGCCTGGTGGCGTTTGTGTTCGGCTACTTTGCCTTCCGCTCGCGCATCAAGGGCGTGTACTTTTCCATCATCACCCAGGCCATGACCTTTGCCGCCATGCTGCTGTTCTTCCGCAACGAGACGGGTTTCGGTGGCAACAACGGATTCACGGACTTCAAGCGTATCCTGGGCATCCCGATTGCGACGCAGCACATGCGCATGACGCTCTTCGTGCTGACGGGCCTGACGCTGCTGGCCTTCTTCCTGCTGTCGCGCTGGCTGGTGCGTGCCAAGTTCGGCCGTGTACTGCAGGCCATCCGCGACGCGGAGAGCCGGGTCATGTTCTCGGGCTACAACCCGCTGGGCTACAAGCTCGCAATCTGGACGCTGTCGGCCGTGATGTGCGGCATTGCCGGCGCGCTTTACGTGCCGCAGGTGGGCATCATCAACCCGGGCGAGATGAGCCCGGCCAATTCCATCGAGATCGCCATCTGGGCCGCGGTAGGCGGGCGTGGCACGCTGGTGGGTCCGATCGCGGGCGCCTTCGTGGTCAACGGCGCCAAGAGCTGGCTGACCGTGGTGGCACCCGAGTTCTGGCTGTATTTCCTTGGTGGCCTGTTCATCGTGGTCACGCTGTTCCTTCCGGATGGCCTTGTGGGCCTGGTGCACAAGCTCAAGGCCCTGAAGAAGCCGGCTGCCGCCGGGGAGGGCGCGAAATGACCCCCGATCTGCTGGAACAGGGTGCGCAGCGCTACGAGAAGCGCCTGGCCGAACTGGACGCCGCCCGCCTGAACACCGAAGCCGGCGGCCAGACCGCGAGCTACGGCCGCCCCGTGCAGGCCGGCGAGGTGGACGTGACCCACGGCCGCATCCTCTACCTGGAGGATGTGAGCGTGAGCTTCGACGGCTTCAAGGCCATCAACAAGCTGAGCCTGGACATTGCACCGGGTGAGCTGCGCTGCATCATCGGTCCCAACGGCGCGGGCAAGACCACGATGATGGACATCATCACGGGCAAGACCCGGCCCGACGAGGGCACGGTCTACTTTGGGTCCACCATCAACCTGCTGCGCCACAACGAGAGCCAGATTGCCCAGCTGGGCATCGGCCGCAAGTTCCAGAAGCCCACGGTGTTCGAGCAGCTCACCGTGTTCGAAAACCTGGAGCTCGCGCTCAAGACCGACAAGGGCGTGAAGTCCTCAGTGTTCTTCCGCCTCGATTCGGCCCAGCGCGACCGCCTGGCCGACGTGCTGCACACCATCCACCTGGCCGACAGCGTGACGCGCCAGGCCGGCTACCTGAGCCACGGCCAGAAGCAATGGCTGGAGATCGGCATGCTGCTGATGCAGGACCCCAAGCTGCTGCTGCTTGACGAGCCCGTGGCGGGCATGACCGACGAGGAAACTGCACGTACGGCTGAACTCTTCCTGTCACTCAGGGGCAAGCATTCGCTGATGGTGGTGGAGCACGACATGAGCTTCATCAAGACGATCTCGGAGATCGTCACCGTCTTGTGCGATGGCTCGGTGCTGGCGCAGGGGACGCTGGAGGATGTGCAGGCGGATGAGCGGGTGATTGAGGTTTATCTGGGGAGATGAGCTTGTTGTCATGTCCTTTGTCCTCTGTTTCTGGTCTGCGATGCTTGCCAGGTCTCGCCCCGGCGGGCAAGGTACTTTTCTTTGCTTCGCCAAAGCAAAGTACCCAAAAGAAAGGCGAGCCGGGTTCGTCGTCCCTTCGCTGCGCTACGGGCACGCTGTGTTGCTCGGATCGTGCGGGAGGGCCGCAAACTCGCCCCGCGGGCTCAGACATGCGTCCCTCTTGTTCCGCCCGCTCCTGCGCTACTCGCCTCC
>DALYHW010000243.1:0-4346 GCA_031970695.1 Hylemonella sp.
GTCACAGCACCGAGGTCATCACCAAGGGCCGCCACGACCCCTGCGTGGGCATCCGTGCCACCCCGATCGCCGAGGCCATGCTGGCCCTGGTGGTGATGGACCACGCGCTGCGCCATCGCGCCCAGTGCGGCGACGTGCAGCTGCCGGTGGGGCCGATTGCCGGTCAGATCTGAACCATGGGCGCCAGGGTGATGTCCGAGGCTGAACGCGCCACGCGGATCGATCTGGCCGCGGCCTACCGCCTCGCTGCGCTCAATGGCTGGGACGACACCATCTACACCCATATCTCGGCCGCGGTTCCGGGCGAGGAGGGGGCCTACCTCATCAATCCCTACGGGCTGCTGTTCGAGGAGGTCTGTGCGTCCAGCCTCGTGAAGGTGGATACGCGCGGCCGCAAGCTCGACGATTCGCCCTACCTGGTCAATCCCACGGGCTTTGCCATCCACGGCACCATTCATGCTGCGCGGCCCGATGCGCGCTGCGTGCTGCATCTGCACACCGAATGGGGCATGGCCCTGGCCATGGTGCCGGCCGGCCTCCTGCCCACCACGCAGCATGCGATGCGCCTGTTCCAGCGGCTGGGGCGCCATCCCTACGAAGGGCTTGCGCTGGGCGAGGCCGAAGGCCGGCGCCTGGTGAGCAACCTCGGTGGACTCGATGGACTGATCCTCGAGAACCACGGCACGCTGACCGTGGGACAGACCGTGGCCGAGGCCTGGATGCTCATGCACCATCTCGAACGCGCAGCACGGGCCCAGCTGCAGGCCATGGCGGCGACCGGCGGACGGGTGATCGTGCCCTCGGATGCCGTGGCCGTCCACACTTACCGCCAGTGGACCGGTGATGGCAGCGAGCGCGATGGTGACGCCGAATGGCCCGCCCTGCTGCGCCGTCTCGACCGTCTCGATCCTTCCTACCGAAACTGAACCCAAGGAGTACTGTCATGCCCACCATCCACGTTGAAATGTTCGAAGGCCGCACGCCTGAGCAGAAGCGCGAGCTCGTCAAGGCCCTCACCGAGGCCACCTGCAAGGCGCTGGGCTCCTCGCCTGAGGCGGTGGACGTGATCCTCACGGACGTCAAGAAGTCCGACTGGGCGACCGGTGGCGTGCTCTGGAGCGAGAAGAAATAATTCGGGCGCGGAATCGCCCGTGACGGTATCCCGTCGCCAGCTGGTGCCCTTCGCGGCGCTGTCGGCCACCTATTTCGGCCATATCGGCTTCTTCAACCCTTACCTGCCGCTGTGGCTGAAGGAGCAGGGGCTGAGCCTGTTTGTCATCAGCCTGCTCACGGCCGTTCCGTCACTCACACGCCTGGTCGGGCCGTACGCCTGGGGCTGGCTGAGTGACCACACGGGCGAGCGCGTCAAGCTGCTGCGTTATGGCGCCACCGCCGCCTGGGTCGTCTCGCTGGGCCTGTGGGTCAACGCCGGCGTAACCTGGCTGGCGCTGGTGCTGTTCCTGATGTTCGTGCACACCAGCGCCATGATGCCCATGAGCGAAGCCACCATGGCGCACCTGGTGAGTGCCGGCGGTGACTTCAATGCACGGCGCTACGGTCGCGTCCGCCTGTTCGGATCACTCGGTTTTCTCTTGACCGTGTTCGTGGCCGGTGCCGGTTTCGAGCGGTACGGCATGGGCTACTTTCCGCTGGTGACCGTGATCTCGCTGGGCCTGGTGGTGGCCTGTGTCTGGTGGCTCCCCGACCTCAAGGAAGACATGGCCGAGCACGCGCAAAAGCGCCCGGTGCTGCCCATCCTGCGACAGCGGCCGGTGCAGTGGCTCTTCGCCTCGATCTTCTTCCACATCCTGGCCCACATGGGCGTGTACATCTACTTCTCGCTGCACCTCGACGCCCTGGGTTACAGCAAGACGGTGATCGGCCTCATGTGGGGCGTGTCCGTGGTGGTGGAGATCGTCTGGTTCTTCACGCAGAGTCGCTGGCTGCCGCGGCTCAGCCTCAGTGGCTGGCTGTTGCTTTGTGCCGCCCTGACCGCCTTGCGCATGGCCCTGACCGCTGGCGGTGCCGGGCTCTGGCTCGTGCTGCTGCTGGCGCAGTGCCTGCATGCCTTCACCTTTGCGGCGCACCATACCAGTTGCATCGCGCTGATCTCGCATCACTTCCCGGGCAGCCTGCGGGCGCGCGGCCAGGCGCTGTACGCGGTGCTGGGCTACGGGATACCCGGTGTGCTGGGGGGCCTGGCCGGTGGTGCCTTGACCAGCCGCCTGGGCCTGGCCAGCGTGTTCTGGGCCGGCCTGGTCTGCGGCCTGCTCGCGACGGCCTGTGCCTGGCAGGTCTGGCGCCACAGCCACGGCGCCCATCGCCCAGCCGTCTGAGTCAGGTCGCCGGGCGCGGTGTCCAGTTCGACAGGCGACCTGCGACTTCATCCTTCTCGCGCGGCTCCAGTTGGCGGGTCGCCGTGCCGATGCAGATGAAGCCCACCAGCTGTTCACCGTCCGCGCAGAAGGCACGCACGATCGCCGGATGCTGGCACTTGCGGCCGCTCAGGATCTTGGCGCCATACCCCATGATGTGCACGGCGTTCATGAAGTTGGCAAATGCGCCGCCCACGCAGATCCACTGCTCGTGTGCCGGTACCTTTTCCACCGCGGTATCGATGCGGGCCACCCAGGCGAGCAGCACCGGGCCGTTGTAGGCGCGTTCGCGCTCGATGGTCACGTCCTCCTCGCTCTTGCCGGAGTCACGCGCAAACTGCTCGAACAGCGCCGCCAGCGCGGGGCGCTGCTCGGCGCTGACTTTCACCGCGCGCCAGGGTTGCAGCCGCCCGTGGTTGGGCGCGCGCAGCGCGGCCCGCACGGCCAGGTGGAGCTGGCTGTCGCTGGGGCCGGGCGCCACCATCCAGCGCGGGCCCAGCGAGTGGCGGTTGAGCATTGCGGCGAGCGCATCCGGCAGGCCGGTATCCGTGGCGGTCGTCATGGCGTCGTTTAATAAGTCAGTCGTTCGTGGATGCGGCGCGCGGCGGCCAGCAGCTTGTGGTCCTCGCCCAAGCGACCCACCAGCTGCAGGCCGACCGGCAGGCCCTTGGCGCCAGTGGCGAAGGGCAGGTGGACCGCCGGCAGGCCGAGCAGCGACCAGCTGCGGCAGAACAGCGGGTCGCCGGTGGCGTCCAGCCCTTCCGGTGCCACGCCCGTGGTGCTGGGGGTGAGCAGTACGTCATGTCGCTCGAACAGCGCGTCGATGCGCAGCCGCCAGTCGGCCGTGCGCTGCAGGTTGGTCTCGTGCGTGGCGCCGTCGATGGCCATGCCCGCATCCAGCAGGGCCAGCAGTTGCGGGCTCAGTGCATTGCGGTGGCGCAGCCGTTCGTGGCTGAGCGAGCGCGCCATCTCGAACGTCATCACGTCTTTCTGCAGCTGGATCAGTTCGCCGAAGTCCCGGGGCAGGGCTACGTCCTGGCAGGGGTCGCTGTTGCGGGCCAGTGCGGCGGTCGCGATCTCCCAGGCGCGTTGGGTGTCGAGTTCGGCCTGCGGCCAGGAGGGCGACTGGAACAGGCCAATGCGCAGCGTGCCGTGGGCCTCGCTCTCGGTCAGGCGCCGGTCTCCGGTGAGCACAGCGCCCAGCAGGGCGGCATCCTGTACCGTGCGGCCAAAGCCGCCTGCCACGTCCAGCGTCGGCGACAGGCTCTTGATGCCGGCACTGACGACCCGGCCCAGGCTGGGCTTGTAGCCGACGACTCCGCAGTAGGCAGCCGGCCGGATGATGGAGCCCGCGGTCTGGGTGCCCAGCGCCAGCGGCACCATGTGGTCGGCCACGGCGGCAGCCGAGCCGCTGGAAGAGCCTCCCGGCGTGTGCAGGGCGTTGTGCGGATTCACCGTGGGCCCGGGGGTGAAGTAGGCAAATTCCGTGGTGACGGTCTTGCCCAGCACCACGGCACCGGCCTCGCGGCACAGCGCCACGCTGGCCGCGTCGGCAGCAGGGCGGTGGGGCGCATAGACTGCCGAGCCGTAGGTCGTGGGCAGGTCCATCGTGTCGAACAGGTCCTTGACGCCGATCGGCAGGCCATGCAGCAGGCCGCGTACCGGGCCGGCATCCAGGGCACGCGCCTGGGCCAGTGCCGACACGGCGTCGAACTGGACAAAGGCATGGACATCGTCGTTTCGGGCTGTCACCCGCTCCAGGCAGGCACGGACCAGGTCTTCGGCCTTGAGTTCACGCCGCGCCAGCAGGACAGCCGCCTGGGCCGCGCCGAGTTCGTGCAGTTTGGGGGTGGCCATGGGGTCTCCTTCGTTCTTGTCGGTACGGATGGTAGCCGAGTGGCACAATTCACAGGTTCACGAACGGAAAGATGCTCATGAAGACCGCCCTCGTCCTCAACGGCCCCACCCGCA
>DALYHW010000244.1:0-4343 GCA_031970695.1 Hylemonella sp.
GGACGCCTACCTGATCAAGCCGCACACAGCCTCCCGGCTGGGCGAGCGCCTGTACCAGGCTCGCCAGCGCAAGGCTGCGCTGGCCGATATCTTCACGGCCATCGAGACGGGTGATTTCGAACGGGGCGCGGAACTGTGCCTGGAACGCTTTCGCGAGCGCGGCACGTACTGGCTCTATGCCGCCCGCATTGGTGCCGAGTTGCTGATGCGCATCGAACGCTACGACCAGGCCCAGGAACTCTACGAAGCCGTCATCGCCGCCAAGACCCTGCCCTGGGCCAAGCTCGGCGTGGCCCGAGCCCAGCTCGACAATGGCGAGCCCACGCGTGCCATCAGCACGCTGCAGAACCTGATCGGCGAAGACCCGCAGTACGCGGATGCCTACGACGTACTGGGACGCGCCCAGTTCGAGCTGGGCAACCACGAGCAGACCCTGGCCGCCTACAAGATGGCTTGCAGCGTCACGCCCTTTTCCGTGTCCCGGCTGCAGAACCTCGGGCTCATGACTTACTACAGCGGCGACCGTGCCGAGGCCGAGAAAATCCTCGGCCAGACGGTGCGGCTGGGGCTGGACTCCAAGATGTTCGATCCGCAGACCCTGGTGCTGCTGGCCTTCGCGCGGCTGGAAGCCAGCGACCGCAAGGGCCTGCAAATCTGCCGTGACGACTTCGCGCGCCTGATCGATCGCGACGAGAAAAACGAGCGTCTGCGGCGGCTCGCTGCCATCGTCGATGCGCTCATCCTGATCCTCGACCGCCAGTTTGCCCGCGCGGTCGAATCGGTGCGCACCATGGCGGCCCAGGTCAAGGAGCCCGGGTTCGATTTCGAGTCGGCTACAAACCTGCTGGCCTTCATGGGCCAGCTGGCCACCAAGGCCATCGAGCTGGCCGATTTCGAACCGGCCATCGACGCGCTGGGGCTGCGCTTTTCGACGGGCCGCTCGATGAGTGAGCTGCTGGCCGGTGCCGTCGCGGTCCATCCGCCCTACGCCGAACGCCTGCGTGCGGCCAGTGCCCACATCCTCAAGCTGGCGGAAACCGCCATGTCGCTGAGCCTGGCCGGCAATCCTGGCGAGGCGGTGCGCAACCTGCTGATCCACGGCCAGGAAACGCTCAACGCGCGCCTGATCGAGAACGCACACCTCGTGCTGCAGAAATACGCCGACAAGATTGCCGATGCCCAGGAATTCGAGGCCACCATCCTGGACTGGCACCTGCGCTACGGCCACCCGAGCCTGCGACCCGCGCTCACCGAGCAGGCGCGTCCTGCCGGTGGCCTGAGCCTGCGGGTCGCGCCCAAGTCCGATGGCTCACCCGCAGCCAAATTTGCTGCCGCACAGGAGGCCGCTGAAGCCGCACCCGCCGACGAAGCGGTGCGCGCGGCGCCCCGCAGCGGCTCACCCGCGGCCGTCTTCATGGCCGCGCAAAACGCAGCGCAGACTCCCGAGCCTCGGGACGTGACACAACCCCGCCCGGATGGTTCACCGGCCGCCGCGTTCATGGCGGCGAAAGCCGCCGCACAGACGGACCGGGAAGAGCCCTCCTCCTGAACCACGCAGCCCGGAGGCTAGAATCGGCGTTCCGGAGGTGTGGCAGAGTGGTCGATTGCACCGGTCTTGAAAACCGGCAACGGGCAACCGTTCGTGAGTTCGAATCTCACCGCCTCCGCCAAAATTTCTTGGTGTCCAAGTACTTTCCGCACCTGGAAATGTCTCACCCATCCTTCCACCAATCTCCGCACAGTGTGATGTGCAGAACGAGTTTGGCACTAGGCGGGCTACTTTGCATGTACCTCATTCCAATGAGTTCACGTCTGGCTGAGCACTCCGGACAACGAGCTCGCCGGGCATCGCGTGAAACAGGCCCGGATGTGAAATTTAGGTTAGCGCGCTGCTCGCGGTGCGGAAGTTGAGAGCTTCCTTTTCTATGTCGTAGTCATAAAGCGACTTCCGGAATGCCGCGGAGTTTGCGATCTCACGGTCACGCTGCGCCAGATCCTGGTATTGGTTCTGGGAGTCGTAACGCTTGCCATTCTTGCGTGCTTCCGATTGCACCATCGATGTGCGAGGTCTCCTCAGGGCTTCGTAACGTTGAAGCACCTCAGCAATCGATTCGGCCGGATCACGACCTTGTAGCAAAACGGCCAAGGCTGTGCCATCTTCAATGGCCTGGTTGGCACCTTGACCAAGATGCGGAAGCATGGGGTGAGCGGCATCACCTAACAACGCCAAGCGACCGTTAACCCATTTCCCCAGCGGCTGTCGATCGTAGAGACCCCACCAGAAACAAGTCTCCACCTTGCTCAGCAGGTTGGTAACCCGCGGATCCCAGCCAGCGAATGAGGCGGCCAGCTCGTCACGATCTCCCACCGCAGACCAAGATTCAGCGGTCTGGGTACTCGTTGGCACAAAGCCGACGTAGTTCAACAGAGTGCCGCTGCGCAAGGGAAATGTCATGAAGTGCTTGCCGTCACCCATCCACACCTGGTGTGCCTCGCGTCGCCAATCCGGCACCTTATCCATCGACAGTACGCCGCGGTAGGCGCGAAACCCGGCGTATTCTGGCGCAGAGGGCTCCACGACGTATTTCTGCAAGACAGAGTTGATGCCATCCGCGGCAATCACAACGTCGGCACGGGCGACCTTTCCATTTTCGAAACGCAACTCTGCACCCTGCTCGTTCTGGCTGAAACCGATGCATTTGTGGCCCGTGTGAATGATCCCGGCGGGAAGCGCGTTCGCCAACACTTCGAGTATGTCGGCGCGATGCATTCCATACATGCCATTCCAACCAGCGGAGTCGGTGGTCAGAATCTTCCCAACGAATGTGCCATCCATTCGGTAGTACTCCGAGCCAGAGCCGACCTTGGCACCAACGCGTGCCAACGACTCGCCCAAGCCCATGCGCTCAAGTTGTCGAAGACTGTTGGGATATATGAACACCCCGGCACCGACTTCTCGTAGTGCGCTCGACTGCTCGTAGACCGCAACACTGAAACCCCGATGGACGAGCGCGTTTGCTGCGGCCAAGCCGCCCATGCCGCCACCAACAATCGCGATGTGAAGAGTGTTAGACGTCATCAATTCCTCACTTGTTTGTTTTTGGTGTCGAACCGAGCAGCTCTTTCACGACTCGATACTCGCTGCCTATTTCCTCCGCTAGAGCCTTGGCGGAGCTCCACTCCTGAACGATGCCGACGGGCAGTAGCTGGGCGGAGACACTCGGGTTGCGAGCCGCTTTTTCCAGGGCAGGCAGCAACTTGTCCACCACACTCTGGGGCACACCAGCGGGCAGGAAATAACCGAACCAAATGCCCAGTAGGTCGGTTTTGTAGCCAAGCTGACGCAGGGTCGGCACCGTCGCAATCTCTGGGAAGTGCGAGGAGATGGCGATCGCATGAAGATTGCCGCTACGGATGTGTGCGCCGACTGCGCCAAGTGCGAGGATTACGCCATCAATGTGGCCACCCAGCAGATCGGTCACAGCAGGTGCTGCACCTTTGTAGTTGACGGAACTAAAGGACGCTCCCGTAGCCGAGTTCAGAAGTTGGACACTGATGTCGCCTACGGATCCAGGCCCAGCGTTGCCGATCTGAATGCCCCGCGCACTCTTGGGTGCGTATTCGATCATCTCCTTCAAGGTCTTGAAGGGGGCGTCCTGGTGTACCACCAGAACTGAGGGGCTACGGGTGGTAAGCGCCAGGGGAGTGAGATCCTTGAGCGGATCGTAGTTCGCCGCATCAGGCTCAATGACGCGTCGAATGGTCAACGGGCTATTTTGTGCATACAACAAGGTGTAGCCGTCTTTGGGGGCACGGATGACAGATTGCGTCCCAAGCGAACCACCGGCGCCTGGTCGGTTCACTACCGTCACGGTCGTCCCCAGCAGGCTCGCTAGCTCCTGCCCCATTAAGCGCGCGGCGCGGTCGGCGGCATCACCGGCAGCCAATGGCGTCACCAGGCTGATCGGCATGCGCGGGTATTCGTTTGCCTGAGCTGCGAGCGGAAGCGTCAGCAGCGACGCGGATCCGAGGAATGTTCGTCTCTTGATCATTATTCTTGCCATTTCTGCAGATATTGAAGGCCGGATAGTCCGCCACTCATCCATGCGCCGTTGATCACATGGATCGCAAGGCTGACCCGGAAAAATTCTGTCAGTCCACGCAATTTGATGCAACTCAATTCTGCGCATTGCGCAATAATGAACCGTGGCTTCCGAACTTCGATCCCATTCCCGAGATTTCGTCGCATCCCTCGAAAAAGGCTTGGCCGTGCTGCTCTGCTTCGACCACAGACACGCGAAACTCAGCCTGACCGAGGTAGCAAGGCTTACAGGCTATACGCC
>DALYHW010000245.1:0-4312 GCA_031970695.1 Hylemonella sp.
GGGTCTTGCAGGAGCTGACCTTTGTTATTGCTCACGATATTCTCCGTGTTCAAAAAGTAGTAAAGAAGTCGCCACCTTACCACAGCAGGCGGGCCAACGCTTGACACGCGGGGCATGTCCGTGCAAAAGGCACGGAAAACGCGTGGGGCCGGTCATTCAGCACGCAGAACGCGGCGCCGCAATGGCCCGTCGCCCAAGGCCATCCTCTACGCTGCCGTGCCCTACTCCTTGTCGTCGTAGGGATTGGTCGAGGTCTTCATCTCGATGCGCAGCGGCGTGCCCACCAGATTGAATTCCTTGCGGAACCAACCCTCGAGGTAGCGTTTGTAGGCGTCAGGCACATGCTCCAGCGAGTTGCCGTGGATCACGATGACCGGCGGGTTCATGCCACCCTGGTGCGCGTAGCGCATCTTGGGCCGGAACATGCCGGACCGCTTGGGTTGCTGGAACTGCACAGCTTGCTGCAACAGGCGTGTCAGCACCGGCGTGGGCATCTTGCAGTGCGCGGCCTTGTATGCCTGGGCGATGGAAGTCCACAGCGGGCCCAGACCCTGGCGTTTCTGGGCCGAAATGTAGTGCAGGTTGGCAAACTTCAGGAAGGTCAGCCGCGTCTCGACCGAGCGTTGCAGCAGTTCGCGCTGGTAGTCGTCGACAGCGTCCCATTTGTTGACCGCCAGCACCACAGCGCGGCCACTCTCGAGGATATAACCGGCGATGTGCGCATCCTGGTCGGTGACACCCTGCGTGGCATCCAGCAGCAGCAGCACGACGTCGGCCGACTCGATGGCCTGCAGGGTCTTGACGACGGAAAACTTCTCGATGGCCTCGAACACCTTGCCCTTACGGCGCAGGCCGGCGGTATCGATCAGTTCGAACTTCTGCCCGTTGCGCTCGAAGGGGACGGAAATGGCATCACGCGTGGTGCCCGGCATGTCGAATGCCACCAGGCGCTCCTCACCCAGCCACGTGTTGATCAGGGTGGATTTGCCCACATTCGGGCGCCCGGCCACGGCGAGCTTGATCACCCCGGGGGTCTGATCCTCGACCGACTCTTCCTCGTCGGGCAGGTTCAGGGGTGCCAGCGCCAGTTCCACCAGCGAGCGGATGCCCTGGCCATGCGCGGCCGACACCGGGTGCACCTCGCCCAGGCCGAGCTCATAGAACTCGGCCAGCTGCGTCCCTTCTGTCATGCCTTCGGCCTTGTTGGCCACCAGGACGCAGGGCTTGCCCAGGCGACGCAGGTACTTGGCGATGTCGTGGTCCTGCGCCGACAGGCCGCCGCGGGCATCGACGACAAAGATCACCACATCCGCTTCAGCGACTGCCTGGCGGGTCTGCTTGGCCATCTCCTTGTAGATGCCACTCTCTGCCGTCGGCTCGAAGCCGCCGGTGTCGATCACGATGTACTCGTGCTTGCCCTGCTTGCCGTTGCCATAGTGGCGGTCTCGGGTGAGGCCCGCGAAGTCGGCCACGATGGCATCACGCGACTTGGTCAGACGATTGAACAGCGTCGACTTGCCCACATTGGGGCGGCCGACCAGGGCCAGAACGGGTTTCATCGATTACTCCGGCCGAAGGCCCAGCACACGGCCGGCCCGGTTGACCACCACCAGGGTGCTACCCGCGAGCACAGGGGCTGCGGCAAGGGCGCGGTTGCTGTTGTCGACATACTGCGACGCCGACTGGAATCCCTCGCCATTGAGCGCCGGGAGCATGGCTGCGTTGCTGGGGTCAGGCAATTCGTAGCGGGCCTGAAGGGCGCCATCGGTGCGGGCCAGGAAATGCAGCCGCCCCTGATCATCCCCCACCACCAGCACCGGGCCCAGCAGCAGCGGTGCGGTGAGCTTGCGGAAGCGCAGCTGGTTGTTGCTCCACACGCGCTCGCCATCGCCCCGCTTCCATGCGAGCAGGGTGCCATCCGATTCCACGCCCAGCACAAGCGCGCCGTCCCCGCTCAGGCCCGAGGCCCCGTTGGCAGGCTTGTTCCACAACAGGGCGCCACGCACGGCGTCCACGCAACCGACGCTGGCCTGAAAGGCACGCACGCAGACCACGTCGCCCTGACGCGCCACGCCGTCGACGATATCCACAAGGCGCTCGACGTCGTTGGTGCCGCGGGGCGTGGCCAGCGGCACCTCCCAACGCGACGCGCCCGTCAGAGGGTGCATGCCGACCAGTCGGCCTCCGAGCCCAGCCACCAGGGTGTCGCCAACCGCCATCAGCACGCCAGGCTGGCTCAGCACCAGGGCCTCGCCACTGCGCGTCTGGCTCCAAAGCCGGCGACCGCTCTGCCCGTCGTAGGCGCTGACCGTGCGGTCGGCGCCCAGCACGAACACCCGGGCACCGGCCACCAGCGGAGCCGTGTAGGACGGGGCTGTCAGACGCTGGCGCCAAAGCTCACGGCCGTTCTCCAGTGCCACCAGTTCGTTGGCATTCGTCATCACGGCCAGTGTGCGGCCATCGTGGCCCACACCGGCAATCAGCGGCGCACCCACAGACGCGCGCCACAGCACTTCACCCGTACGCGCATCGATCATCATGACCTTGCCGTCACCTCCGGCGACGGCCACGGTGTTTCCGACGACACGCACCACCAGCGGAAAATCAACGGCCCCCGCCTCGGCACTCCAGACCTGTCGAACCCCCAGCAACCTGGGATCCGGCGGCAAGGGTGCGGGCTCGGTCCGCGTCGGCGGGCTGGAACAGGCCGCCAGCAAGCCGGCCAGCAGCAGGACACCGATCGCGTTCAGCGCGCGCGACCGGCAGGCACGCATCAGGATCACTTCTTGTCCCCGGCCGCCGCCGGAGCCGGGCTCAGCCCCAGGGCGGCGAGCTTGACGTCGACCACACGGCGATAGCCGTTGTCTTCCTCGAGGCCGCGCCAGGCTTTCTGGTACTCGGCCCCAGCTTCGGATTTTTTGCCCTGGGCCAGGTAGATATCACCCCGGCGATCAGCGACGAGCGCCACGAACTGGGCCGGAAAGCTGCCCGCAAGCTGCTTCAGCGCCTCGTCATACGACTTGCTGTCGAGCAGCAGCCCAGCGAGGCGCAGGCGCGCCAGGGCCTTGTACGCTTCATCGCCGGAGCCGTCAGCTACCCACTGCAGCGCGGCACGCGCAGCATCGGGCCGGCCGGCCGTTGCATGCACCGCCGCCACCAGCAGGGCTGCCTGCTGGGCCTGGACGGTGCTGCCGTACTTGTCCATCATGTCCGCCAAGGCGCGGTCCAGGCGGGTCGCGTCCCCACCGGCGGCGAAACGCTCGACTTCCTCGTACAGGGCGGTGGCCTGCGCCGCCTGGCGGCGCTGCCAGTATTGCCAGCCATTCCAGCCGGCGTAGGCCAGCAGCACCGCGATCAGCACCCAGCTGATGATGTTGCCGTACTGTTTCCAGAATTGCTTGAGCTGGTCAAGCTGCTCTTGTTCTTCGAGATCGAGGTGTGCCATGGTCTGTCCGGTAATCAGGTCTGCGATTGTAGGCGGGGGGCCCATTCGGCCGCGGTGTCCAGCGGGTGGCAGCTCTGTGCCCCGCTGCCGTCGCGCAGGGCCTTGACCGTGACCTCGCCACGCGCGAGTTCGTCTGCGCCGAAGATCAAGGCGTACTGCGCCCCGCTGGCATCGGCCTTCTTGAACTGCGACTTCATGCTCCCCATGCCCTCGCCCGTGCCGGCGTGCATCTGCACGCTGACGCCAGCGGCACGCACGGCCTGCAGGCACCTGAGCACGGTGGGCAGGGCCGCGGCGTCGGGCACGATGGCATAGGCATCGGGCTGCGGAAGGCTGTGGCTCGTCCCCTGTTCCTTGAGCAGTTCCAGCACGCGCTCCACGCCGAGCGCCCAGCCGACCGCAGGCGCCGGCTTGCCACCGATCTGCTCGATCAGGTAATCGTAACGACCGCCACCACAGATCGTGCCTTGCGAACCCAGGCGCGTCGTGATGAACTCAAAGACGGTGAGGTTGTAGTAATCCATGCCGCGCACGAGGCGCGGGTTGATGGTGTAGGCCACACCTGCGGCATCCAGGATGGCGCGCACCTGGTTGAAGTGTGCCAGGGAAGCCTCGCCCAGGTAGTCGATCAGCTTCGGCGCAGCCTCGACCAGGGCCTGCATGGCCGGGTTCTTGGTGTCCAGGATGCGCAGCGGGTTGCTGTGCAGGCGGCGCTTTGCGTCTTCGTCGAGCTGCTCCGCGTGCTGCTCGAAGTAGGCAATCAACGCGGCGCGATGCTGCTTGCGCTCCTCGGGCTGGCCCAGGCTGTTGAGCTCCAGGCGCACGTCGGTCAGGCCGAGCACCTTCCACAGCGCATCGGCCAGCAGG
>DALYHW010000246.1:0-4310 GCA_031970695.1 Hylemonella sp.
CGGCCCTTGAATTCGCTGGCGATCACGTTGAGCTTCTGGCGCACGCTCTTTTTGCGCACGGCCTGGCCCGGCATGATGAAGGTGCGGCCCACATAGCGGTTTTTCACGAAACCCTCGCGGTAGGGCAGGCCCAGCAGCTGCGCCAGCTGCATGGCGCTGGGACGGCTGGATTCGGGGATCGGGATCACCACGTCGATCTCGTTGGGCGGCACCGTGGAGACGACCCGCTTGGCCAGCGTCTCGCCCAGGTTCAGGCGTGCCTGGTAGACCGAAATACCGTCCATGACGGAGTCCGGGCGTGCCAGGTAGACGAACTCGAAGATGCAAGGCATCAGGCGCGGCACATCGGCGCACTGCTGCGCGCTGATCTTGCCTTCCAGGTCCACGAAGATTGCCTCACCCGGCGCAACGTCGCGCTCGAACACGTGGCCGGTGCCCTCGAGCACCACGGATTCGCTCGCCAGCATCACGGTGCCGTCGGGGCTGCGGCCAAAGCACAGCGGACGGATGCCATACGGGTCGCGGAAGGCCAGCACGCCGTGGCCGGCGATCAGGGCGATGACGGCATAGGAGCCGCGGATGCGCTTGTGCACCTGGCGCACGGCGGCAAACACGTCACCCACGCGCAGCGGCTTGCCGCGCGTGGCCTTGTCGAGTTCGTCGGCCACGACATTGAGCAGCACCTCGGAGTCACTCTCGGTGTTGATGTGGCGGTGGTCGGTATTGAAAAGCTCGGCCTTGAGCGCCTGGGCGTTGGTGAGGTTGCCGTTGTGGACCAGCACGATGCCGAAGGGCGCATTCACATAGAAGGGCTGGGCCTCTTCTTCGCTGAAGGCATTGCCTGCCGTCGGATAGCGGGCCTGACCCAGGCCGCAATTGCCCGGCAGCGCACGCATATTGCGGGTGCGGAACACGTCCTTCACCATGCCCTTGGCCTTGTGCATGAAGAACTTGCGCTCCTGCTGCGTCACGATGCCGGCGGCATCCTGCCCGCGGTGCTGCAGCAGCAGCAGCGAGTCATAGATCAGCTGATTGACGGGTGCGTTGCTGACAACGCCGACGATTCCACACATAGTTCCATCCAGTCAGGGTACCCATGGCCGGTCCATGAGCCACCCTCGTCGCTTCAGGGGAAGTACTTCCCCACACCTTCCGGCATTACCGGCTTCAATTTCTTCAGGGTCCACATCGACGTGTCGGCCAGCAGCGAATCACGCCACCAGGCCTGGTTTCTGGCCGGCGTCATCTGCACCAGCACCGCCAGTGCCAGCGTCAGGATGACGGCCCGGACCAAGCCGAACACCCCGCCCAGCCCGCGATCCACAGGCCGCAGGCCCGCGCGTTCGACCAGTTTGGGCAAGCCCCAGACCAGCAGGCCGCCAACAAAGACCGACAACACAAACACCAGCACGAAACCCACCACGTGCCGGATCGAATCCGATCCCGTATCAATGGGCAGGTGCTGCCCCACCGCGTCGCCGAGCCATTGCGCCAGCACGAACGCCAGCAGCCAGTTCAGCACCGACAAGACCTCGTACACAAAACCGCGCCAGACGCCCAGCGCGATCGAGGCCAGCAGCGCGACGACGAAGATCCAGTCCAGACCGGTCATGGTGCCTTACAAACTCAGCACCGTGCCCGGCAGGTCCAGCTTCTTGCACTTCTCGGCGGCGCGCTCGGCTTCGGCCTTGGTGGCAAACGGACCCGCGCGTACGCGCACGCGCTTGCCGTCCTTGGTCTCCACGGCCTGCGTGTAGTTCTTCAGGCCTGCACGCTCGAGCTTGGCGCGTGCGTCACGGGCGCGGCCCTCGTCGGCAAAAGACCCGACCTGGACAACGTAGCGCCCTTCGTGGGCAGGCTTGGCTTCCGCCTTGCGGGCCTCCGCCCGGGCATCGCTTCTGGCCTCGGGCTTCGCAGCCTTAGCGTCTGCCTTGGGTTCGGTTTTGGGGGCGACCGGCTTGGCGGCCGGCTTCTCGGCTGCCACAGGGGTCGCCGGGACGGAGGCGGCCGGCGCGGGCGCGGCCGCATTGGGCTCAGCTGGCGCCACAGGAGCGGCAGGCGCTTCCGGGGCTGCCAGCGGCAGGGCCTTGTTCTTGTCAGGGATCTCGATGGGCAGGTCCACGGCCACCTGGCGCGGCTGCTTGTCCACCAGCAAAGGAAAGCCGACCACACCGATCAGCACGAGGATGGCCGAACCAATCAGGCGGTTCTTGGCCCTGCGACGCAGCACTTCCACGCTCTCGGGCGGCGCGGCCGGCGCCGTCTGCTCGTCGCCACCTTTGCGGAACTTGAAAAAGGCCATGCTGCGGAGTTCAGGTGTTGAGGTGTTGGGCTTGAAGGCGCGGTACGCCTTCCTTCAGAACGCCACCGACCGTGTAGAACGATCCGAAGACCACGATTCTATCAGTGGGGGTCGCCGCGGCGAGGGCCGCCTGCAGGGCCTCCAGAGGGTCGCCATGGGTACTGCTGGTCACGTCCTTGCGCTGGTTCAGCGCCTGCCAGGCACCCTGCAGGGACCGGGCCGAGGCCGCCCGCGGCGTGGGTAGGTCGGTGAAATACCAGCGGTCGATCAGCGGCATCACCCGTGTGAGCATCGGGGCCAGGTCCTTGTCGGCCATGGCGCCGAAGACCGCATGGGTGGTCGGGTAAAAGCCCATGGCGTCGAGGTTGGCAGTCAGTGCCGCCACCGAATGCGGGTTGTGGGCGACATCCAGCACCAGGGTCGGCTGGCCGGGGATGATCTGGAAGCGCCCGGGCAACTCCACGAAGGCCAGGCCGTTGCGCACGGCCTGCGCCGTCACGGGCAGTTGCTCGCGCAGGGCCGTCAGCGCCGCCAAGACGCCCGCGGCATTGACCAGCTGGTTGGCCCCCCGCAGCGCGGGATAAGCCAGCCCGGCGTACCGCCGCCCGCGGCCCGCCCAGCCCCACTGCTGCTTGTCGCCGGAGTAATTGAAGTCATGTCCGAAGCGCCAGAGGTCGGCGTCGATGGCTTTTGCATGGTCGATCACGCTCTGCGGCGGGATGGGGTCGCTCACGATCACCGGCCGTCCGGTACGCATGATGCCGGCCTTCTCGCGGCCGATGGTCTCGCGGTCCGGCCCCAGCAGCTCCATGTGGTCCAGGTCGATGCTGGTGATGATGGCGCAGTCGGCATCGAGGATGTTGACCGCATCGAGCCGGCCGCCGAGCCCCACTTCCAGGATGGCGACGTCCAACCCGGCACGGGCCATGCAGTCCAGGATCGCCAGCGTGGTGAATTCGAAGTAGCTCAGCGAGATCTCCTCGCCCGCACCGTCGCCGGGTTTGCGGGCCTGCTCCACCCGCCCGAAGGACGGCAACAGTTCCCCGGCCGTCACCATCTCGCCGCGCAGGCGCAGGCGCTCCTCGAAATGCACCAGGTGCGGCGAGGTGTAGACGCCGGTGCGGTAGCCGGCCTGACCGAGGATGGACTCCAGCATGGCGCAGGTGGAGCCTTTGCCATTGGTACCGGCGACGGTGATCACCGGGCAGCCCAGGTCCAGGTCCATGCGCCGGGCCACGGCCCTGACGCGGTCCAGACCCATGTCGATGGTCTTGGGATGCAGGCGCTCGCAGTGGGCGAGCCAGTCGGAAAGCGTGTTCATACTGCAGAATTGTCGCCCATGAAGAATTCCATCACGCTCTACGGCATCCCGAACTGCGACACCGTGAAGAAGGCCCGCACGTGGCTGGCCGACCACGAGGTGCAGGCCCAGTTCCACGATTTCAAGAAGCAGGGTGTCCCGCCCGAGCGGCTGGATCGCTGGATCGCGGTCGCGGGCTGGGAAAAGCTGCTCAACCGGCAGGGCACGACCTGGCGCAAGCTGGACGACGCCACCAAGGCCGCCGTGACGGACGCGAAGAGCGCGCGCTCACTGATGCTGGCCCAGGCCAGCGTGATCAAGCGACCGGTCGTGGAATGGGGTGGCGATGCCGTCACTGTGGGCTTCGACGCAAGCGACTGGCAGCAGCGCCTGGGTGGCTGAGTAAGCGCCTGCCTTAAAATGACGGGTTCGCTCCTGCAACCCCACCGCACGAATTCACCATGACCCAGCAATACACCGGCGTGACCGTCGCCACCAAGGCCAATGTCTATTTCGATGGCAAGTGCGTCAGCCACAGCATCACCCTGGCCGACGGCACCAAGAAGTCGGTCGGCGTGGTCCTGCCAGCCACCCTGACCTTCAACACCGGCGCCCCCGAGATCATGGAATGCGTGGCCGGCGCCTGCGAGTACAAGCTCGCCGACAGCGGCGCGTGGACGCGCAGCGGCCCGGGTGAACGCTTCGCCG
>DALYHW010000247.1:0-4257 GCA_031970695.1 Hylemonella sp.
CAGCCGCGACCACATCACGTTGGAAACGGTGCTCACCCCGCCGCCGGTGGAGCCCAGTGGCCCCAAGGGCCGCCGGCGCAAAGGCCCGGGCCGCACGGACTACCTGCTCTGCGTGAAGCTCGACAGCGCACCGAAGCCCATGCCGGTGGCCGTGCTCGAGGCCAAGAAGGAAGCAGAAGACCCGCTCAAGGGGATGCAGCAGGCTCGCGGCTATGCGGACACCCTGCGGTTCGACGTGAAGTACGTCTTTTCGACCAACGGCCACAAGTACGGCGAGTACGACCGCTTCACTGAACTGATCACCGGCCCCAGCCCCTTCTCAGAGTTTCCCGAGCACGCCGCCCTCACGGCGCGTTACGCCAAGGACAGTGGGCTCGATCTCAGCCAGCCTGCAGCCGCCCTGCTGTTTCAGGCCGACAGTCCGGCCTGGTCGCTCAGCCGTTATTACCAGGACGCGGCCATCCGCGCGGCCTTTGAGAAGATCCTGGCGGACCAGCTGGCCGGCAAGGCGCCCCGCGTGCTGCTGACGCTGGCCACCGGCGCTGGCAAGACCATCATCGCCACCAACCTGCTGTGGCGCATGTCGCAGGCCGGCCAGTTGCCCAAGCCGGCCCTGTTCCTGTGTGACCGCGACGAGTTGCGGGGACAGGCCCACACCAAGCTGAAGGCTGCGTTCGGCGACAACGCCCGCATCGTCAAGACCGAGAAGGGCACCAACGCCGCCGCCAATGCCCGCGTCCACATCGCCACCTACCAAACGCTGGGCCTGGACGACGACGAGGGCTTTGCCAGCTTCCTGACCGAGCACTACGGTGAAGACGCCTTCAGCGTGATCATCGTCGATGAGTGCCACCGCTCGGCCTGGGGCCGGTGGTCCGAGGTGCTGCGCCGCAACCCCAACGCCATCCACATCGGCCTCACCGCCACGCCGCGCAAGCTGGAGCAATCGGACAAGGCCTCCAAGGAAGACCTGGAGATCACGGCCAACAACCGCCAGTATTTTGGTGACCCGGTCTACGAGTACACGCTGATTCAGGCGCAGGAAGACGGCTACCTGGCCGCCTGCGAGATCGTCAAGCGCAAGGCCAGCGTCGACAGCGCCACCTTCACCAAGAAGGAGATCCTGGCAGCCGGCGTGCGCGACATCAAGACCGGCAAGCTGCTGACCGAAGAGGACCTGACCAAGGACGAGTACACCGGCAAGGACTTCGACGACGAGCTGTTCATTGAGCTGCGCACGCCCAAGATGTGCGCCGACCTGTTCCAGCTGCTGTGCGAGAACGGCGGCCCGGAGCAGAAGGTCATCATCTTCTGCACCCGCGAGATCCACGCCGACCGCGTAATGCAGCACATGAACAACCTGTACGTGCGCTGGTGCCGGGACCATGGGCAGACGCCCAAGGACCACTACGCCTTCAAGTGCATGGGCGGCGCCAACAACGGCTCCGACATGATCGAGCCCATGCGCGGCTCGGGCGAACGGGCCTTCGTGGCCTGCACGGTGGACCTGCTGGAGGCGGGCGTCGACATCGAGCGGCTGAACGCCGTCGTGTTCTTCCGCTATCTGCAGTCGCCGATCAAGTTCTACCAAATGGTCGGCCGCGGCACCCGCATCCACGAAGAGACCCAGAAGTACAAGTTCTGGCTCTACGACTACACCGACGTCACCGCACTGTTCGGCACCGACTTCATCACCAAGCCGCCGCGTCCGGGCGGTGGCAGCAGAGGCGGGGGTGGCGATGAGGGCGATGGGCCAGCCGTCGGCGAGATCGCCGGCCAGCGCGTCAGCATCACGCCCCAGGGCCGCTTCATCCTGAGCCGCCGCGACGGCCGCGACACCCCCATCCCCGTTGACGAGTACCGGCGCGAGGTGATCCAGCGCGTGATCGCCGAAGCCCACAACCTCGACGACTTCCGCGCGCTGTGGATCGACACCCAAAAGCGCCGCAGCCTCATCGACCACCTGCTGGGCGACAACTTCAGCCCCGAGGTGATCCGTGAAATCGACCAGATGACCGACTTCGACCTGTACGACTTTTTTGGCCACCACGGCTACCACGCCCGCGCGTTGCGCCGGCCCGAGCGTGGCGACCTGTTCATCAGCGCCCAGAAACCTTGGCTGGACAGCATGGACGCCAAGGCGGCCATCGTGATCAAGGGCCTGGGCCATCAGTTCGCATCAGGTGGCACCGATGCGCTGGAGACCCCGGCGCTGTGGGAGGTGCCGGAGATCAAGCTGGCCGGGGGCTTGGGGGCACTGCGCGTACTGGGCAAGCCCACGGATGTGGTGCGGGATGCCAAGGGAAGGTTGTTCGGCGCATGAGCGTGCATCCCATGGTTCCCCTTGCCGATGCGGCCGAGATTGCTGCCGGCGTCACGCTGGGACGAAAGACCAAAGAGAGCGATCTGGTCACGGTGCCGTACTTGCGCGTGGCCAATGTCCAAGATGGACACCTTCAGCTGGACGATCTCAAGACCATTGCAGCGACGCCTGGCGAGATTGAGAAATTGACGCTCCGGAATGGCGACCTCCTGCTCACCGAGGGCGGAGACTTGGACAAGCTGGGGCGCGGCGCGCTGTGGCGGGATCAGGTGCCGCTCTGCATCCACCAGAACCACATCTTCCGAGTCCGGTTGGACAAGGAGCGCTATGACCCTGACTATGTGTCGTTCCAGATCGGATCGCCGTACGGAAAGGCCTACTTCTTGGCTCACGCCAAGAAGACGACCGGCATTGCGTCCATCAATCAGCGAGTGCTCGGAGCATTTCCGCTTATCTCGCCCCCCCTTCATCAGCAGCGCAATGTCTCGGCCCAATTAATCGCTCGACTGGCCGAAGTAGAAACTGCCAAGTCAGCCGCCCACGCGCAAGCCAATGACATCGCGCTGCTAGGTCGCCGCGTACTTTCCGAAGTATTTTTGGCCGTTGTTGACGCGCCGCGCCTCCGACTTGGCGATTTCGCCCACACCACCAGCGGCAGCACCCCTGCTCGCAGCGTGAAGGCGTACTGGTCGCCAGCTGAGATCCCGTGGGTTAAGACCGGTGAGATCGATTTCGCTTCGATCAGGAGCGTCGGCGAGCGCATCGCGCGTGCAGCGCTTGTTGATTGCTCGCTCGCATTGCTGCCACCGAAGACGGTGTTGATCGCAATCACCGGCGAGGGCAAGACGCGCGGCAGGTCTGCTGTCCTGGAAGTGCAAGCCACCACGAACCAACACTCGGTGTCGATACTGCCCAACGAGACCTGGGACCCATATTTCCTTCAGCTCTGGCTACAGGCGTCGTACCACGACCTGCGAGAGCTGTCAGAAGGGCGTGGCGGGAGCCGATCAGCCTTGAGCGGCATCCAGATCAAGGCACTGGAGGTGCCCGCTCCGCCTCGTGATGTGCAAATGGCGCTCGTCCTGCAAGCGCAAGCAGCGTTGCAGGAGGTCAACGCCTTGGCCGACGCCAACGCTTCGCAGTTGGAGGAATTGGAGCGCCTGCCCCAGCACCTGCTTGCCCAAGCTTTCAAAGACTGATCATGGCCCGCACCCAGAAGACCGACAAAGCCCCCAAGGCCATCGCCTCCACCCAATCGCTCTCGTCCTTCGTCAAGAGCATCTGCGACGTGATGCGCCGCTCAAACTGCGCCAGCGCGCTGCAGTACGTGCCGGAGCTGACCTGGATCCTGTTCCTGCGCATCCTGGACGCGCAGGAGGCGCGTGACCAGGAACAGGCCGACGCCGTGGGCGCGCGCTTCACGCCTGCCTTACGCGCCCCCTTCCGCTGGCAGGACTGGGCCGCGCCGCCGCCCAAGAACGAAGCGGCCAAGGCGACGCATCCGTTGACGCCAGAGGGCAAACCGCTGGGCTGGAAGCGGCAAGAGCTGTTTGCGGCCGGCGACGGCAAGCTCTTCGAGTTCATCAACAAGGAGCTGTTGCCCCACCTGCACAGCCTTGACGTGGACCCGGTCACGGGTATTGCCATGCCCGGCGCCACGCCCAAGCAACGCATCATCGGCCGCACCATGACGGCGGTGGAGAAGGTGCGCGTGGACTCGGAAGCCAACCTGCGCGACATCCTCGACAAGGTGCACGAGATCAACATCGACCACATCGATGACCAGCACTTCTTCACCCTGTCGCAGGTGTACGAGGACCTGCTGCTGAAGATGGGCGAGAAGAACTCCGACGGCGGCCAGTTCTTCACGCCGCGCGAGGTGATCCGCGCGATGGTGCACACGATGGACCCCCAACTCGGGCAGACGGTGTACG
>DALYHW010000248.1:0-4224 GCA_031970695.1 Hylemonella sp.
GATGTGGTCGGGGAAGCCCGGCTGCTTCTGGTCCAGGTTCACGGCCACCAGGGTGAAGTCGATGGGCGCACGCGCCTTGAGCTTCATGAGGATGTCGAGCATGCCGTAGCTGTCCTTGCCACCGGACATGCAGACCATGACGCGGTCGCCCTCCTCGATCATGTTGTAGTCGACGATGGCCTGGCCGACGTTGCGGCACAGGCGCTTTTCGAGCTTGTGCGTCTCGCGCTCAATCTTCAGGGCCTTCTCGTGGCTGATGCCTTGCGAGGTGGCGGGTTCGTTGTCTATCCAGACGGCACTCATGTCGTACTCCGTGGGCACTGGGGTGGCGGCCCGATGGGGGTGGGAGCCCCCGGAAAAAGATTTGGTTCCCGGCGCGCGGGGCTCACCACTGGCCGGTTTCGGCGCGGATGGCAACCTCGCAGTCGTCGAAGATTTCCAGCTTCACGATCTTCACGCGCACGCCGATCACGCCGGGCAGCTGCAGCAGGCGGTTGGCCAGCTTGCCGATCATGCTTTCCAGCAGGTTCAGGTGCTCGGACTGGCATTCGTCGATGATGATCTGGCGCACCTTGCGGTAGTCCAGCACGTGGTTGATGTCGTCGTCGTGCGGCAGCAGCGGTTGCGGCCCGAGGTTCAGTTCGGCGTCGACCTGGATCGGCTGCGGTGCGGCCTTCTCGTGGTCGAGGATGCCCAGGTTGGCGTCGAAGCGCAGCCCGGTGAGCGTGAGGATCTGGGTCCCAATGGATTTGGACATCTTGCGTAGCGGGGCGGTCCCGGCCTCACATCATGGAGAAATCACGTTCGAAGCGCTGCAGGTGCTGGCCGCCATCGACCACCAGGGTCGTGCCGGTCAACGCGCGGTTGTCCAGCGCGAACTTCACGGCGCTGCAGATGTCCTCGGGCGTGGAGGAGCGGCCCAGCGGCGACAGCCGGTGCAGGGCCTCGAATTTCTCGGGCGTGAGGTAGTCGCTGGTCAGCGTGAGGCCAGGGGCCACGCCCACGACCCGCACGTCGGGCGCCAGCGCCAAGGCCAGCATGGTGTTTGCCGCTTCCAGCGCGGCCTTGGACAGGGTATAGCTCAGGAAATCCGGATTCTGGTTCCACAGCTTCTGGTCCAGCAGGTTCACCACCACGCCGTCGCCGGCGCGTTCGTGCACGTGCGCATGCAAGGCCTGGGCCAGCAGGATGGCGGCGCCCGTGTTGGCGCGCAGGTGCTTTTCCATCGCGGCGTAGCTGAAACTCACGGCGCTGTCGTGCTCGAAGATCGCAGCGCTGTTGACCACGGCATCCACCTCACCGAAGTGCGCCACCACGCGCGGCAGCAGCGCGCGCACGGCGGACTCGTCGGCCAGGTCGGCGTCAAAGGCGGCTGCGGTCGCGCCCAGCTGCTCGCAGTCCGCCACCGTCTGCAGCGCGTCGTCCTCGGACTGGCGGTAATGCACGGCCACTTGCCAGCCGGCGGCGGCGAGTGCGAGCGCAATCTCGCGGCCCAGGCGCTTGGCTGAGCCGGTGACCAGGACCGTGCGGGCGGGGAGGGACATAATTCAGGGGTGAGCAGTACAGCCCAGAGTTTAACGAGCACCCTGACATCCCGCATTGTGCAAGGCATAACGGCGGCCGGGGGCTGGATCGGCTTTGACGATTTCATGACCCGCGCGCTGTACACGCCCGGCCTGGGGTACTACGCCAATGACCTGCGCAAGCTGGGTCTCATGCCAGGCTCAGGCAGCGACTTCGTGACCGCCCCCGAGATGTCGCCGCTGTTCGGACGGGCCCTGGCCGAACAGGTGCGGCAGGCCCTGCAGCACAGCGGAACCGACGAGATCTGGGAGTTCGGTGCCGGCTCCGGCGCGCTGGCGCTGCAACTGCTCGAGACCCTGGGCGAGCAGGTGCGGCGCTACACCATCGTCGACCTGTCGGGCTCCCTGCGTGCCCGCCAGCAAAAGACCCTGCAGGCCTTTGGCGACCGGGTGCAGTGGGCCAGCGAACTGCCGGCCGACATGCAGGGCGTGATCGTCGGCAACGAGGTGCTCGACGCCATGCCCGTGCAACTGCTCGCGCGCGGCAACGGCCTGTGGTACGAGCGCGGTGTCTCGGTTGGCGCCGATGGCGAACGCTTTGTCTGGCAGGACCGCACGACGACCCTGCGCCCGCCGGTGGAGATATCCGGAAGCCAGGACTATCTGACCGAAATCCACCCGCAGGCCGAAGCCTTCGTGCGCACGCTGGCCAGCCGGCTGCGCCGCGGCGCAGCCTTTTTCATCGACTACGGTTTCCCCGAGGCCGAGTACTACCACCCCCAGCGCCACATGGGCACGGTGATGTGCCACCGGGCGCACCAGGCCGATCCCGATCCGCTGGCCGACGTCGGCCTCAAGGACATCACGGCCCATGTCAATTTCACCGGTATTGCCCTGGCCGCGCAGGACGCGGGCATGGGCGTGCTGGGCTACACCTCGCAGGGGCGCTTCCTGCTCAACTGCGGCTTGCCGCAACTCATGGCGCAGGCCGACCTGCCGGCGCGGGCGCAGGCGCACCGACTCATGATGGAGCATGAGATGGGCGAACTCTTCAAGGTGATCGGCCTGTGCGCCGGCGAACCCTGGGATGCCCTGGGTTTTGCCAGCGGCGACCGCACCCACATGCTCTGAGCAGGACCCCGTCACCATGTTCCGCTGGCTGCTGGCCATCTTCATCATCCTGCTGCTGGTCAACGCGGTCACGCCGTGGTTCCGCAAGATCGGCTTCGGTCGCCTGCCGGGTGACCTGAACTTCACGCTTTTTGGGCGCGAGTTCAACCTGCCGTTCACGACCACCATCATCCTGAGCCTGGTGGCTGCGGGGCTGGCGCGCATCATTTGACGCAACTACCCATAGGGGTATGCTCTTGAATTGGCTCGCGGCCCCCTCATCTGGGAGCCAGAAAGGGTCCTGTCATGAGCGAAACGCGCCACATCGTCTGTCCGCACTGCCACACCACCAACCGCGTCAAGGTCGAGGACCTCGGCAAGGCCCCTGATTGCGGGGGCTGCCACCAGCCCCTGTTTGCCGGTCATCCGGTCGCGCTGGATGCGGCCTCGTTCGATCGTCACATTGGCCGTACCGAGGTGCCGGTGCTGGTCGACTTCTGGGCACCCTGGTGTGGTCCGTGCCGCATGATGGCGCCGGCCTTCGAGCAGGCCGCACAGCAGCTGGAGCCGCAGGTTCGCCTGGCCAAGGTCAACACCGAGGACGAGCAGCAGCTCGCGGCCCGATTCAATATCCGCAGCATTCCCACGCTGGCCCTGTTCGTCGGCGGGCGCGAGGTCGCGCGTCAGGCGGGTGCGATGACGTCACCGGCGCAGATTGCTGCCTGGGTGCGCCAGCACCTGGGCTAGCACTGCTCTGTTCGGAGCGCTGCCACCTCGACCAGGCAGTCGTAGAACACCGGGCCGCGGCCCATGTCGGTCAGCCCCTGGCTCGTGAGTTCGTTGACGTTGGTGCCATTGCGGCCCAGCTTGCGCCACCACACGCCCAGGCCGTTGACCACGCCCTCACGCGCGCGCCCGTTGAGCCGCAGCGTGCAGTGGTACGCGCCCCGCTCGTTGTAGACGCGCACGCCCTGGCCATCGCGCAGGCCGCGGACCGCAGCATCCGCGGGGTGCATCTCGAGCAGCGGCTCGCCCTCGATGTCGCGCAAGGACTGCACGTTGACGAAGGTCGAGTTCAGGAAGTTGCGCGCAGGCGGCGAGATCATGGCCAGCGGGTAGGGCGAGCCGGTGTCCGGCCGCTCGCGGTTGGGCACGTAGTCCGGCAGGCCGTCAGCCCCGGTGCGGGCCAGTGCCTCGCTGTAGAACTCGCAGCGGCCTGACGGGGTGGGGAAGTTGCCCTGCGCAAAGGGGGCCTCGGGCAGGTCCAGCGCGGCATGGCCTTTGTCGAGCAGCGTTGCGAAGTCCACCCGCTTGCCGAAGGCGGCGCGACACAGCGTTTCGTCGTCTTCGGCAAAGCAGGGCTCGTCAAAACCCATGGCCACGGCCAGGTCGCGGAAGATCTGCGTGTTGCTACGGGCTTGCCCTTGCGGCGCTATCGCAGGCCGGTTGAGCAGCACGTCCGTGTGGCCGTAGGAGGTGTGGATGTCCCAGTGCTCCAGCTGCGTGGTGGCGGGCAGCACGATGTCGGCGTAGTCGGCCGTGTCGGTGAGGAAGTGCTCCAGCACCACTGTGTACAGATCCTCGCGCGCGA
>DALYHW010000249.1:0-4210 GCA_031970695.1 Hylemonella sp.
ACTGCTCCAGCGGGGACGCCTTGCTGTCGCCCTTCTCGGCGGCAGCGCCCTCCTCGGCCTCACCCGAGCCTTCGCTGGACTTGCCGGCGTCCGGCGGATCGCTCTTCTTGATGCCGTGGGCGATGAAGTTCACCACGTCCAGGCGCGTCACGCCCTGCTGGTGCAGGTAGTAGACGGCGTGCGAATCCTTCTCGCCGAAGATGGCCACCAGCACATTGGCACCGGTGACTTCCTTCTTGCCGCTGCCCGTGGACTGCACGTGCATGATGGCGCGCTGGATCACCCGCTGGAAACCCAGCGTCGGCTGGGTATCGACGTCGTCGGTACCGGCGACCTGCGGGGTGTTGTCCTTGATGAAATTCGACAGCGACTTGCGCAGGTCGTCGATATTGGCCGCGCAGGCCCGCAGCACCTCGGCGGCGCTGGGGTTGTCGAGCAAGGCCAGCAGCAGGTGCTCCACCGTGATGAATTCATGGCGTTGCTGACGCGCCTCGACGAACGCCATGTGGAGGCTGACTTCCAGTTCCTGGGCAATCATGTGACTTCCTTTTGCCTTGCTTACAAATCTACTTTAATCCGATTCGCCCAACAGGCCAACCGTTCCGGACGCGAAAGAAAAATAACTTTTCCACGCTTACTCCAGCCCTTCATTCCACCGGCTCGCAGACGCACTGCAGGGGATGCCCGGCCTTGTGCGCCGCTTCCAGCACCTGATCGACCTTGGTCGCCGCGACGTCCTTGGTGTAGACACCGCACACGCCTTTGCCATCCAGATGGATCTTGAGCATGATCTGGGTTGCGGTCTCAAGATCCTTGTTGAAATATTCCTGGATCACCACCACCACGAACTCCATGGGGGTGTAATCGTCATTCAGCATCACCACCTGGTACATCTGAGGTGGCTTGACTTTCTGGGGTACGCGCTCCAGGACAACCGACTCACCGTCGTCCCGGCGCGGTTGCTGGACGGGAGGGGCTGGCGGCTTGGCGGGTAATTTCGTGGCCATGAATTCATTCTATCGAGCGCACGACGGGCGTGCCCCGCATGGGGTTGAATTGGAGGCATTTCGCCGAGGTTCAAGGCGGACTCGCCCCGCAAACCGCGAAAAAAACGCCCCGGCCATGCGGCGGGGGCGGCGACTCGTCCGTCTGGGGCCCGGTCGGTCCGGATACAGCCTTACATACTCTCGATCATCACCTGGCCAAAGCCGGAACAGCTGACCTGGGTGGCGCCCTCCATCAGGCGGGCGAAGTCGTAGGTGACCCGCTTGCTCAGGATCGACTTCTCCATCGAACTGATGATCAGGTCAGCCGCTTCCTTCCAGCCCATGTGGCGCAGCATCATCTCCGCCGAGAGGATCTCCGAGCCCGGGTTCACGTAGTCTTTCCCGGCGTACTTGGGCGCCGTGCCGTGGGTGGCCTCGAACATTGCCACCGTGTCGGACAGGTTGGCGCCAGGCGCAATGCCGATCCCGCCGACCTGGGCGGCCAGAGCATCGGAGATGTAGTCACCGTTCAGATTGAGTGTGGCGATCACGCTGTACTCGGCGGGCCGCAGCAGGATCTGCTGGAGGAAGGCATCCGCGATCACATCCTTGATGAAGATGTCCTTGCCTGTGCGCGGATTGCGAACCTTGCACCAGGGGCCGCCGTCGATCAGTTGCGCACCGAACTCCCTCTGGGCCAGCGCGTAGCCCCAGTCACGGAAGCCCCCCTCGGTGAATTTCATGATGTTGCCCTTGTGCACCAGGGTCACACTGGATTTGTCATTGTCGATGGCGTACTGGATGGCCTTGCGCACCAGTCGTTCCGTGCCCTCGATGGACACCGGCTTGATGCCAATGCCGGAGGTTTCGGGGAAACGGATCTTCCGGACCCCCATTTCCTCGACCAGGAACTTGATGAGCTTCCTGGCCTTGTCCGACCGGGCCTCGTACTCGATACCGGCGTAGATGTCCTCCGAGTTCTCCCGGAAGATCACCATATTGGTCTTTTCAGGCTCCTTGAGCGGCGAGGGCACGCCCTTGAAGTACTGCACCGGACGCAGACAGACATAAAGGTCCAGCTCCTGGCGCAAGGCTACGTTGAGCGAGCGAATGCCGCCTCCGACGGGCGTCGTCAACGGCCCCTTGATCGAGACCACGTAATCGCGCACGGCGTCCAGCGTCTCCTGCGGCAGCCAGACATCGGGTCCGTAGATCCGGGTCGCCTTCTCGCCCGCATAGACTTCCATCCAATGGATCTGGCGCTTGCCGCCGTAGGCCTTGGCCACAGCCGCGTCAACCACCTTGAGCATCACCGGCGTGATGTCGTAGCCGGTGCCATCGCCTTCGATATAGGGAATGATTGGTTGGTCCGGTACGTTGAGCGACGTGTCGGCATTGACGGTGATCTTCTGGCCCTGGGCAGGCACCTTGATGTGCTGGTACATGGAAGCGGGACTCCGTGAGGGGTGTAGCGCCTGGCTGCGTCGGTGCACGGATCCACTGCCATGGTCCGGGGGCGCGTTGGTGCGCACAAATTCTAGTCCCAATTAATCGGCACGATCGCCACGTGCGGCGCCTCGGGCACCCCGCAACACGCGCCAGATTGACGGACAATGCCGGCTGTCCACGACACTTACGCACCAAAGGCCTTCGCCATGCAACGTTTCCTGCTCCGACTGATCTGCCTGTTGTCGCTCCTGTCCACCCCGGCCTGGTCCCAGGAATCCCCGCAGCTCGATCTGCCACGCGTCACGCTGTCTGCCGGCATGCATCTCATTCACGCGCAGGTCGCCGCCAATGACCGCCAGCGCGCAATCGGCCTGATGTTCCGCAAGGAAATGCCCGCCAGCGAAGGCATGCTGTTCGTGTTCGACCAGCCCTCCAGCCAGTGCTTCTGGATGAAAAATACCTTGCTGCCACTCACGGCGGCGTTCATCGCCGACGACGGCACCATCGTCAATCTCGCCGACATGAAACCCAACACGACCAACTCCCACTGCTCGGCCAAGCCGGTGCGTTTTGTCCTGGAGATGAACCAGGACTGGTTTGCAAAGCGGGGTATCAAGGCGGGCATGCGGCTGGGCGGCGCGCCCTTCGAGCAGCGACGGTAAGGTCCGGTCCCGCGTTCGCGGGTTCGCACAAGCCAATAAAAAAGCCCGGAAGGCTTCAGCCGTCCGGGCTTTTATTCTGGGGGCAACAGCGCTGCGGCGCCCCCCTCTGACCTCAAACCTTCACTGACGCCAGCGCGGCATTGAAGGTCTTGCTCGGCCGCATGACGGCGTCCAGCTTCGCGAAATCCGGCTTGTAGTAGCCACCAATATCGGCCGGCTTGCCCTGCACGGCCGCCAGTTCCGCGATGATCGCCTGCTCGTTGTCGGCCAACTGCTTGGCCAGCGGCGCAAACTTCGCGGCCAGTTCCTTGTCCTCGGTCTGCGCGGCCAGTTCCTGGGCCCAGTACATGGACAGGTAGAACTGACTGCCACGGTTGTCGAGCTGGCCCGTCTTGGGCGACGGGTTCTTGTTGTTGTCCAGCAGCTTGCCAGTGGCCGCGTCCAGGGTCTTGGCCAGCAGCTTGGCCCGGGCATTGTTGTTCTTGATGCCCAGGTCTTCCAGCGACACGGCCAGAGCCAGGAACTCGCCCAGGGAGTCCCAGCGCAGGTGGTTTTCCTCCACCAGCTGCTGCACGTGCTTGGGCGCCGAACCGCCAGCACCGGTTTCGTACATGCCACCGCCCGCCATCAGGGGCACGATGGACAGCATCTTGGCACTGGTGCCCAGTTCCATGATGGGGAACAGGTCCGTGAGGTAGTCACGCAGGATGTTGCCGGTGGCCGAGATGGTGTCCAGGCCGCGGACCACGCGCTCGAGGGTGTAACGCATGGCGCGCACCTGGCTCATGATCTGGATGTCCAGCCCGGCAGTGTCGTGCTCGTGCAGGTACATCTTGACCTTGGTGATGAGCTGGGCCTCGTGGGGACGATAGGGGTCGAGCCAGAACACGACCGGCATGCCCGAGTTGCGCGCGCGGTTGACGGCCAGCTTGACCCAGTCACGGATGGCGGCGTCCTTGACCTGGCACATGCGCCAGATGTCGCCCTGCTCGACGTTCTGGCTCAGCAGCACCTCGCCCGTGGCCAGGTCGGTGATGTTGGCCACGCCGTCTTCGGGAATCTCGAAGGTCTTGTCGTGCGAGCCGTATTCCTCGGCCTGCTGGGCCATCAGGC
>DALYHW010000250.1:0-4166 GCA_031970695.1 Hylemonella sp.
CTCGTCGAAGCCCACCCGCGGCTCCCAACCGAGCACGGTGCGCGCCCGGGTGATCGGCAGCGACCCGGACAGCGACCTGGCCGTGCTGAAGATCGAACTCGACAAGCTGCCGGTCATCGTGCTGGGCAATTCGGACGCGCTACAGGTCGGCGACCCCGTGCTGGCCATCGGCAACCCTTTCGGCGTCGGTCAGACAGTGACCAGCGGCATCGTCAGCGCGCTGGGCCGCAACCAGCTGGGCATCAACACTTTTGAAAACTTCATCCAGACCGATGCCGCCATCAACCCGGGCAACTCCGGTGGGGCCCTGGTGGACATCAACGGCAGCCTGCTGGGAATCAACACGGCCATTTACTCCCGTTCCGGGGGCAATATGGGAATCGGCTTCGCGATCCCGGTCGCCACGGCACAGCAGGTGCTGGAGAGCATTGTCAAGGAAGGCCAGGTCACGCGCGGCTGGATCGGCGTCGAGCCGAGCGACCTGTCCCCCGAACTCGCCGAGACCTTCGGGGTCAAGACCGACGAGGGGGTGATCATCACCGGCGTTCTGCAGAATGGCCCGGCGGCCGTCGCTGGCGTGCGCCCGGGCGACGTGATCCTGAATGTCGCGGGCAAGCCGGTGCGCAATGTGTCGGAACTGCTGACCAGCGTGGCCGCCCTCAAGCCCGGCGCGCCTGCCTCCTTCGGCGTGCGGCGTCAGGACCGTACTCTGGAAGTTTCCATCACACCGGGCGTACGCCCGAAGCCGCGCAACCCCCCCCGCTGAGCGTCGGCAACCGCCCGCGAGGGGCAGCTCAAGAATGCGGGCGGCCGCCGGTTATGGCCCGGCGCTGATGCGATCAGGAGTCGGCCGGCTCGGCGTCCGGCGCCCGCGTGTGCTTGATGAATATCTGGGCTGCCCAGATGCCCATTTCGTACAACAGGCACATGGGAATGGCTAGTGCCAGCTGGGACACGACATCGGGCGGCGTCACGATGGCTGCGATGATGAAGGCCAGGACGATGAAATAACCGCGGAACTCCTTGAGCTTCTGGATACTGACCACACCCATGCGGGCCAGCACCACCACCACCACGGGCACCTCAAACGCCAGGCCGAAGGCGAGGAACATGGTCAGCACGAAGCTGAGGTAAGCCTCGATATCCGGCGCAGCCGTGATGCTCTTGGGGGCAAAACCCTGGATGAAGGCAAAGACCTGGCCGAAAACGAAGAAATAACAGAACGCAACGCCGATGAAAAACAGCACGGTGCTGGAAACCACCAGCGGCAGCACCAGCTTTTTCTCATGGCTGTAGAGGCCGGGCGCCACGAAGGCCCAGGCCTGGTACAGCAGCACCGGCAACGCAAGCAGGAACGCCGCCATCAGCATGATCTTGAGCGGCACCATGAAAGGCGAGATCACCGAAGTGGCAATCAGCGTCGTGCCCTTGGGAAGATGGGCCACCAGCGGTGCGGCCAGCAGATCATAGAGTGCTGCCGGGCCCGGGAAAATGGCCAGGATGGCCGTTGCAACCGCCATGGCGATCACCGACTTGAGCAGCCGGTCGCGCAACTCGATCAGGTGCTGGACGAACGGCTGCTCGGTGCCGGCCAGTTCGTCATTGGTTTGTTGTGGATCTGCCATGGGGGTCGCCGCTTGCACGCCCGGCCGCCCGCCGCTGCGCGGGTCGTGCCGATCGGGCTCAGTTCAGTTTCTGGGGCCGGTAGCGCGCCACACGGGCCGCGCCCGACAACGCCCGGGTGCGGATACCCTGACGCGCCTTGTACCAGCCTGGAGTGGCGCCGCGCTTGAGGCGCCAGTTCTTGCCCGGATGCTTGTACTCCGGAAAGGATGTCAGGGTCGAGGACAGGTCGCTGGCGGAATCCAGCCCGGAAGTGGCCGTCGCCCATTCCTTCTCGAAATCGGCCGTGGTGGCCTGTACAGACTGTTCCACGTCCCTGGCCGCGTTCTCGACCGTACCCTTCATCTTCTTGAGTTCTTCAAGCTCGATGGAACGGTTGACCTCGGCCTTCACGTCGGACACGTAACGCTGGGCCTTGCCCAGCAGGGTGCCGACGGTGCGGGCGACGCGGGGCAGCTTTTCCGGCCCGATGACGATCAGCGCCACCGCGCCGATGAGCGCCATCTTGGAAAGGCCGAGATCAATCATGCCGGGCTAGGGTACGCGATGGCTCAGGACTTGGTCTTGGCCTGGACGTCGATGGTGTTCTTGTCGGCCGGAGCAGCGGTGCTGGCCACCTGCTGGGGCGCGGGGGCCGCCGGCTTGTCCTCGGACGAACCATCCCTCATGCCGTCCTTGAAGCCCTTGACGGCCGAACCCAGATCGCTACCCAGGTTCTTGAGCTTCTTGGTGCCGAACACCATGACCACGATCAGCAGAACGATCAGCCAGTGCCAGATGGAAAAGGAACCCATATTTCTCTCCTAAGGAATCCGCGATTTTAGCCCTGCGCCGATCTGCCGGCCAGAACCGGGAAATTCAACCTTTGGCCCAGGGGCGGGCGCCGCCGATGACATGGATATGCAGGTGATGCACCTCCTGGCCTCCGTCTCCGCCGGTGTTGCAGACGATGCGAAAGCCACCCTGCGGGTAGGGGCGACACCCCTCCTGGACAGCCAGCCGGGGAGCCAGCGTCATCATGCGGCCGAGCAGGTCGGCATGCTCCGCGCCGATCTGGGCCATCGACGGGATATGCAGCTTGGGGATCAGCAGGAAATGCACCGGCGCCCAGGGGTTGATGTCATGGAAGGCAAAGACATGTTCGTCTTCATAGACCTTCCGGGAGGGAATCTTGCCCGCTGCCAGCTTGCAGAAGATGCAGTCGGGGTCGTGTTGCTTGATATCGCTCATGCAGAAAGCTCCGGATCAATTTGTCGGCGCAGCGCGCGGCGCTTACTGCGCCCCGCCTTCACGCGCCAGCGCCTTGCGCAGGGCCTTTTCCTCGATGCCGCTGGTACCTTCACGGCGTTCCAGTTCGGCGATCACGTCGGCCGGTTTCAGGCCATAGTGAGCGAGCGTGATCATGGTGTGAAACCAGAGGTCCGCTACCTCGTTGACGATCTTGCCGCGCTCGCCCCCGTGATCGGCGTCCTTGGCCGCCATCACCACCTCGGTTGCCTCTTCCCCCACTTTTTTGAGGAAGGCATCAGGCCCCTTGTGCAGCAGGCGGGCCACATAGCTCTTGTCGGGGTCACCGCCCCGTGCCGGCAGGCGGCTCTCAATCACGGCCGCCAGACGGGCCAGGGCATCGCTCGAATTCGTGGACTCGGCCATGGTATTCACTTGTAGATGGTTTCGGGGTCCTTGAGGACCGGGTCGACGGCCTGCCAGCGGCCATCCCTGTAAACGCTGAAGAAACAGCTGTGCCGGCCGGTATGGCAGGCAATGCCGGGCTCGTGGCCCTGTTGCGTGACGGTCAGTAGGATGACGTCGTTGTCGCAGTCGATCCGGATTTCGTGCACGGTCTGCACGTGGCCGGATTCCTCGCCCTTGAACCACAACTTGCCGCGCGAACGGCTGAAGTAGACGGCACGACCGAGTTCAGCCGTCTTCTGCAGGGCTTCGCGGTTCATCCAGGCAAACATCAGCACATCCTTGCTGCCCTGCTCCTGCGCGATCACCGGCACCAGGCCCTGCGCATCCCATTTGATGTCGTCCAGCCAGCTCATGATTCGATGCGCACCGGTATGCCAGCCTGGGCCATGCGCGCCTTGGCCTGGGCGATGGTGTACTCGCCGTAATGGAAGATGCTGGCCGCCAGCACGGCATCCGCGCCGCCGGCCTTGATGCCATCGACCAGATGGTCCAGGTTGCCCACCCCGCCGGAGGCAATGACCGGCACATTGACGGCATCGCTGACGGCACGTGTCAGTTCCAGGTCGAAGCCGGACTTGGTGCCATCGCGGTCCATGCTGGTTAGCAGGATTTCGCCAGCGCCGTGTTCGGCCATCTGGCGCGCCCAGGCGACGGCGTCCAGCCCCGTATTCTTGCGGCCGCCATGGCTGTAGACGTCCCAGCCCTCGCCGCGCGCCAGCAGGTCCTCGCCATAACGGCGCTTGGCGTCGATGGCGACAACGATGCACTGGGCGCCGTACTTGTGCGAGGCGTCGCGAATGACCTGCGGGTTGGCGATGGCAGCGGAATTGAAACTGGTCTTGTCGGCC
>DALYHW010000251.1:0-4157 GCA_031970695.1 Hylemonella sp.
AGCCGGCCATCCGCCAGTATTACCACCTCGAGGATCTCTGGGGCGAGACGCCGGTGCGCCTGAAGTTCGGTGCTGACAAGCCGGTAGCCAAGGCCGCACCGAAAAAGGTCGAGGAGGCCAAGCCCACCAGCCTGAAGCGCTCGAGTGCCGCCAAAAAGGGCTCGGAGCAGGCCTTCCCGTCCAAGGCCCAGCTGCAGAAGGCCGCCGCCAAGTCGGCGGGCAAGGCCCCGGCCAGGAAGACGGCCGCCGCGAAGACCACGGCGAAGAAATCGGCGGCCAAGCCGGCGCCCAAGGTCGTGAAGGTCAACGCACCCAAGCCGGCGGCCAAGAAGGCTGTCGCCAAGAAACCCGCCGCCCAAAAGGCGCCGGCCAAGAAGACCACCGCCCGCAAGGCCTGATTTCCGGCGCTGGAGGCCCGCATGAGGCTGCTGATCGTGGCCGTCGGCCAGCGGGTGCCGGACTGGGCCCAGACGGCCTGGGACGATTACGCGAAACGTTTTCCCCCCGAGTTGAAGGTCGAGCTCAAGGCCGTCAAGACCGAACCCCGCGGGTCCAGAACACTTGAGCAACTGGTCGCGGCGGAACGCAAGCGTATCGAAGAGGCCATCCCCAAGGGGACCCGCATCGTCGCGCTGGACGAGCGCGGCACGGCGCTCACCACCGTCGCGCTGGCGGGCAAGCTCCGCGACTGGCAGCTCGGCGGCAGCGATGTGGCGCTGGTGATCGGCGGCCCCGATGGTCTGGAGCCGGCTTTCCGGCAGGCCGCGCACGAGCGCATCCGCCTATCTGACCTGACGCTGCCGCATGCGATGGTACGGGTGCTGCTGGTCGAGCAGCTCTATCGCGCCTGGTCGATCAACGCCAACCATCCCTACCACCGCGAATGAAGCCGGATTTCATCTATCTTGCCTCCCAGAGCCCACGCCGGCGCCAGCTGCTCGAACAACTCGGCGTGCGCCACGAGCTGTTGCTGCCGGACCCGGACGAGGACGCCGAAGGCCTGGAAGCCGTGCTGCCGGGCGAGGCGCCGGCTGTTTATGTGCAGCGCGTCACGGGACGCAAGCTCGATGCTGCGCTGGCGCGTCTCAAGCGCCGGGGCCTGCCGGCCGCACCCGTGCTGTGTTCCGATACCACCGTGGCGCTGGGCCGCGCGATCTACGGCAAGCCGGCCGATGCGGCGGACGCGCGGCGCATGCTGGGTGAGCTGGCTGGCAGGACACATCGGGTCCTGACGGCAGTGGCCATCGGTACGCCGCGCCGTCGCGTGCAGGCACTCAGCGCATCCCGGGTGACTTTCGCACCCATGGGCCGGCCACAGATCGCTGCCTACGTGGCCGGTGGCGAACCCATGGGCAAGGCTGGCGCCTACGCCGTGCAGGGCAGGGCGGCCGCCTGGATAAGCCACATCTCGGGATCCTACTCAGGCATCATGGGTCTGCCCGTGCACGAGACGGCACAATTGCTGTCATCGTTCGGCTTCAAAATCTGACAATAGCTGCGAGACAAGCATGCCGATGCAAGAAGACATCCTGATCAACTGGTCACCGCAGGAGACACGGGTTGCCATTGTCGAGAACGCCGCGGTGCAGGAGTTGCACGTGGAGCGTGCCGTCGAGCGCGGTCTGGTGGGCAACATCTACCTGGGCAAGGTCTCGCGCGTGCTGCCGGGCATGCAGTCGGCCTTCATCGACATCGGGCTGGAGCGCGCCGCCTTCCTGCATGTGGCCGACGTCTGGCAGCCGCCGCTGGAGGGCGAATCGATCAGCGCCTCGCGTGCGGCGCAGCCGCAGGTGCCCATCGAGAAACAGGTCTTCGAGGGCCAGGCGCTGATGGTGCAGGTCATCAAGGACCCGATCGGCACCAAGGGCGCCCGCCTGTCCACCCAGATCAGCATCGCCGGCCGGCTGCTGGTATTTCTGCCACAGGATGACCATATCGGCGTATCGCAAAAGATCCCGGTACAGCAGCGTGACGAACTGCGGGGCCGGCTGCAAGCCCTGGCGGGTGACAAGGACAGCGGGGGCGGAGGCGGCTTCATCCTGCGCACGAACGGCGAGGACGCGTCGGACGCCGAACTGGCGGACGACATCGCGTACCTGCGCAAGACCTGGACGCGCATCAAGGACGCGTCGCTGCGCCTGCCACCCAAATCGCTGCTCCACCTGGACCTGAACCTCCTGCAACGCGTGCTGCGCGACCTGGTTAGCGAACGCACCGTCTCCATCAAGGTGGACTCGCGCGAGCAGTTCGAGAACCTGCGCGCCTTCGGCATGGAGTTCATGCCTGCGGCGGCGGCCAAGCTGCAGCATTACAAGGGCGAGCGGCCGATCTTCGATCTGTTCGGCATCGATGAAGAGGTGGCGAAGGCGCACGGGCGTCGCGTCGACCTCAAGTCCGGCGGCTATCTGATCGTGGACCAGACGGAAGCCCTGACGACCATCGACGTCAATACCGGCGGTTTTGTTGGCGCGCGCAACTTCGACGACACCATCTTCAAGACCAACCTCGAGGCTGCCGGAGCGATTGCCCGCCAGCTGCGCCTGCGCAACCTCGGTGGCATCGTTATTGCCGATTTCATCGACATGACGCGTGAGGATCATCGTGAAGCCGTCCTCGCCGAGTTTCGAAAGCAGCTGGCGCGAGATCGCGTCAAGACCATGGTCGGTGGCTTCTCGCAGCTGGGCCTGCTCGAGATGACGCGCAAGCGTACCCGCGAATCCCTGGCGCACATGCTGTGCGAGCCTTGTCCGAGCTGCGAGGGCAAGGGCATCGTGAAGACCGCGCGCAGCGTGGCCTACGACATCCTGCGCGAGATCCTGCGCGAAGCCCGCCAGTTCAATCCCCGCGAGTTTCGCGTGGTGGCCGCGCCGCAGGTGATCGAACTGCTGTTGGACGAAGAGAGCCAGCACCTGGCCGGCCTGAGTGACTTCATCGGCAAGCCGATTTCCCTGCAGAGCGAGGCCTCCATGGGCCAGGAACAGTACGACATCGTGCTGCTCTGACGCCGGGGACGCCGCCGCCATGCGCATTGCCATCATCAACCGTGTGTTCTCCCGCGCCGCCGGCGGTGCCGAGAGCTACGCCGTATCGATTGCCGAACAGCTGGCGGCACGGCACGAGGTACACATCTTTGCGCAGGAGAGCAACCAGCCGCTGGCAGGCGTCACCTACCACCGCGTGTTCTGCCTGAGCCGCAAGCCGCGCTGGGTGAACCAGCTGCTGTTTGCGCTGGCCAGCTGGTGGGCGACCCGCAGGGGCTACGACGTGGTCCATTCACACGAGAACACCTGGCACGGGCAGGTGCAGACCGTGCACGTGCGGCCGACCCGCTACAACCTGTTCCAGGGCTACCGTGGAGCCCGGCTGGCGCTGCGCTGGCTCAAGGTGGCGCTCAGCCCGCGGCTGCTCACCTATGTGCGGCTGGAGGCGTCCCGTTTTGCGCCCGGGCCGGGCCGGGCCGTGGTGGCGACCTCGGCGGGCCTGGCGCAGGAGTGTGTCGCGGCCTATCCCGGCAGCTGTGGTTTTCTGTCGATCATCACGCCCGGCACGCGACTGCCGCAGGGCGGCCCGACGCAGGCCGAGGCGCGTGAGCGGTTGGGACTGCCGGTGCAGGCGCCGCTCTTGCTGTTCGTGGCCAACGACTACAAGCGCAAGGGGCTGGACAGCCTGCTGCAGGCCCTGGTAAGGCTGCCTGCTGATGTGCAGCTCGCCGTGGCCGGTAATCCGGCACCCATTCCGGCCTACCGGCAACTGGCGACCCAGCTCGGCGTGGCACAGCGCGTGCACTTCCTGGGTTCGCAGGACGACCTCGGACCGGCCTACCGTGCGGCCGACTGTCTGGCTCACCCGACGCTGGAGGACACCTATGCCATGGTGGTGCTGGAAGCCCTGGCACACGGCCTGCCGGTGGTGGTCAGCGGGCCGGACCACTGCGGCATTGCGCGGGACTTGCAGGACGGCCGGCAGGCCCTGCTGCTGGCGGACCCGCGTGACGCCATTGCGCTCGCGGGCCTGCTCCGGCGGGTATTGGTTGAGCCCACGCTGCGGGCGCAGCTGACGCAGCAGGGCCTGGCGTTCGCACAGAGCCATAGCTGGGAGCAGACCGCCCTACAATACGAGGCGCTCTACCAGAAGGCGGCTTCCGCGACATGACCGTT
>DALYHW010000252.1:0-4153 GCA_031970695.1 Hylemonella sp.
ACATCGGCCACGCGGGTCAGCGGGTGGCGATTGGACGGCGCTCCGGCAGCCTGGGCGTAGGCTGTCAGCGCAGCCGCGCCCGCCAGCGTGCGTCGTCCGGGTGGGATCGGGGAGGCGTCGGATTCGCCCGCCACGGGCGCCTGGTCCCGGGGATCGACACGACGCGTACGGGCCAGCGCCCGCAGGGCATCGACCCGCCATAGGTCCTCCATGGCGCCCCTGAACAGGCGCCCGCTTTCGCCATAGATCGAGAACATGCACGCCTCTCCTGCAGGGCCACGGTGGCCACCATGGCCAGACTATAAAGCCGCCGGCCGTGCAAACCGTCAGTCGGCTTCAGGGAGAAACAGGCTCTGCAGGTCGCTGAGGAAATCGAAACCGCGTGCGGTGGGCTGCACGCGCTGCAGATCGCGCGTGATCCAGCCACGCCGTTCGGCCTCGTCGAGCTGGCGGGCAATCGCGGTGATGGCCAGGCCGGTGCGCTCGCCGAACTCAGCCAGCGCAAAGCCCTGACGGAGGCGCAAGGCGTTGAGCATGAACTCGAACGGCAGGTCAGCCCGACGGACCTCTTCCTCCTGGACGATGGCATCACCAGCCAGCGCGCGCTCCATGTACAGGCGCGGGTCGCGCGCACGCACCTGGCGCACGATGCGGTGGGCAAAACTCAGCTTGCCATGGGCGCCGGCGCCGATGCCGAGGTAGTCGCCGAACTGCCAGTAGTTCAGGTTGTGGCGGCAGTGATGCCCCGCACGGGCGTAGGCCGAGACCTCGTAACGCTGCAAGCCGGCCAGGCCGGTGCGCTCCGTGATCAGGTCCAGCATGGCGTAGGCCGTGTCGTCCTCCGGCAGCGCTGGCGGGTGCTTGGCGAACCACGTGTTGGGCTCGATGGTCAGGTGGTAGATCGACAGATGCGGCGGCGTGAAGCCCAGCGCCTGGTCGATCTCCTGCCGCAAGCCGGCCAGCGTCTGGCCGGGCAGCGCGTACATCAGGTCCAGGTTCCAGGTGTCGAAGCTGCGCGCGGCTTCCTCCAGCGCCGCCATGGCCTGGGCTCGGTCGTGCACGCGGCCGATGCGCCGCAGGTGCTCGTCATTGAAGCTCTGCACCCCCACGGACAACCGGGTCACGCCAGCGGCTCGAAAGGCGCGGAAACGATCCTTCTCGAAGGTGCCGGGGTTGGCCTCCAGCGTGACCTCGCAATCCGAGGCCAGCTTGAGCCGCGCGCGGATGCCGCCCAGCAGGTGGTCGATGGACTCCGGTCTGAACAGGCTGGGCGTGCCCCCGCCAAGGAAAATGCTGTGCACATTGCGCCCCCAGACCAGGGGCAACGCCGCTTCCAGGTCGGCCAGCAGGGCGTCGAGGTAACGCTGCTCGGGCAGGTCCGAGGCCTGCATCTCGTGCGAGTTGAAGTCGCAGTAGGGGCACTTCTTGAGGCACCAGGGCAGGTGCACATACAGCGAGAGCGGGGGCAGGCTCGTGAGCTGGAGCGTGCCGGGGCGCAGGTAGTGCTGGATATCGCGCATCACATCCAGTTCTGTCGGATCAGCTCGACCATCTGGCGCGCCGCCCGGCCGCGGTGGCTGTTGGCGTTTTTCACCTCGATGGGCAGTTGTGCGAAGGTCTTGCCGAACTCCGGGATGAACATCACGGGGTCAAAGCCGAAACCATTGCTCCCGAGGCGCTCGCGGGTGATCTCGCCACGCACCCGCCCCACCGCCACCAGGGGCTCGGGGTCGTCGGCCGAGCGCAAAGCGACCAGCGTGCTGACCATGGCGGCGCGCCGGTTGTCGACGGTCTGCATCTGCTCCAGCAGGGCCGTGACATTGTTGTCGTCGCTCTTGGCGTAACCGAACTGCGTGGCGTAGTAGGCGGTGTCCACACCGGGCAGGCCGCCAAAGGCGTCCACGCACAGGCCGGCATCGTCGGCCAGCGCCGGCAGGCCGCTCAGGCGCGCGGCATGGCGCGCCTTGGCCAGCGCGTTCTCCAGGAAGGTGCGGTGCGGCTCCTCGGCTTCGGGGATGCCGAGCTCGCCCTGGCGTACCAGTTCCAGCCCCAACGGCGCCAGCATCTCCTGCAACTCGCGCAACTTGCCCGCGTTGTTGGAAGCAAGGACGATCTTCTTCATGCCTTGAGCGCCGCTTCCTGCAGGCGCACCAGCTCGTTCACACCCTTTTCAGCCAGCGCCAGCAGGGTGTCCATCTCCTTGCGGCTGAACGCGGCGCCCTCGGCCGTACCTTGCACCTCGATGTAGTGGCCGGCACCGGTCATCACCACGTTCATGTCGGTATCGCAGGCCGAGTCCTCCGTGTATTCCAGGTCCAGCAGCGGCGTACCCTGCACGATGCCGACCGAGATCGCCGCCACGTGGCCGTGGATTGGCGACTCGACCAGCTTGCCATCGGCCAGCAGCCGGTTCACCGCATCCTGTGCCGCCACGAAGGCACCCGTGATGGCAGCAGTACGCGTGCCGCCATCAGCCTGCAGCACGTCGCAGTCAAGCGTGATGGTGCGTTCGCCGAGTTTCTGGAGGTCGAAGACGGCCCGCAGAGAACGGCCGATCAGGCGCTGGATCTCCTGGGTGCGGCCGGTCTGCTTGCCGCGCGCGGCCTCGCGGTCGCTGCGCGTGTGGGTGGCGCGCGGCAGCATGCCGTACTCGGCCGTGACCCAGCCTTCGCCGCTGCCCTTCTTGTGCGGCGGCACCCGCTCTTCCACCGAGGCGGTGCAAAGGACGCGGGTATCGCCGAACTCGATGAGCACCGAACCCTCGGCGTGGATGGTGTAGTTACGGGTGATGCGCACGGGGCGCAACTGGTCGGCGGCGCGGCCGCCGCTACGGAGGTAGGCACTCATGGTCTGGTCCTGAAAGAGGCAAGAAGCGCCCGGCGCACCGGGCGGGGTCAGCTGTTGCGGCGCGCAGCGGTACGACGGATCGCCTCGTTAATCTCGGCGATGGAGCGTTCGATGGCCTCGTCGTCGAGATCCTCGACCAGCGTGTCGATCCCGCTGGCTTGCACGGTGGACGCAAAAACGCCGTCGTTGATGCTGTCGGTGGAGACGCTGCTGCGTGTCTCCTCGAACACGTCCGGCGTCTCCCACTCCATGGCGATCACGGTCACGTTGTCACTGGAGGCACCGGCCTTCTCCAGGGCCTTGTCCACCAGGTCCGGCACGGCGCGGGCCACGGGCTTGAGGCCAAGGTCATAGACGATCTCGATGTCGGAGAGCGCGCTCCACAGCCCGTCGGAGCACAGCAGGACGCGATCGCCCTGCTGCAGGTTGATCGGCCCCATCACATCGAACACTGGCGTGGCGGGCGAGCCGAGGCAGGTGAACAGCACGTTGCGATTGGTCTTGTCGCCGGTCTTGGCACCCGGCGGCACTTCGTCCTGGCGCTGTTCCATATACGAGTGGTCGCGTGTCCGGGCGAGCATTTCGCCGTCGCGGACCATGTACAGGCGCGAATCGCCGCAGTGCACCCAGGCCACGCTGTCGCCCTGCACGAGGGCTGCGACAAAGGTGGTACGCGGCGTGTCCAGCATGTTCTTGCCGGCGGCATAAGCGAGGATCTGGCGGTGCGCCAGCAATACCGAGGAGCCAAGGAACGCCCGCATGTCCTTGATGCCGGTCTTGGCCTCCTGCTGGAAGGCGGCCGAGACCACCTGCAGCGCCAGCTGGGCAGCGACTTCGCCCTCCGGATGGCCCCCCATGCCGTCGGCTAGCAGGAACAGCGCGGCATCCCGCGTGTAGCAATAGCCCATGCGGTCTTCGTTGGTGCCTCGGCCACCCTTGCGGCTGACCTGGAAAACGGAGAATTTCATTTCGGTTTGGGTGCGACGGTGCCGGCAACGCTTTTGACACTCTTCTTGGTGTCGGACACCATGGTATCGAACTGCATGCGCATCTTCTCGGCCATGGTGAGCTTGGTGTAACGACGTTCTCCCTCGCGGCTGAGTTCCTTCTGGAGCGCGAACACCGACTGGGGCCGTGACAGGGGGTCGAGTGCCATGCACCATTCGACGACCTCGATGAGGTTGTCTGAATACACGCCACGCAGGCGCGCCAGCGAGGTGCTCAAACGGTCCTTTTCGAGACGCTGCGGCGCCTCGTTGGGCGGGTAACCCTGCATGCAGGCATAGATGCAGGCACCGATGGCGTA
>DALYHW010000253.1:0-2479 GCA_031970695.1 Hylemonella sp.
TGAGCTGGCGCTGGTAAATGGCGCGGGTGCCGGTCAGGCGCGCCGGGATGATCTTGCCGTTTTCGGCGATGAAATCACGCAGCGTGTCGATGTCCTTGTAGTCGATCTCTTCGACGCCGGCAACGGTGAAACGGCAGAAACGTTTGCGCTTGAACAGCAGCGACTGGGTGTTGCGCTTCGGACGCTTGTCCTTGTTGAATTTCTTGAACGTGGCCATGGGGCCTCCTGTTTAATCTTGACTGAACTCTTGGATATGGAACACCAGGTGTTTTCCGTTGCGGGGAGTGGCGACAAAGCCCCTGAACCGCCAGCCGCTGCCGATGGCCTGCCTTGCAAGCCGCTCGGCCAGCGCGCCAAAAGCAACAGCCTTGACGCTGGCCTTCACCTGCCTGACCTGTCCTGCCTCTTCAGCCCGGGACTCGTGTTCGAGTCGCAGGTCCAGGGCGGGCAATCCGGCCGGTGTGTATCGCAGGGCACTGAGCTCGGCGATTGCGGCCGTCAGGATGAGCTGGTTGGCGCCGGGGTTCACTCCTCGCTGACGGATCAGCCCTGGAACTCAGCCTGCTGGGCCTTGCGGGCGTCTTCACGCTCCACGGTCTTCATCATGGAAGAGGGACCGGTCTCGGCCTTCTTCTTCTGGACCGTCAGGTGACGCAGCACGGCGTCATTGAACTTGAAGGCATGCTCCAGTTCGCCCATCACGGCCTGGTTGGCCTCGATGTTCAGGCACAGGTAGTGAGCCTTGGCCAGCTTGTTGATCATGTAGACCATCTGGCGACGGCCCCAGTCTTCAACGCGGTGGATCTTGCCGCCACCGGCGGTGATCATGCCCTTGTAGCGCTCGAGCATGGCGGGGACCTGCTCACTCTGATCCGGGTGGATCATGAGGACGATTTCGTAATGACGCATTGATGCTCCTTGTGGATACCCGCGATGCGGGCGGAATAGCTGCCTCCGGCGTCTAAACGGGGTGCAGCAAGGTGGAAAGCCCTCAATTATAGCCCATCCGGCTCGGGTCGAGCTGGCCCAGGTCCCGGCTTGCGGCTGATCAGGCTGACGGCGACCGTCACGGCGACACCCGCAGCCACCCCGAATACGCCCGCAGAGATAGGCTGAATCCCGAACCACAGCCCCGAGCCAGGCAAGGCGAGGGCTCCCCGCACTGCGGTCGAATTGGCAAGCATGTAATAGATCGTGACCGCCACACCACTAAGCATCCCGGCCACCGCCGCGGCGCGTGTGGTGCGTTTCCAGAATATGCCCAGCACCATGGCCGGAACAAAGGCACTGCCCGCCAGCGAGAACGAGGCGGACACCACATTGAGAATGTCGGCCGGCTTGAGCGCTGCCACGTAGGCCGCCGCCAGGGCAGCCACCATGAGCGTGAACTTGGAGAGGATCACGCGACGCATGTCGCCGATACGGTCGCCCTGCCCTCCCTTGAGGTAAAGGTCGTGTGAGATGGCGTTGCCGATCGTCAGCAGCAGGCCATCGGCAGTGGACAGTGCGGCAGCCAGGCCACCCGCAGCCACCAGCCCCGAGATCACATACGGCAGGCCGCCAAGTTCGGGGGTTGCTAGCATCACGATGTCAGCACCCAGCTTGAGTTCGGCGAATTGCAGGCGATTGTCGCGATTGACGTCGCTGATCGAGAGCAAGGCGTTGTCCACCCGCGCCCACTGGGTCATCCAGGCCGGCAGCGCGTCAAAACTCTGGCCAACCAGATGGCTCATCACTTCAAACTTGACCAGCACCGCCAGCGCGGGAGCTGACACGTACAGCAGCGAAATGAACACCAGCGACCATGCGACCGAGGTGCGGGCTTCGGCAGCCGATGGTGTGGTGAAGTACCGGGTCAACAGGTGCGGCATGCCGGCCGTACCGATCATCAGGCAGAACATCAGCGCCAGGAAATTCAGGCGCGAGTTCGCGAAGGCTTCGCGCTGCTGTGGCGTTCCCTGCGGATCTCCGGCGAACGGCCGCGCATGGGTGGGCATGCCTGCGAGCGGCCTGGCACGACTGAGGTCATCCTGCAACGCCCTGGTCCATTGCTCGCGAGCCACCGCGGCGTCCTTGGGCAGAAGCGCCAGCGCACGACGGGTCGCATTGACCGCATCATCTTCAGCGCCTGATTCGATCAGCAAGCGCAATCGTTCCTTCAGCAGCGCCCGGTCCTCCTGCAACGCCGCCTCGACATTCTGCAACTTGCGCTCGTAATCGCGCGCGCGACGCGCATATTCCCGGATCACCTCCTGCTCGGCGGGCGAAGCGGCCAGCGCCTGCTCCATCGCCGAGATCTCGGCCAGCTGCTGCCCGTAGACCAGCGGTGCCAGCGGATTCCCGAGTTGCTTGTAGGCAAGCCAGGACACCGGAATCAGGAACGCCAGGATCAGGATGACGTACTGCGCCACCTGGGTCCATGTTACGGCGCGCATGCCGCCCAGGAAGGAGCAGACCAGCACGCCGCCCAGGCCCAGCA
>DALYHW010000253.1:2489-4144 GCA_031970695.1 Hylemonella sp.
GCCACCCGCTCGACCGCCGCCCCGGACCGGCCCAGCAGGATCCCGATCTCGAAGTGCACGCCGGTCAGGCGTGAGCTGATAAGGCCCACGCCGTAGATCTGCGCCACGACGTAGGTGAAGGAACACAGGATCGCAGCCAGTGCGGCGATACGGCGCGGCCACACCCCGCCAAACCGTTGACCAAAGAAGTCCGGCACGGTGTCCAGGTTCATCTCCCGCAAGCGCGGCGCCACCAGCAATGCCACCAGGCAAAAGCCGCCCGTCCACCCCAGAACATAGGCAAGCCCCCCCGTCTGGCTCTCGGTCCCGGAGAAGCCTTGCAGGTACAGGCCGCCGGCCAGACTGATGAAGGACGCCGCGCTCATCCAGTCCGCTGCGGTGGCCATGCCGTTATAGAGCGCCGGCACGCGCCGCCCCGCGACGTAATACTCGGAGGCCACCGTCGTGCGGTTGTAGATGCCGATCACGGCATACAGGCCGACGGTCATGAAAAGAAAGATGGCCCCCAGCCAGTTGCGGTTCAGGCCCTGGTATTCGGCCAGCGCCATCAGGCCGAGAAAGACCAGCACGCCCAGGACATACAGGCCGAACAGGCGATGGAGATGGCGCTTGTAGCCCGCGTAATCGTGCAGGTCATGCTCCTCGCCGGACTGCACGCTTTCGCGGCGATTGGCAGCCCAGGCATAGAACACCGTGATCGCCGTGAAGACCAGCAGCGCCCCCTGGGAGCCGAACCAGAAGCTGAAGGGCCAGCCACCCACGACCTGCTGCAGATCGTGGGCAAAGTACATGATGCCGAAGGAAGCCACCAGCCAGATCGCCAGCAGGACGCCGCGCAGGGATAGCCCCCGCTGCGGCCCGTTTCCTTCACCGGATACCGGTCTCACCATGGTGCTGTCGTCGACTCAGAGAGAACCAACACCACGGGGCCCGGGTCACTTCTTGGCCAGCGTCTGCCAGGTCTCGACGACCGAGTCAGGATTCAGCGACAGCGACGTGATGCCCTTGTCGACCAGCCAGCGCGCGAAGTCGGGATGGTCGCTGGGGCCCTGCCCGCAGATGCCAACGTATTTGTTCTGCTTGCGGCAGGCCACGATTGCGCGCTCCACCATGGCTTCCACGGCCGGGTCGCGCTCGTCAAAATCGGCCGCCAGCAGTTCCATGCCGGAGTCGCGGTCCAGACCGAGGGTAAGCTGGGTCAGGTCGTTGGAGCCGATGGAGAAGCCGTCGAAGAACTCGAGGAACTGGTCAGCCAGGATGGCGTTGCTCGGCACTTCGCACATCATCACGATCTTCAGGCCGTTTTCGCCACGCTTGAGGCCATGCTTGCCCAGCAGGTCGATCACTTTCTTCGCCTGGCCCAGGGTGCGCACGAAGGGCACCATGAGCTCGACGTTGGTCAGGCCCATCTCGTCGCGCACGCGCTTCATGGCCTCGCACTCCATGGCGAAGGACTCGGCGAAATCGGCACTGAGGTAACGGGCGGCACCGCGGAAGCCCAGCATGGGGTTCTCTTCCTCGGGCTCGTAGCGGCTGCCGCCGATGAGCTTGCGGTATTCGTTGCTCTTGAAGTCCGACAGGCGCACGATGACCGGCTTGGGCCAGAAGGCGGCCGCGATCGTCGCCACGCCTTCAGCAACCTTGTCCACGTAGAA
>DALYHW010000254.1:0-4135 GCA_031970695.1 Hylemonella sp.
GGCCTGCATGAGGTTGTGGCCCTTCATCGGCTTGTCCACGTACATCGTGTGCATGCACGGGGCGTCGAAGCCGGTGAGCCACATGTCGCGCACGATGACCAGCTTGAAGGGGTCGGCCGGGTCCTTGTAGCGGCGCTCCAGGCGCTTCTTGATGTCCTTGCTGTGGATGTGCGGCTTCAGCAGCGCCTTGTCCGAGGCCGAGCCGGTCATGATGATCTTGATGACGCCCTTTTCGGGATCGGGGTCGTGCCAACCCGGACGCAGGGCGATGATGGCGTCGTAGAGGTGCACGCAGATCTCGCGGCTCATCGCCACCACCATGGCCTTGCCGTCCAGGCTGGCTTGGCGGTTCTCGAAGTGGTCGACCAGATCGGCCGCCACCTTCTGCAGGCGCGGCGGCGCCCCGACCAGCTTCTCCAGCGCGGCCCAGCGACGCAGCTGCGCGGCCTTGGCGCTGTCGTCTTCTTCGTCCTCGGTCAGCTCGTCGACTTCGTCATCGAGCTGCGCTGTCTCGGCCTCCTGCAGCTCCAGCCGGGCCAGACGGCTCTCGTAATAGATCGGCACCGTGGCGCCATCCTTGACCGCCTGCTCGACGTCGTAGATGTGGACGTAGTCGCCGAACACGGCTCGGGTATCGCGGTCTTCCAGCGATACGGGCGTGCCAGTGAAGGCGACAAAGGTGGCGTTGGGCATGCCGTCGCGCAGGTGCTGGGCATAGCCATAGCGCACGTTGCGCAGGGCGCCATAGTCGGCCGTGGGCTCGGCCACCTGTAAGGCCATCGGCGCATTCGCGGCCGAGGCCTTGCGCGCATCCTTCATCTGCTTTTGCAGCTTGGGCAGGCTGGCCTGAAAGCCGTACTGGCTGCGGTGAGCCTCGTCGCAGATGACGACGATGTTGTGCCGCTCGGACAGCACCGGGAAGCTGTCCTCGTCCTCGCCGGGCGTGAACTTCTGGATGGTCGTGAAGATGATGCCGCCCGAAGGCCGGTTGCCCAGCAGCTCGCGCAAGCGGGGCCGGGTGTCGGCCTGCACCGGGGTTTCGCGCAGCAACTCGGTGCTGCCGGCGAACACGCCGAAGAGCTGGTTGTCCAGGTCGTTGCGGTCGGTCACTACCACCAGGGTCGGGTTGCCCATCGCCGGGTGCTGCATCAGCTTGGCGGCAAGGCAGGTCATCTCGATGCTTTTGCCGGCGCCCTGGGTGTGCCACACCACGCCGCCTTTGCCGCGACGGGCGACATCAGCCTTGGGGTGGGACGCGACCAGCACGCTCTCGACCACCGCGCGCACCGCGTGGAACTGGTGGTAGCCAGCCACCTTCTTGACCAGCCGGCCCTCGTCCTCGAACAGGATGAAGTGCCGCAGATAGTCCAGCAGCAGCTCGCGCTGGAACAGGCCGTGCACCAGCGTCTCCAGCTCGCGCAGGCCGCCCAGCGGGTCGACGGTCACGCCGTCGATGGTGCGCCAGGCCATGTAGCGCTCGCGGTCGGCCGTGATCGAACCGACCAGGGCCTCGTTGCCGTCACTGATGACCAGCAGCGCATTGCTCAGAAACAGGTCGGGGATGTCTTCCTTGTAGGCCTGCAGCTGGTTGAAGGCAGCCCAGAGGTCGGCGCTCTCACGGCCGGGGTTCTTGAGCTCGACCACCACCACCGGCAGGCCGTTGAGGAACAGCACCACATCCGGGCGGCGGGTCTGTTTTGGCCCCTGGATGCTGAACTGGTTGACGGCCAGCCAGTCGTTACGGGCGACATCCGCCCAATCCACCAGCCGCACCCGGTCGCCGCGCGTCTCGCCGTCCTTCTGGTATTCGACCGGCACGCCTTCGACCAGCCAGCGGTGCATCTGGCGGTTGGCCAGCACCGCGCCGGGGATGTTGGGGTTGAGCACCAGACGACAGGCCTCAATCTGCGCCCCGGCCGGAATATGCGGGTTCAGCCGCCGGATCGCGTCGCGCAGTCGGTGCTTGAGCACCACCTCGCGGTAGCTGTCGCGCTCGGTGCCGGGCGTCCTGGCATCCGGCGGCGAGATGTCGGGCCCGTGGCCGACCTGCCAGCCGAGTGCTGACAGCCAGTTCAATGCGGCCTGTTCGACATGGTCTTCGCTGACACCTCCCTGCATGCTTCTATTCCTTGCTTCTGTAAGACTGCATTTCGTGATTGGGCGTCAGCGGAAAGGCCCTCAGCAGACGCCCTTCCTTGACCAAGCGATCCAAGTGGGTCTTGCGCAACGCGTCCGCATTGCGGTTGAGCAACTCAGCCAGGGCGCTGAGGCGCAGGTAGCGGCCGGTGCAGACGGCAAGGATGGCGGCCCCCATGGCTTCGGGGTCTAGTCGAGGGCGTGTGCGTGGCAGCGCGGCCCGGGCTTCAAGTTCATCTCTCAGACCCTGGGTCAGCGGCGACAAGCTGTCGATCACCGGCGCGTCGAGCTTGGAGGTCAGGAGGCAGCCCTCGTCATCCCGAACGGGCTCCCCCTCTGCAGAGTTCCCAATCGGCTTATGTCCGGAGCCGGAATCGCTATGTCCGGACCTCGGTGGCCTTGTGTCCGGAGCTGGTTCGGGCACAGCGGATACAGAGAACACATCCTCAGGGGCCAGGGGGCGGGTGCCCGGCAGGAAATACACCTTGCCCTTGGATTGGCCGGTCGATTGCAGCCAGCCCTCGCGCTCCAGGCGGGCCAGCTTGATGCTCAGGTCATGGGGGTGGAGGTCTGAAATGCCTGCTAGCCGAGCATGATTGACGCTTTGCTCGATGGCTGCGGTGGCCAGGATGAGACGCTCCCCCCGATCCAGGTCGTCAAAGGCCGGGCCGATGCGTTCCCTCAGCAGGCGGACCACCCCCTCCGGCAGCAGGTCGAGCATGTGGAGCTCCAGCAAAGTCTGCTCGGGTTCATCTTTCTCCCTCAGCAGGGGCTGGCGCCAATGCTGGCTTTGCCAGCCGCTCAAAATCTTCGGCATACCCGAGCCGGCGCGTTCACCCAGCCCGATCATCAAGAACATTTGATGCATCAGCCGGTTGCGGCAATCGCTCTCGCCCCCGGCCAGCACCTGCGACAAGGGCAGGCGCAGCCCGCCCGGATTGCGGAAGCCGAACATGTCCGGCCGCTTGACCACCAGCACCGAGACCCGGCCCGTGTAGTCGGCATGAACCAGGGTGTTCACCAGCGCCTCCCGCAGTGCCTGGTGCACCGGCGTGTCATCCTGGCGCTGACCATCCTTCAGCGCGAAGGGCACTTTCAGATCGGCCACCAGCTTGCGGTACACGCGCCGGTAGAAATCGAACACGTTGCCCGACCAACTGCCATCCGGCACCAGCCGGTCCACCCAGCGACGTTCCGTGCGCGCCTCGGGGCGCTCCTGGTAGTCGACGAGGTAATGCGGCACCGCCTCCTGAATAGCCTCCCAGCGGCCGAACATCAGCAAACCGGCCAGCGTCAGCCCTTCGTCGCCGGACTCGCGGTCACGACGCCATCCGCCGATGGCGCGCAGAAACTCGCCGTCCGGCATCTCCAGATAGGGGTGACCCGGCTTCTCGTCGCGCAGCATCTGCCGGTACACCCGCAAGCTCTCAGGCTGGATGTCCGACAGATCGAACCGAAGCAGGATGCGGCGATCTCGTTCTTCCTCGATCTGCTCCACCAACATGCGTTTGACCGTCTCGTCATCGCACAGCCGGTCACCATCGTGCAAGCGGCGCCACGTGTGCCCCAACGGCTGGCCGTTGAGGTAGACGGGGCGTTGACGACGCCCGGCGGGCGGAATGCAGATGGCCATCACGGTATGACCGTCCACCTGATGGAGCGTGACGTCGCGCTCAGTCAGCAGGTTGGCGCTGACCTTCTGGCGGTTGTTCAGGTTGTTGAACACGTCTTGCCGCACGCGCTCGGGCTCCGGCAGTCCCGCCACTGTGAACCGGCCGGCCTGCTCCTTGATGCCCAGCAACACCACCCCGCCCTGCGCATTAGCCATGGCGGAGTACGTCGGCCAGAAGTCCTTGGGCAGCGCGCCCTTGCCGTGCTCGCCATGCGCCAGCTTGCACTCCAGGTCCACCGTCTCGGCCAGGAGGGGTAGGTCGGTCAACAGCGACGTGTCGAAGCCCATTCAGATCACCTCCTCCACCTGCTCTCGCGCCTCAGTCAG
>DALYHW010000255.1:0-4117 GCA_031970695.1 Hylemonella sp.
AAGGCGGGTCAACGCGCCGGGGTGGCCTACGACCTGGGCCGCGAATTTGCCCGCTGGCTCGACGTGCCGGTCGAGGTGGTCGAGTACCGCCGCATTGCCGAGGTTCTGGCGGCCATGAAGGCCGGCGAGGTGGACTTCACCTTCACCAATGCCACCGAGGCACGAGCACGGGACGTGGACTTCACGCTGCCGCTGGTCAGCCTTGAACTCGGTTACCTGGTGCCGGCCGGCAGCCCCTTGCGCAGCGCGGCCGACATCGACCGCCCCGGCCTGCGGGTCGGCGTGAGCGAAGGCAGTACCTCACAAGGCACGCTGACGCGGCTGTACCAGCACGCTTCCGTCGTACCCATGCCCTCGCTCAAGGTGGCCTCGGCGCAGCTCGCCCAGGGCAGGCTCGACGCTTTCGCCACCAACAAGGGCATCCTCTTTGAAATGGCCGACGGGCTGGCGGGTGCCCGCGTGCTCGACGGTCGCTGGGGGCTGGAGCACCTGGCCATCGCCGTGCCCAAGGATCGCCTGGCGGGCACCTCTTACCTCAGCCAGTTCGCGCTGGCTGTGCGACGTGATGGCACGCTGCAGGCGGCCATTGCGCGCGCCGGCTTGCGCGGCACGGCCGAAGCGTCGAACCGCTAGCGCATTACAGTCGAGCGCCTATAACCAAGGAGACCCGGTCATGAACTTTGCTTTTAGCCCAATGGCACGTCGCGTGCTGCTGTCCGCGACGGCCCTGCTGCTGGCCAGTGCGGCCTGGTCCCAGGCCTACCCGAACAAGCCTGTGAAGGTCATCGTCGGTTATTCGGCCGGTGGTGCGGTGGACACCGTGGCGCGCACCGTGGGCCAGGCCCTGGCGGCGAGCATGGGCCAGCCTTTCGTGGTCGAGAACAAGCCCGGAGCCGGTACCAACATCGCCGTGCGGGCCACCATCGACGCGCCGGCCGACGGCTACACGCTGATGATGGCGGCCAACGCCCTGGCGGCCAACCCTTCGCTGTACCAGCCCGCACCGTTTGATCCCGAGCGCGAACTGGTGGCCGTCTCGCTGATCGGTCGCGTGCCGGTAGTGATCGCGGCCAACGCCGGCGCGCCCTATGCCAGCATCAAGCAACTGATCGAGGCGGCCAAGGCCAAGCCGGGCAGCATCGCCTTTGCCAGCCCGGGCAACGGTTCCACGCCCCACATGGCCGTGGAGTTCTTCGAGCGCGCCGCCGGCATCACGCTGCAGCACATTCCCTACCGAGGTGGTTCGCAGGCGCTGACCGATGTGATCGGCGGCCAGTTGCCGCTCGCAGCCATGAACGCGCTGGAAGTGCTGCCGCACGTGAAGAGCGGCAAGCTCAAGGTGCTGGCCGTGCTCAGTCCCAACCGCACCGCCATCTATCCCGACACGCCCACCATTGCCGAGTCCGGTTACCCCGGCTTCGAAGCCTCGGTCTGGTATGGCCTGGTGGCGCCGGCGGCCACGCCCAAGGCGGTGGTGGCCCGCCTGCACGACGAGGTGCAGAAGGCCCTGCAGACCCGGGAAGTGCGCGAGCGCATGACCGCCGTGGGCGGGGAGGTGATCCCCGGCGGCGCCGAGATGTTCGCCGCCCTGATCCGTTCCGAGCGCCAGCGCTACGAGAAGCTCGTGCGCGAGGCCAACATCAAACCCGATTGATCCCTGGAAGAACAGAGAGAAACGCATGAGCAAACCGACCACAGGTCCCTTCGAGAAGACCGCCGGCTGGCTGGACTGGTACACCGGCCCGAGCAAGCCCCGCTTCAAGCTGCCCGCAGGCAGCGTGGATGCCCACTGCCACGTCTTTGGCCCGGGCGCGCAGTTCCCGTACGCGCCCGAGCGCAAGTACACGCCCTGCGACGCGAGCAAGGAACAGCTTTTCGCCCTGCGTGACCACCTGGGTTTTGCGCGCAACGTGGTCGTGCAGGCCACCTGCCACGGTGCCGACAACCGCGCGCTGGTCGATGCCTGCCTGTCCAGCCAGGGCATGGCGCGTGGCGTGGCCACGGTCAAGCGCAGCGTTACCGACGAGGAGCTGCAGGCCCTGCATGCCGCGGGTGTGCGCGGCGTGCGCTTCAACTTCGTCAAGCGTCTGGTGGACTTCACGCCCAAGGACGAACTGATGGAGATTGCCGGCCGCATCGCCAAGCTCGGCTGGCACGTGGTGATCTATTTCGAGGCCGTGGACCTGCCCGAGCTGTGGGACTTCTTCACCGCGCTGCCCACGACTGTGGTGGTGGACCACATGGGTCGCCCCGACGTCAGCAAGCCCGTGGACGGGCCCGAGTTCGAACTCTTCATCAAGTTCATGCGCGAGCACGAGAATGTGTGGAGCAAGGTGAGCTGCCCCGAGCGCCTGTCGGTGAGCGGCCCCAAGGCTCTCGACGGCGAACAGGCTGCGTACAAGGATGTCGTGCCCTTTGCCCGGCGCATCGTGCAGGAGTTTCCGGACCGCGTGCTCTGGGGCACCGACTGGCCGCACCCCAACCTCAAGGACCACATGCCCGACGATGGGCTGCTGGTGGACTTCATCCCGCACATCGCGCCCACAGCCGAGCTGCAGCGCAAGCTGCTGGTGGACAATCCCATGCGCCTGTACTGGCCGGAAGAAGTGGAAGTGAGGTAAGGATTCATCATGGCACTCGACAAACCCTACAAGGACGTGCCCGGCACGACCATCTTCGACGCCGAGCAGAGCCGCAAAGGCTACTGGCTCAACCAGTTCTGCATGAGCCTCATGAAGGCCGAGAACCGCGAGCGTTTCAAGGCCGACCAGCGCAAGTACCTGGACGAGTGGCCGATGACGGAAGAGCAGAAGCAGGCCGTGCTCAACGCCGACCTCAACAAGGCCATCTCCCTGGGCGGCAACATCTACTTCCTCGCCAAGCTCGGCGCCACCCATGGCAAGAGCTTCCAGCAGATGGCAGGCTCCATGACCGGCATGACCGAAGAGGAATACCGCGACATGATGATCAAGGGCGGCCGCTCCGTTGAAGGCAACCGCTACCTCGGCGAAAACGGCACTGCGCAACCGCAGAACCAGCCCCAGGGCCACGGCACGGGCAAGCTCCTCTGAAAGACTGATTCACATGGCAAAGATCACCGCCTCCGTCTACACCTCGCACGTGCCCGCCATCGGCGCGGCCATCGACCTGGGCAAGACGACCGAACCCTACTGGCAGCCCCTGTTCAAGGGCTACGAGTTTTCCAAACAATGGTTCAAGGACAACAAGCCCGACGTCATCTTCCTCGTCTACAACGACCATGCCACGGCTTTCAGCCTGGAGCTGATTCCCACGTTTGCCATCGGCACCGCGGCCGAGTACAAGCCGGCGGACGAAGGCTGGGGCCCGCGCCCCGTGCCCACGGTCAAGGGCCATCCGGAGCTGGCCTCCCATATCGCGCAGTCGGTGATCCAGCAGGACTTCGACCTGACCATCGTGAACAAGATGGACGTGGATCATGGCCTGACCGTGCCCATGTCGCTGGTCTGTGGCACGCCGCCCCAGGCGCACTTCGAGTGGCCCTGCCCGGTGATTCCCTTCGCTGTGAACGTGGTGCAGTACCCCGTGCCCAGTGGCCGGCGCTGCTTCCAGCTGGGCCAGGCCATCCGCCGCGCGGTGGAGAGCTATGACGAGCCGCTGAACGTGCAGATCTGGGGCACGGGCGGCATGAGCCACCAGTTGCAGGGCCCGCGCGCCGGCCTGATCAACAAGGACTGGGACAACGCCTTCCTCGACAAGCTGATCGCCGACCCCGCGGGTCTCTCGGAAATGCCGCACATCGACTACGTGCGCGAGGCGGGCAGCGAAGGTATCGAGCTGGTGATGTGGCTGATCGCCCGCGGCGCCATGAGCGACGTGGCCGGCTCGGGCAAGGCGCCCAAGGTCGCCCACCGCTTCTTCCATGTGCCGGCCTCGAACACGGCCGTAGGCCACCTGATTCTGGAAAATCAATAAGGAACCATCATGACGATCAAAGTTGCACTCGCCGGTGCCGGCGCCTTTGGCATCAAGCACCTGGACGGCATCAAGAACATCAAGGACGTGGAAGTCGTCTCCCTGAGCAGCCGCGATCTGGAGAAGACGAAGGAAGTGGCCGACAAGTACGGCATCAAACACG
>DALYHW010000256.1:0-2281 GCA_031970695.1 Hylemonella sp.
TGCAGCGCCTGCTCGGGCACGCGGATGTCCAGACGCTGCAGAAAATCCCGCACGACATCGCCCTGCGGAAAGGTGGCGGTATCGAACAACCAGTATTCGACGCGCTCTCGTCCGAAAACCTTCTCAAGGCGCCCGAAGCGTTCGGCATAGCCGGGGTAGTTGCGCTCGGGCCGGAAGCGCCCGCGCCCGGCCTTGATCTTTTGCTGGAACTCGCTCTCGAGATAGCCGCGCGGGGCTCGCACGTAGCCGACCAGTCGGAGCCTGTCGAAGCGTTGCTCCAGCCAATCACGCATCCGCCCCAAGGTGTCTTCGTCCAGAGAGCTGATGACCTCGCCCGAGAGGATGCAGGGCCCGTCACCCGCAGCGTCGATCTGCTCCTGCAGCAGGACAGCGGCGCGATCGCGCTCAGCGGCCAGGGCACGCGCATCCAGGCCCCATTTGCGGTTGAGGTGAAACGCCCCGGGATCGCTCATGAACAGCGTTGCCAGCAGACGGCTGGCGTTGCCGGTCCCGACCTGCAGAAAGGTGGCGCCGGGCAGCGGGCTGGCGGCGAGCAGCGTGGCCTGGATCGAGGTGCTGCCAGTTTTGGGCATGCCCCAATGGACGATGCACAGGGGATGGCGTCGCGTCATGGCATTTCCTTGGCACGCGGAGCGCGCCAGACCCCGGCGCCGGAGGCGCGGACCTGGAAGGTACCGCAACCAGGAACCTCGACTGGGCCATCGGCATCGCGCAGGCGCAGGGCCAGTTGCTGCAGCAGCCGCTGCAAGTGGGGCAGCCAGTCGGCCTTGGCGTGGGTCTCGACCACCCCCTCCGCCTGCAAGTGTTCAAGCATGCCCGCCGCGTCAAATTTGTCTTCGGGGAGTCCCTCCCCCTCCGTCGCCTGCCTGTCCTCGGCGGCGTCGTCTGCCGCGTCCTGCGGCTCTGGGAGCAGCCCCTCGACGTGGCGCTGCATCAAACGGGCCACCCAGCCCAGGCGCAGGCGGCCATCGGGGTGGTGTCGCGGCGCCTCGCCAGTCTGCCGCTGCAACCAATCGAGCGTGGTGGGATCCAGCTGCAGCAACTCCTCCACCTGTCGCAACTGATCGGGCGACTCCTCGGCGTAACGCGGCGCCAGCGGGGCGTCAAGACGAGCCGAGATCCAGGCGAGGTCTTCTGCGTGGGCCTCGATCACCGGGCGCAACAGCGTGGGCGACAAACGCAGCTTGGGCCCGGACAGGCCCGACAACCAGCGCACCAACGCACGGTTGCGCCGCATCGCATGCGGGCCGTGTCCGAAGCGCGGAAACCGCTGGCGGTAGATCAGCAGCAACGCCACAGCCCGGCGCGACAAGCCTTCGTTGACACGGACCACGGCGTCTTCGGACAGGCTCAACCCGATCTCCCGGGCAAAGTCACGCACCACGCAACCTTGATGAAGCGCCGCCGGCTCGAAGAGACGGTACTCGATGGCCTCTCGACCGAAAACCTGCTCCAGTGGCTCGAAGTGGCCGCGGTAGTCGGGGTATCGGCGCTCCAGGTCGATCTCGCCGTTGCCATTCTTCAGCGACTGTTGGGCCATGCTCTCCATGTAGCCGGCGGGCTCCCGCACATAGGCCAGCACCCGAATCCGGTCGAAGCGCTGGCGCAGCCAGTCACGCATGGCGACCAAGGTGTCATGGTCAAAGCCTGGGATCATCTCGCTGGACAGCACCGCCATGCGAACGTCGTCGGACAGGGATTGGCTGAAGCGGGCCAACGCCTGCCGTCCCTTTCGCTGCAGCTGTTGGGCGTCGTGACCACGCTTCCTGTTGGGTCGATAGCGCTCGGCGTCGGACATGAAGGCGGCCGACAGTGCACGGGCGGCGTTTGCCTCGCCGTGCTGCAGAAAGACGAAACCCGCGGAGGGGGGCAAAGCGGCCAATGTGGCCTGGATGGACGTGCTGCCGGTCTTGGCCATCCCGACGTGCAGAACACAGGTGCGCATGACAGCCTCCGTGCTCAGTCGGCGTAGCCCAGGCGCATGTAGTCCGCACGGTACAGGCGACGCAGACGTGCCTCCACCTGCTCATCGGCCACTTCCTCGTAGGGAAACGGTGGCTTGGGACCCTCGTTGAATCGGGTGGTGATGTCCGGCGGATGACGTGACGGGAACTGCTGGCAGATCCAGCCGAACTGAGACTCGAACTGCTCGACACGCCCGATGAAATCGATGCAGAAGTGCTTCTGGAAACCGTTCAAGATGGCGACTTGACGGCCCCAGTGGGCATCGACCCGGATCGGGGTTCGCCCCGCGAAGTTG
>DALYHW010000256.1:2316-4009 GCA_031970695.1 Hylemonella sp.
GAAATTGGCACGGTGGGCTTCAAGGGAGTACGGAACATCCGGTTGCGGCAGGCGCAAGGCGTACTGTTCGACGATGTGGTCACGCACCTTCGGGAACGAGTACTTGCTCTGGTTCATGATCTTCTCGATGAAGCACGAGTAGGCACGGCGGCCTGGGTGCCTGACGAAGGTGAAGACCAGATGGCGGCCGCGCAGTCGCTGCTCAAACAGCGCCTGGATCTCAGGCGTGCGCAGCCGACTGCCCAGCAGATCGTCGCGTCCATGGATATCCAGCGGCTCATCGACGAAGCGGCCGTGGTCCATGTGGTACATGAGGTTCTTGATCGTCGTGCACGCCGACTTGGGCACGTTCAGGTAGACCAGCGGTGCGCTTTCAAGCGTGAAGGCGCCCATCGGAAGGCCGGCCTTGGCGGCGCCTGGGCCTCGCTTCAGGCCCTTTTTGGCCATGTTGCGGCCAGCGGTCTTGTGCTTCAGGTTGGGCATGGGTACTGCAGGTCCTCAGCGGGTGGCGTTCAGGAAGTCGGTTCCGAATTCGGTGGTCAGGTAGTCCACGGTCGGACGCACCCGTTGCTGGATGGCCGTCAGCACCGCTTCGGGGATCTCGACCTGCCGGGTCTTGTTGACGGCCTTCTCCGAACGGTAGCCTTCGAAGGGGGCCACCCCGATGAAGGCCTCGACCTGGCGAAGGATCTCGAGGGGCCGCTCACGGATGGTGCCGAAGGGCAGGATCAGGTATCGGTCGGCGGGTATGGCCTCGCGCCATCGGGGCACCTGCTGCTCGTAGGCGCCGCGACTGAAGATCTGTGGCTGGCGATCCAGCATCTTGAGCATGCCCTCCTCGTCAACGGGCATGCCCCTTCGGTGCAGGGACATGCGCAGATGCGAAAGGGCACGGTCGTAGGGGTGGCGGAGGATGTGGATGATGCGCACACCGGGCAGCATCCTCTGCATCTCGGCGATGCCTTCCACAGGCAACTCCGCATAGGCAGGCGTGATCTCGCCCACCACCCGCCCGCCGTGTCCTGGCCGATCGAAGCAGGCGCGGTACCAGTCATCCGAAAAGATCTCGTGTGACCGGATCCTCCGCAGGTGGCGCGCATCTTCACGGTCGGTCTCACCGGTGTCGGCGCGGCGTCGGGCGTGACGAAGCTCGCGACGGAACGCCTTGTCGACGGTCTGCTCGGCCCACTGGCGATGGCCGGGCGAGTGGCGCGCACTGAAGTAGTGAAGCTCCTTGACCAGCGGCATGCACACGCCCGGATGCTGGTCGAGCTGGTCATGAAGCCAAGTGGTACCGGCCTTGGTGGCACCGATGCAGAGGAAGCTGGGGAGGGTCATGGGGACAAACTGCTCTGGGTGCTGACAGGCGCTCACCTGGGCGGGGCCTGCGTCGCTTCGGACCTGAAGGCCTGGGTGGACATCGGGGGCGTTCGCGTCGGCCGGATGGACCATCCCGCACCGGACAGCACCCGGCCGACTGTGCATGCACGGACCGTGCCGGTAAATCCCTCGAAAACGCCCGCGAAGCGGAGAACAGGGGCTTGCACGGCGCTGGTCATGACCGTCCGGCGGCGGTGGGATCCAGCAAGACACGCAGCTCTGCGGTCTGCCTCGACGGGGCCTGGCGCAGTCGGTCCAGCACCGCCGAGACGTCGCCGGCGTCGGTCGCCCGAGCCGGCGTCTCGGTGCGCCG
>DALYHW010000257.1:0-4004 GCA_031970695.1 Hylemonella sp.
TGTACAGCGGCTTGTTCTTGTCGGACAGCACGGCCAGCGGGCTGTCGTTGCCCATGGAGCCAATGCCTTCCTCGCCATTCTGCGCCATGGGGGCCATCAGGAACTTGATGTCCTCCTGCGTCATGCCGAAGGCCTGCTGGCGGTCCAGCAGCGCGGGGGCGACATGCTCCAGGCCCGCCACGGTCGATTCCTCGGCCAGCACCTGTTTGCCCTCGGCTTCACCGGCCACGGGCTGCACCACGTCGTCCAGACGGATACGCAGGTTCTCGATCCACTGCTTATAGGGCTTGCTGTTGGCGAGGCTGGATTTGAGCTCCTCGTCGTCGATCATGCGGCCCTGTTCCAGGTCGATCAGGAACATCTTGCCCGGCTGCAGGCGCCACTTGCGCACGATCTTGTTCTCCGGCACGGGCAGCACGCCGGACTCCGAGCCCATGATCACCAGGTCGTCGTCGGTGATGCAGTAGCGCGAAGGGCGCAGCCCGTTGCGGTCCAGCGTGGCGCCGATCTGGCGACCGTCGGTGAACACGATGGAGGCCGGGCCGTCCCAGGGCTCGAGCATCGCGGCGTGGTATTCATAGAAGGCCTTGCGGCGCTCGTCCATGGTGGTGTGCTGTTCCCAGGGTTCGGGAATCATCATCATCACGGCCTGGCTGATCGGGTAGCCGGCCATGGTCAGCAGTTCGAGGCAGTTGTCGAAGGTGGCGGTATCGGACTGGCCGGCGAAGCTGATGGGGTACAGCTTTTGCAGGTCTTCACCCAGCACCGGCGAGGACATCACGCCTTCGCGGGCCTTCATCCAGTTGTAGTTGCCCTTGACCGTGTTGATTTCACCGTTGTGGGCAACGTAACGATAGGGGTGAGCCAGCGGCCACTCCGGGAAGGTGTTGGTGGAGAAACGCTGGTGCACGAGTCCCAGGGCGGAGACGCAGCGCTTGTCTTGCAGGTCCAGGTAGTAGGTGCCCACCTGGTCGGCCAGCAGCAGGCCCTTGTAGACCACGGTGCGGCTGGACATGCTCGGCACGTAATATTCCTTGCTGTGCTTGAGCTGCAGTGCCTGGATAGCGGCACTGGCGGTCTTGCGGATGACGTACAGCTTGCGCTCCAGTGCGTCCTGCACGATCACGTTGCTGCCGCGTCCGATGAAGACCTGGCGCAAGACGGGCTCCTTCTCACGCACCGTGGGCGACATGGGCATCTCGCGGTTGACCGGCACGTCGCGCCAGCCCAGCAGCACCTGGCCTTCGGCCTTGATGGCGCGCTCCATCTCCTGTTCGCAGGCGAGGCGGGAAGCGTGCTCCTTGGGCAGGAAAATCATGCCAACGCCGTATTCACCGGGCGGCGGGAGCGCGACGCCCTGCTTGGCCATCTCTTCGCGGTAAAGCGTGTCCGGGATCTGGATCAGAATGCCGGCGCCGTCGCCCATCAGCTTGTCGGCACCCACGGCGCCGCGGTGATCCAGGTTCTCGAGGATCTTGAGTGCACCTTGCACGATTTCATGGGTCTTGTTGCCCTTGATGTGCGCCACGAAACCCACGCCGCAGGCGTCGTGCTCGTTCGCACCGTTGTACAAACCGTTTTCTTGCAGATGCTGGATCTCGGCAGCCGTGGTCATGGCGCACTCCTAAATATTCACAGGGGACGTAAGCATAGTGCAGCGCAGCAACATTTCCAAGAAAAATAAATGGGGTCAGATACTTATTTAAAGAAGGGAAAATTTCATCTAGAATTAATTGGGGACAGGTTATTTGGAGTCGTAGAAGTCCACTCCAAGCGCAAAAGTCACTGGGTCTCGTTCGTGCGGGACGTCGGGGGACGGCCCGGACGTGATTTGCTGAGACGGCGATCCGTCTTCTTCTGAAGTTCCGCCAGAAAGCCGGGGCCGCCCAGCGCCCAGCCCGCCAGCGTCGCTTCCAACAGGGACTGCTGCTCGCGCATGGACAGGCCGTCCTGAACCAATTGAGCGTAGGCGACCTCCCGGGCAAACGGCGTGTTCCCGAGTTGCCAGTACAGGGGGTGAGGGGTGAGCATCCGGTCCGTCCGCAGGCCCGTGTAGTGCCCGTGGCTCGACCAGCCATAGTCCCGGGCCTGCCCGACCAGCCCCGAACGGACCGGGTTCAGGTCCATGTAGGCCATGCAGGGCAGCAGATAGTCCTGCGCGTCGATCACGGTGGAGCGGTAACGCCCTTCCCACAGCGTCCCGCTGCGTCCATGGGCATCGTTGAAATAGCGGACGTAGCGCCGTCCTACGGCCTGCATCAGGCACGACAGGCCTTCGCCGTCGCCAGGGGTGGCCAGCAGATGGAAATGGTCTGCCATGAGCACATAGGCGTGGACGGCGACACCGTACTGTCGGGCGTGTGCTTCCAGCAGTTCCAGCATGCGCTGGTAATCGGCTGGCTCAAGGAAAATCGCCTGCCGATTGTTCCCGCGCTGGATGATGTGGTGCGGGTATCCTGGAATGGTGAGACGGGGAAGGCGGGCCATCGTGATGCGGTGGTGACAACCGCATCATCATAGTTTTATCTGGCCCCGATTTTTATTTTGGCGCCTTTGCGACCCGCACCTTGCCACTCGTCGTGATCAGGATGACAGGATCACCCTCGGCGAAGGTTTCCTTGCCTTTGGCCTGGACAATGGCGCGCCGCTCACCATTCTTCAGCTGAACAAGGATCTCGAACGCCTCTTCACGCGTGCCGGCCCGCTCGATCACATTGCCGGCCACGGCACCGGCCGCCGCCCCCAGAACGCCGATGATCTGGCCCTCGCGCTGGTTGCTGCCCGCACCATAACCGGCCAGGCCGCCCACGATGCCACCCGTGGCCGCCCCCGCACCGGACTGGCTGCCCTCGACCGTGACGGTCCGCACGGACAGCACGACCGCGTCCACCACCGTCGACAAGCGCTGCGCATCGCCGCGCTGGATCACGTCAGGGCTGCTGCTGGCACAGCCGGCCAGCGCGACCACCAGCCCCAGGGTCCAAAACTTTTTCATGTTTCAAGTCCTCTCGATAAAAGCTAAGGGCACGGCACCATCAGACCAAGCCCGCATCTTCAGGCAACGCGGTCGGCGGCGGGCGGTTGACCCTCAGGCAGTCGGAATCGCGATTGCAGCAGTGCGGTGAGCCCAAACTCCTCGAGGATAGCTCGCAGACGCTGCGCCGCAGACCGCTTGCCCTGGCCCGTGTGCCGCGCAATGATCAACTCGTTTTTCAGACTGTGCTCCCAGCCGACGAGTTCCGTCACCGTCACCTGGTAGCCCATGGCTTCTAGGTACAGGCACCGCAGCACGTTCGTGATCTGGCTTCCCAACTCTCGGGTGTGCAGGGGGTGGCGCCAGAGCTCGGCCAGGGGCGTACGCGACAGGGACAGGGCCTTGCCCGTGTTGAGCACGCGAGCCACTTCCGCCTGGCAGCAGGGCACCAGCACCATGTAGCGCGCACGCTTGTGCAGACCGAAGGCAATGGCGTCGTCCGTGGCCGTGTCGCAGGCATGCAAGGCGGTGACGATATCGATTTGCCCCGGCAACTCGACGACATGCAGGGCGTCGGCCACCGCCAGGTTCAGGAACGACATGCGCGCGAACCCCAGCCGCCCGGCCAGCGACTGCGACTTCTGCACGAGGTCGGCGCGGGTCTCGATACCGTAGATGTGCCCTTGGGCACGTTGCTTGAAGAAGAGGTCGTAAATGATGAAGCCCAGGTAGGACTTGCCCGCGCCATGATCGGCCAGCGTGATGGGCTGCCCGGGACGCTCCGCTTCCAGATCGAGCAGCAGCCGCTCGATGAACTGGTACAGGTGGTAAACCTGCTTGAGCTTGCGTCGGCTGTCCTGGTTGAGCTTGCCATCCCGCGTGAGGATGTGCAGTTCCTTGAGCAACTCCACGGACTGCTCCGGCCGAATCTCGGGGGCCAGCCCTTCAGCCGGAGATGCAAGCACTTTCGCCGCGGAGGGCGCGGATCGCCGTGTTCTGCTCATGCCCCGCCCCCCCCTGAGCCGTCCGG
>DALYHW010000258.1:0-3981 GCA_031970695.1 Hylemonella sp.
GAGACCCACCTGCGCCACCACATCAGCCCCAACGGCTTCTATCGTGGCCGCAAGGTGCTGAAGACCAAATCCGAAGCCTGATCCTCACAGGCTGCACAGGGCCCGACGCTACATCGCAGGTAGCTCGGGCCTTTGTCTTGATGCTGACCGTCATTTTCGGTTCTCACCGCGCCTGATCGCGCTGCCATCCCATGATCACGATTGCTGTGGACTGCATGGGGGGCGATCACGGCCCCCGCGTCACGCTGGCTGCGTGCCGCAATTTCCTGGAACACCATCCGGACGCCGAGCTGCTGCTCGTCGGCCTGCCGGACCGCCTCGGCGGTTTGCGGCATCCGCGCGCGCGCGTCGTGCCCGCCAGCGAAGTGGTGGGGATGGACGACCCGATTGAAGTGGCTCTGCGCCGGAAGAAGGATTCGTCCATGCGCGTGGCCGTTGAGCAGGTGAAGTCCGGTGCGGCCTTGGCCGCCGTCTCGGCCGGCAATACCGGCGCCCTGATGGCCATCGCCCGCTACGTGCTCAAGACCATCGAGGGCATCGACCGTCCGGCCATCGCCACCCAGATGCCCAATAACAAGGGCGGCGCCACCACGGTGCTTGACCTGGGGGCCAATGTGGACTGCACGGCCGAACACCTGCTGCAGTTTGCGGTCATGGGGTCGGCGCTGGTGTCCGTGCTGCGCGACGAAGCCAACCCCTCGGTCGGCCTGCTCAATATTGGCGAAGAGGTGATCAAAGGTAATGATGTCATCAAAAAAGCCGGTGAATTGCTTAGATCTGCTGCCAATTCCGGCGATTTGAATTTCTACGGAAACGTCGAAGGCAATGACATCTTCAAGGGGACGACCGACATCGTGGTCTGCGACGGCTTTGTGGGCAACGTGGCCCTGAAGGCCGTGGAGGGCTTGGCCTCGATGATTGGTGGTTTTCTTAAGCAGGAATTTTCGCGCAACATCTTTACGAAAATGGCGGCGATCTGCTCCTATCCTGTTCTATCTGCATTTAAAAAACGCGTCGACTATCGCCGATACAACGGTGCTGCCCTGCTGGGCTTGCGGGGGCTGGTGTTCAAGAGCCATGGGTCGGCCGACGAGCTGGCTTTTGAGCAGGCCCTGAACCGGGCGTATGATGCAGCCCGGAACAAGCTGCTTGAACGGGTCCAGGCCCGTATCGCCCACGCGGCCCCGCTGTTGGCCGGGGTGGCCGGCGCCGAGTAGCCGGGGCGGGCCGCCTGGGCCCGTAATGATTAGTAGAACAAACAATGAGCCGATATTCCCGCATCACTGGCACAGGAAGTTTCCTGCCGCCCAAGCGCGTGACCAACGCCGACATGGTGGCCCTGTTGGCCAAGGACGGCCTGGAGACTTCTGACGAGTGGATCGTGGAGCGCACCGGTATCCGGGCACGACACTTTGCAGAGGCCAACGTGACCAGCAGCGACCTCGGTGCCGAGGCCGCGCGTCGCGCCCTGGAGGCCGCCGGTATCAGCGCCAACCAGCTGGACCTGATCATCGTCGCGACTTCGACGCCTGACATGGTCTTTCCTTCGGCGGCCTGCATCCTGCAAAACAAGATCGGCGCCAACGGCTGCCCGGCCTTCGACGTGCAGGCCGTCTGCAGCGGTTTTGTCTACGCCCTCTCGATTGCCGACTCCATGATCAAGGCGGGCAGCGCCCGGCGCGCGCTGGTGGTCGGTGCCGAGGTCTTTTCCCGCATCATCGACTTCAAGGACCGCACCACCTGCGTGCTATTTGGCGACGGCGCTGGCGCGGTGGTGCTGGAGGCCTCGGAAGAGCCGGGCATCCTGGCCGTGGACCTGCATGCCGATGGCAAGCACGTGGACATCCTGTGCACCCCGGGGCATGTCTCCGGTGGTGACGTGCTGGGCGATCCGCTGCTCAAGATGGACGGTCAGGCCGTGTTCAAGCTGGCCGTCGGGGTGCTGGAGGACGCCGCACGCGCCGCACTGGCCAAGGCGGGCAAGCAAGATACCGATCTGGACTGGCTGATCCCGCACCAGGCGAACATCCGCATCATGCAGAGCACCGCCAAGAAGCTCAAGTTGTCCATGGACAAGGTGATCGTCACCGTCGATCAGCACGGCAATACCTCGGCGGCCTCGATCCCGCTGGCACTGGACGCTGGCGTGCGCAGCGGCCGCGTCAAGAAGGGCCAGCTGGTCATGCTCGAAGGGGTGGGCGGAGGCTTCACCTGGGGCGCCGTCCTGCTGAAAATGTAAGTCTGTCCGGCGTGCTGCCTGTTGCGGCACGATCCGGATACTGCGAATCAATCGAGACATCACGATGAAACCGTTTGCCTTTGTCTTTCCCGGCCAGGGGTCCCAGTCCGTGGGCATGCTGGACGCGTGGGGTGACCATCCCGAAGTGCGGGAGGTGCTGCATGAGGCCTCCGAGGCCCTGGGTGAAAACGTCGCCCAGCTGATCCAGCAAGGTCCGAAAGAGGCCCTGGCGCTGACCACCAATACCCAGCCGGTGATGCTGGTGGCCGGTGTCGCGGCCTACCGCGTCTGGATGGCCGAGACCGGCGAGGTTCCGAAGGCGGTGGCAGGGCACTCGCTGGGCGAGTACTCGGCCATGGTCGCCGCCGGCGTCCTGACCCTGTCCCAGGCGGTGCCGCTGGTGCGCTTCCGCGCCCAGGCCATGCAGGAGGCCGTTCCGGTAGGCACCGGTGCCATGGCCGCCATCCTCGGGATGGATGCTGCCAGGGTGATCGCCGGTTGCGCCGAGGCGCAGCAGTCCTTCGGGGCGGCTTCGGGGGAGGTCGTCGAGGCTGTGAACTTCAACGACCCGGCCCAGACCGTGATCGCCGGCTCCAAGGCTGCGGTCGAGAAGGCCTGCGAGGTTCTCAAGGCCAACGGTGCCAAGCGCGCGCTGGTACTGCCCGTATCGGCTCCCTTCCACTCCAGCCTCATGAAGCCCGCCGCCGAGAAGCTGCGTGCGCGCCTTGAGGAGGTGGACTTCGCCGAACCGCGGATCACGCTGATCAACAACATTGACGTCGCTGTGGAAGTGGATGCAGACCGCATTCGTGACGCGCTGTATCGCCAGGCTTTCGGGCCGGTGCGCTGGGTGGAGTGCGTGCAGGCGATCAAGTCGCATGGCATTGCCCATATCGTGGAATGCGGACCCGGCAAGGTGCTTGCCGGCATGGTCAAGCGCATCGACCCGGAGTTGACGGGCGTGGCCCTGCTCGATCCGGCGACACTGGTGGAAGTGAAAGGAGCGCTCGCATGAGCGAAATGAAGTTCGAAGGGCAGATCGCCCTTGTCACTGGTGCCTCGCGTGGCATTGGCGCGTCGATTGCCCATGAACTGGCCCATCGTGGCCTGCAGGTGATCGGTACGGCCACCAGCGATGATGGCGTGCAGAAGATCAGCGCCGCCCTGGCTGCCTTCAACGGCTGCCGTGGCGTCAAGCTCAATGTGAACGATGCCGAGGGCTGTGATGTCCTGATCGACACCCTCGTGAAGCAGCACGGCGCCTTGCACGTGCTGGTCAATAACGCGGGCATCACCCGCGACAACCTGGCCATGCGCATGAAGGATGGCGAGTGGGACGAGGTGCTGGACACCAACCTCAAGGCCGTGTTCCGCCTCAGTCGTTCCGTGATCCGCCCCATGATGAAGCAGCGTTATGGTCGCATCATCAGCATCACCTCGGTCGTCGGTGCTTCCGGCAATCCGGGCCAGGCCAACTACGCCGCCGCCAAGGCGGGCGTGGCCGGCATGACCCGTGCCCTCGCGCGTGAACTGGGTACTCGCAACATCACCGTCAACTGCGTGGCGCCCGGATTCATCGAGACCGACATGACGGCGCACCTGCCGGAAGAGCAGCAGAAAGCCCTGCTGGGGCAAATCCCTCTGGGCCATCTGGGCAAGCCGGCAGACATCGCGCATGCGGTAGCCTATCTGGCCTCGCCCCAGGCCGCTTATGTGACGGGGCAGGAGCTGCACGTCAACGG
>DALYHW010000259.1:0-3978 GCA_031970695.1 Hylemonella sp.
CCTGCAGCGAGACGCCCTTGAGCACGAGGATCACGTGGTTGTAGATGACCTCGATGCCGTTGACGTCAAGGATGACTTTTTTCGAGTCCATGAATGGCCCTTCTTCACCAAATGGAAGACCCGCCGCGCGGCCCTTCCATTTGGCGGCTCCGCCTGGAGCCGCCGCCCCTCCCTTCCAGGGAGGGGATCGGGTGGGTAGCGTCAGTCCGGCAAGAATTGCCGGACTGATTCGCGTCGCGAATCAGGATTGGCAATCCTTCACGTCGCGCCGCTGCATCTTCTTGTCGGCCAGGTACTTCTCGGCTCCGGACTTGACCATCGGCTTGATGATCTGCTCGTCGGCCTCGTACCAGTCGGACGAGAAGTTCCACTTCTTGCCATCCCAGGTATGGATACGCGCCCAAGTCGAACCCATGTGGTCCGCGCAGGACGTGCTCAGCGGACGCATCACGCCCGAGAAGCCCAGGGCATCCAGCTTCTTCTGGTCCAGCGCCAGGTTTTCCATGCCCCAGCGGACTTGTTCGCCGGTCATGACCTTGCCCTTGCCGAAACGCTCCTGCGCGCGGCGCACGGCCTCCACACCCAGCATCTGGATGATCACGCCACGGGTGTAGAGCACGGAACCGACCTCGTCCTTCGGACCCGTGCCCTGGCCCTTGCCATGCACATATTTCAGGATGTCCTGGATCACCTTGGGCTGCTGGCCCGAGGTGTTGAGCGCCAGCGCGTTGTAGCCCTTGGCACCTTCACCCACGTCCTTGACGTCGGGCTCGGCACCGGCCCACCACACGCCGTACATCTTGTCGCGCGGGTAACCCGTGGCCTGGGCTTCCTTGAGCGCGGTGGAGTTCATCACACCCCAGCCCCACAGCAGCACGTAGTCCGGGCGGCTCTGGCGCACCTGCAGCCAGGTGGCCTTCTGCTCCACGCCGGGGGCGGTCACCGGCAGCAGCTGCAGGTCGAAGCCATGCATGCGCGAGCGCTCCTGCAGCAGCGGGATCGGCTCCTTGCCGAAGGGGCTGTCGTGGTAGACCAGCGCGACCTTCTTGCCCTTGAGCTTGTCCAGGCCGCCTTCCTTCTTGCCCAGATGCTGGATGATGATGTCGGCGGCGGTCCAGTAACTGCCCATGAAGGGGAAGTTCCACTTGAACGCCATGCCGTCCTGCGCGACGGACAAGCCGTAACCCAGCGTGATCAGCGGGATCTTGTCCTGCGGCACCTTCTCGGTCAGCGCAAAGGTGATGCCGGTGGCCTGCGGATCAAACAGCGACACGCCGGGGCGGCTCTTGAGGCGCTCGTAGCACTCCACACCGCGGTCGGTGGCGTAGCCGGTCTCGCACTCCTCGAACGTCAGCTTCACGCCGTTGATGCCGCCATCGCGGGCATTGATCATCTTCAGGTAGTCCTGCTTGCCATTGGCCCACGGCACGCCGTTGGGCGCGTAGGGGCCGGTACGGTAAGACAGCAGCGGGAAGAACTGTTCCTTGGCCTGCGCTTGCACGCCGGTCGAGAACGTCGCCAGGCCGCCCGCGAGGGCTGCGGCGGCAATCACCAGTTTCGATAGCTTCATGGAAGTCTCCTTTGAATGTGAGTGGTGAAGCACGGGAACAACGGGACGGAACTCAATACGGGAAAGGCCACACGCGCAGCTTCTGCTTGGCGGTGGACCAGAGCTTGGCCAGGCCATGCGGCTCCACGATGAGGAACCAGACGATCAGGCCGCCGAAGATCATGAGTTCGGCATGCGAGACCACGGCGGTCGAGATCTCGACGCCGAACAGGCCGAAAACCCAGGGCAGGAACTGGTTGAGCACGATGGGCAGCACCACGATGAAGGCGGCCCCGAAGAACGCCCCCATCACGGAACCGAGCCCGCCGATGATGACCATGAACAGCAGGCGGAAGGACATGTCCACCGAGAAGGCCGCCGGCTCCCAGGCACCCAGGTGCACGAAGGCCCACAGTGCGCCCGCCACGCCGATGATGAAGGAGCTCACCGCAAAGGCGCTCAGCTTGGCGTACATGGGACGAATGCCGATCACGGCCGCGGCCACGTCCATGTCGCGGATCGCCATCCACTCACGGCCGATGGCACTGCGCACGAGGTTCTTGGTCAGCAGCGCCATGACACTGAGCACCACGAGACAGAACCAGTACTTGCTCTGCGCGCTGTCGATCGGCAGGCCGAGCACCTGAAGCTCGGACACCGACACGGATCCGGACGAGGAGTCATTGGTCAGCCACTTGATCCGCAGGAACATCCAGTCGCTGAAGAACTGCGCCGCCAGCGTGGCCACGGCCAGGTAAAGGCCCTTGACGCGCAGGCTGGGCAGGCCGAAGAGGATACCGAACACCGTGGCACACAGGCCGCCGAGCAGCAGCGCGGGCACCAGCGGCATGTCGGGTACCCGCACGAAGAAGTTGTAGGCACCGTAAGCCCCGACGGCCATGAAGGCGCCCGAGCCCAGCGAGATCTGGCCGCAATAACCGACCAGCACGTTCACGCCCAGTGCCGCGAGCGACATGATCAGGAAGGGGATCAGGATGGCGCGGAACAGGTAATCGCTGGCCAGCATGGGCACCACGAAAAACGCCACCGCCAGCAACATCAGGATGACGACCCGGTCCTGCTGGATCGGAAAGATCTGCTGGTCCGCCGCGTAGGACGTCTTGAACTGACCGTTTTCTCTGTAGAACATCTCTATACCGATCAATAGTTTTTTAGTTCCGGCACGCTGCGCCTAACTTGATGCGCGCGTTAGCCTGCACTGAAAGTTCACCGCCCATGCTGCTCATACCCGGTCGATGATCTTTTCGCCAAAGAGACCCTGCGGCCTGACCAGCAGGAACAGCAGCGCCAGCACATAGGCAAACCAGATCTCGATACCGCCACCCACATAAGGCCCGAGGAACACCTCGGACAGCTTCTCACCCACACCGATGATCAGGCCGCCAATGATGGCGCCCGGCACCGAGGTCAGGCCGCCCAGGATGATCACCGGCAGCGCGCGCAGCGCCACCGTGGTCAGCGAGAACTGCACGCCCAGCTTGGAGCCCCAGATCATCCCGGCCACCAGGGCCACGACGCCGGCCACGCACCACACGATGACCCAGATGCGGTTGAGTGGAATGCCGATGGACTGTGCGGCCTGGTGGTCGTCGGCCACGGCGCGCAGCGCGCGACCGGTCACCGTCTTCTGGAAGAACAGCGACAGCAGTGCCACGAGCACCGCCGCGATGCCGGCCGCGATCAGGTCCTCCTGGTTGATCAGGATGCCGCCGTCGAAGATCTTGTCGAACGCAAACACCGGGTCCTTGGGCATGCCGATGTCGATCTTGTAGATGTCGCTGCCAAACAGGGTCTGGCCGAGGCCTTCCATGAAGTAGGTGATGCCCAGCGTGGCCATGAGCAGCGTGGCGCCCTCCTGGTTGACCAGGTGGCGCAGCACCAGCCGTTCCACCAGCCAGGCGACCACGAACATCAGCGCGCCGGCCAGCACGAAGGCTATGACGTTGGCCAGCAGCTTGCTCTCCAGGCCGGTCCAGGCCGGAACCCATTCGGCAAAACGTGCCATGGCCAGGGCCGCGAACAGCACCATGGCGCCCTGCGCGAAGTTGAACACGCCCGAAGCCTTGAAGATCAGCACAAAGCCCAGCGCCACCAGCGAATACAGCATGCCGGCCATCAGGCCGTTGAGCAGCGTTTCGAGAAAGAAGGAAATCGTCATGTCCGTGCGCTCCGTCAGTGGCTCGTGCCGAGATAGGCCCGGATCACTTCCTCGTTGTTGCGCACCTCGTCGGGCGCGCCGTCGCCGATCTTCTTGCCGTAGTCCAGCACGACCACGCGGTCGGAGATGTCCATCACCACCCCCATGTCGTGCTCGATCAGCACCACGGTCGTGCCGAACTCGTCGTTGATGTCCAGGATGAAGCGGCACATGTCCTGCTTCTCCTCCACGTTCATGCCGGCCATGGGTT
>DALYHW010000260.1:0-3973 GCA_031970695.1 Hylemonella sp.
ATTTGAATTGGCTCAGGAAACGCAGGTCGCCGTCGAAGAACAGGCGCAGGTCGTTCACGCCGTAACGCAGCATGGTGAAGCGGTCCAGGCCCATGCCGAAAGCGAAGCCGATGTAGCGCTCCGGGTCCAGACCATAGTTGCGCACCACGTTCGGGTGCACCTGGCCGGAGCCGGCCACCTCCAGCCAGCGGCCGGCCAGCGGGCCGCTCTGGAACTGGATGTCGATCTCGGCGCTGGGCTCGGTGAAGGGGAAGAAGCTGGGGCGGAAGCGCAGCACCAGGTCGTCGCGCTCGAAGAAGGTGCGGCAGAACTCGGTGAAGAGGTACTTGAGGTCCTTGAAGCTCACGTTCTCGCCGAGCCACAGGCCTTCGCACTGGTGGAACATGGGCGAGTGGGTGGCGTCGCTGTCCACGCGGTAGGTACGGCCGGGAGCGATGACGCGGATCTCGGGCATGGGCTCGCCCGCCTTGGCCTTGGCCTGGTGCGCGGCCACGTGCTGCAGCGCGTGGCGCACCTGCACCGGGCTGGTGTGGGTGCGCAGCAGGTTGGGCGCCTTGGCCGAGCCACCTTCGACGTAGAAGGTGTCGTGCATGGAGCGGGCGGGATGGTCTTCGGGCGTGTTGAGCGCAGTGAAGTTGTACCAGTCGGCCTCGATCTCGGGGCCCTGCGCCACCTCGAAGCCCATGGAGCCGAAGATGGCCTCCAGGCGCTCCATGGTGAGGCTCACGGGGTGCAGGCCGCCCATGCCGCGGGCACGGCCGGGCAAGGACACGTCCAGCGCCTCGGCCTGCAGCTGCTTTTGCAGCTCGGCGTCGGCCAGGGCCTGGCGGCGGGCCGTGAGCGCGGCCTCGATGGCCTGCTTGGCCACGTTGATGGCGGCGCCGCGGGTTTTCTTCTCTTCCACGGACAGGGCGCCCATGCCCTTCATCAGCTCGGTGATGCTGCCGGTCTTGCCCAGGAAACGGGCCTTGGCATTTTCCAGGTCAGCCGGGGTGGCGGCCTGCGCGAAAGCCGTCTGTGCGCTGGCGACGATGGCGTCCAGTTCGTTCATGTGTTCTTACCCGCAGTTCTGTGTGCGATGCAAAGTGATCGGGACAGGACAGCCGGTGCCGCCCTCTCCGGATCGCCCTGCGCAATGAAAAAGGGCCAAAGCTTTGTGCAAGCTCCAGCCCTTGTTTCTTGTGCTTGGAACGCCAGCCTTGCGGCCAGCGTTCCGGGCGTGCAGATCAAGCAGCCAGCTTGGCCTTGGCTTTCTCCACGAGGCCGGCAAAAGCGGCCATGTCGTGCACGGCGATGTCGGCCAGCACCTTGCGATCGATCTCGATCTGGGCCTTCTTCAGGCCGTTGGTGAACTGGCTGTACGTCATGCCGCACTGACGGGCTGCCGCGTTGATACGGGCAATCCACAGCTGACGGAAGACGCGCTTCTTGGCACGGCGGTCACGGTAGGCATATTGCCCAGCCTTCATCACCGCTTCTTTGGCGATGCGGAAGACATTACCGCGGCGACCACGGAAGCCCTTGGCAAGGGCGAGAACTTTCTTGTGACGGGCACGGGCCGTTACACCACGTTTGACGCGAGGCATGTGTTACTCCTTGTTCGTCGTTGATTAAATGCCCTGGCCGGGCAGCATCTGTGCCATGTGACCCATGTTGGTCGCATGCACGTTCACTGCGCCACGCAGTTGGCGTTTGTTCTTGGTGGTCTTCTTGGTCAGAATGTGACGCTTGAAGGCTTGGCCGCGCTTGACGGTACCACCGGGACGAACGCGGAAGCGTTTCTTCGCCGCGCTCTTGGTCTTCATCTTGGGCATTACATGCTCCTTTACCTTGTGCTCGTGAGGCGTCGCAACACCCGTTGCGTACTTGTTGGCCCCGAGCCACTTGTTAGCGGCGGGCTTTGACACCTGCCGCTGCGACGGCGGGTTGCCCCGCCACGCTTTTCGGGAAAGCTCTCGCCTCCCCGGCATTTCCTGCCGGTCTTGCAACCCGCAGAGAAAAACTTAACCCTGTGCCGCTTCAGCGGCGGGCTTGGCTGCACCAGCAGCACCGCCCTTTTTCTTGCCCGGCGCGATCATCATGATCATCTGCCGGCCTTCGAGCTTGGGGAACTGCTCGACCACGATCAGGTCCCCCAGATCGGCACGCATGCGGTCCAGCATAGCCATGCCGAGCTCCTGGTGCGTGATCTCTCGACCACGGAAGCGCAAGGTAATCTTGCACTTGTCACCTTCTTCCAAGAAGCGCTTGATGTTGCGCAACTTGATGTTGTAGTCACCATCGTCAGTACCGGGCCGGAACTTGATTTCCTTGACCTCGATGACCTTTTGCTTCGATTTCGCCTCGGCGGCCTTCTTCTGTTCCTGGTACTTGAACTTGCCGTAGTCCACCAGGCGGCACACGGGAGGGGAGGCAGTGGCCGCAATCTCGACCAGATCCACATCCATCTCGCCTGCCAGTCGCAGGGCCTCAGCCAGACTCATCACGCCCATCGGCTCGTTTTCCGGACCCGACACCCGGACTTCGGGGGCCATGATTTCACGGTTCAGGCGGTGCTTGCGTTCTTCGCGCTGGCGGCGATCACGAAATTCAGTAGCGATGGTTCAATTCCTTAAAACTTTGCCGCCCCAGGCGGCTGTTCGCCGCCCGGTGCGCGCCAAAAGCCGGAGTTACTGCCCTTGCGGAGCGGGTTCAACCGACTTGTGAGCGATGTCATCCACGATGAGTTGCACAAAGGCCTCGAGGGACATCACACCGAGGTCTTTGTTACCCCGGGCACGCACTGCGACGGCACCGGCTGCCTTCTCTTTGTCGCCCGCGACAACGATATACGGCAGCTTTTGCATCGAATGCTCGCGTATTTTATACGTAATTTTCTCGTTGCGCAGGTCAGTCTGGACCCTAAGTTCTTGATTTGGCACAGATTTCTGCAGTTTCCGGGCGATTTCCTGGCAGTAATCGGCCTGTGCGTCGGTGATATTGAGCACGGAAACCTGCACCGGCGCCAGCCAAGTGGGCAGCGCGCCGGCGTGTTCCTCGATCAGGATGCCGATAAAACGCTCCAGGCTGCCCAGGATGGCGCGGTGGAGCATGACGGGGCGGTGGCGGTTGCCGTCCTCCCCCACATACTCGGCGTCCAGGCGCTCGGGCATGGAAAAATCGACCTGGATGGTGCCGCACTGCCAGTGGCGGCCGATCGCGTCCTTCAGGGTGTATTCGATCTTGGGGCCGTAGAAGGCACCGTCGCCCGGGGCGATGGTGTATTCGCAGTTGGCGGCCTTGAGGCTTTCCATCAGGGCGGCCTCAGCCTTGTCCCACAGCGCGTCGGAACCGATGCGCTTTTCGGGGCGGGTGGCCACCTTGTAGATGATGTCCGTGAAGCCGAAGTCCTTGTAGACCTTCTGCAACAGGGCCGTGAAGTCGACACACTCCTGCAGGATCTGGTCTTCGGTGCAGAAGATGTGACCATCGTCCTGGGTGAAGCCGCGCACGCGCATGATGCCGTGCAGGCCGCCGGTGGGCTCGTTGCGGTGGCACTGGCCGAACTCGCCGAAGCGCAGCGGCAGGTCGCGGTAGCTCTTGACGCCCTGCTTGAAGATCAGGATGTGGCCCGGGCAGTTCATGGGCTTGAGCGCGTAGTGGCGCTTCTCGCTTTCGGTCGTGAACATGTTTTCCCGGTACTTGTCCCAGTGACCGGTCTTCTCCCACAGGCTCTGGTCCAGGATCTGCGGACCCTTGACCTCCTGGTAGCCGTTGTCACGGTAGACGCGGCGCATGTACTGCTCGACCTGCTGCCAGACAGTCCAGCCCTTGGGGTGCCAGAACACGGTGCCCGGGGAATGCTCGTCGAGGTGGAACAGGTCGAGTTCGCGGCCGAGCTTGCGGTGGTCGCGCTTCTCGGCCTCCTCCAGCATCGTGAGGTACTTCTGCAGGTCGTCCTTGCTGGCCCAGGCCGTGCCGTAGACGCGCTGCA
>DALYHW010000261.1:0-3971 GCA_031970695.1 Hylemonella sp.
TCTTGGTCACCGAACGGCCAAGGAAGACCTCGCCCTCGTTTTCGGCATAGACCATCGGGCCCAGCGCATCGCTCATGCCGTAGCGCATGACCATGTCGCGTGCGATGTGGGTGGCGCGCTCGAAGTCGTTGGAGGCGCCGGTGGTCATCTGGTTCATGAACACCTCTTCCGCGATACGGCCGCCGAACAGCATGCTGATCTGGTTCAGCATGTATTCGCGGTCGTAGCTGTAGCGGTCCTTTTCCGGCAAGCTCATGGTCACACCCAGCGCGCGGCCGCGCGGGATGATGGTGACCTTGTGCACGGGGTCGCACTTGGGCAGCAGCTTGCCGATCAGGGCGTGGCCGGACTCGTGGTAGGCCGTGTTGCGGCGCTCCTCCTCCGGCATGACCATGCTCTTGCGCTCCGGGCCCATGAGGATCTTGTCCTTGGCCTTCTCGAAGTCCTGCATCTCGACCACACGTGCATTGCGGCGCGCGGCCATCAGCGCGGCTTCGTTGCAGAGGTTGGCCAGATCGGCACCGCTCATGCCGGGCGTGCCGCGGGCAATGATGGCGGCGTTCACATCCTGGCCGATCGGGATCTTGCGCATGTGCACGTTCAGGATCTGCTCGCGACCGCGAATATCGGGCAGCGTCACGTAGACCTGGCGGTCGAAACGGCCCGGGCGCAGCAGGGCAGCGTCCAGAATGTCGGGACGATTGGTGGCAGCCACGACGATGACACCGAGGTTGGTCTCGAAACCGTCCATCTCGACCAGCATCTGGTTCAGCGTCTGTTCGCGCTCGTCGTTTCCGCCACCCAGTCCGGCGCCACGCTGGCGGCCCACGGCGTCGATTTCATCGATGAAGATGATGCAGGGTGCATTTTTCTTGGCGTTCTCGAACATGTCGCGCACACGCGCGGCGCCCACGCCGACAAACATCTCGACGAAGTCCGAACCCGAGATGCTGAAGAACGGCACCTTGGCTTCGCCCGCAATGCCCTTGGCCAGCAAGGTCTTGCCGGTGCCGGGCGGGCCGACCAGCAGCAGGCCGCGCGGAATGCGGCCGCCGAGCTTCTGGAACTTCTGGGGATCCTTCAGGAAGTCCACGACCTCCTTGACCTCTTCCTTGGCCTCGTCGCAGCCTGCGACGTCGGCAAAGGTGACCTGGTTGTTGTTTTCGTCGAGCATGCGCGCCTTGCTCTTGCCGAAGCTGAAGGCGCCGCCCTTGCCGCCGCCCTGCATCTGGCGCATGAAGTAGATCCACACGCCGATCAGCAGGAGCATGGGCCCCCAGCTGACCAGCAGGGTCATGAGCAGCGAGCCCTCTTCGCGCGGCTTGACGTCAAACTTGACGCCGTTATTGATCAGGTCACCGACCAGGCCCCGATCCAGATAGGTGGCCGTGGTGCGCACCTTGCGATCGTCGGTGGTGACGGCGACGATCTCGGTGCCGCTAGGTCCCTCCTGGATCACCGCGCTCTTGATGCGGTTGCTGCGCACTTCCTCCAGGAAATCGGAGTAGCCCAGCGTACCGGTCGCACCGCCACCGCGGGTGTCAAACTGCTTGAACACCGTGAAGAGTACAAGCGCAATCACCAGCCAGACGGCGACTTTAGAAAACCACTGATTGTTCAAGTGCAACTCCAGAAGGGGCAGACACGCCCCGCAAACCCATAGCTTGATGCCATTTTAGGCCTTTCAAGGCGCTAGCCGATTGATTTTGCCTGCTTCGGCCATTGATTCCACAAGGGAATTAGGGGCGGTTCCCGCACCAGACGCCGGTATTTGCCGGCTACGACCCGCCTTCAGGCGGCAGCCTGCGGCTTCAGACCGACACCGATCAGAAAGGTCTCGGACGAGCGGTCGCGCGAGGCCTTGGGCTTGAGCGGTTTGACCGTCTGGAAACTGGCGCGGAACAGTTGAACCAGTTCGTTGTAACCGCTGCCATGGAAAACCTTGGCCACGAGCGCACCCGATGGCTTGAGGTGGTGGTGGCAGAAGTCGATGGCCAGCTCGACCAGTTCCTCCACCCGTGCCGCATCGACCGATGCCACCCCGGAGAGGTTGGGCGCCATGTCCGACACCACCAGATCGGCCTGGCGTCCCTGCAGCAGGGCTTCGATCTGGGCCAGCACCTCGGCGGAGCGAAAGTCTCCCTGGATGTACTGGACGCCTTCGATGGGCTCCATGGGCAGGAGGTCGAGTCCGATGATGGTGCCCTTGAGCTCACCCACCGCGGCACCCTGGGGCGCCATACGCCGGCGCAGGTACTGGCTCCAGGCGCCGGGCGCACAGCCAAGGTCCACCACCAGCTGTCCAGGCCGCACCAAGCGCAGGGTCTCGTCGATTTCCTTGAGCTTGTAGGCCGCCCGCGCCCGATACCCCTCTTTCTGCGCCAGCTTGACGTAGGGGTCGTTGACGTGGTCGTTGAGCCACGCCTTGTTGACCTTCTTGCTCTTGGTTTGGACTTTCATTTGTACTTTCTACGGTAGCAACCGGCCTGAACCCGTCACTTAAAGGGGATAATACCCAGATGCCAGCGATCCAACTGACCCCCGCCGAACGCAAGGAATTCCGCGCCGAGGCCCATCACCTCGATCCGGTCGTCATGATCGGCAGCGACGGCCTGACGGCCGCCGTCAAGAAGGAAACCGACGCCGCCCTGAAGGCACACGGCCTGATCAAGGTTCGCGTTTTCTCCGATGACCGGACCGCACGCGAAACCATCTTCCAGGCCCTGGCCGAAGAGCTCAACGCCGCCCCGATCCAGCACATTGGCAAGCTGCTCGTGCTCTGGCGCCCCAAGCCGGTCAAGGAGCGGACCGAGGACGAGGACCGCAAGCCCGGCCCGCGCGACGTCAAGGTACTCAAGTTCAGCAAAAAGGGTGGCCAGCGACCCGAGGTCAAGGTTCTGCGGGTACTGGGCAATCAGCGCCTGACACCCGGCGGAAAGATCAAGCGCGCCAAACCCAAGCAGACCAGCGTCAAGAAGCGCGGTCAGGCCTGAGGCGCCCGGATCAGGCCCTGCGTCCCAGCCTCCAGAGGGTCACCATCGCGCAGACCCACTGCAGGACATACATGCCACTGCCGACCTTGTGCCAGAGCGCCAGGTTCTCGCGCGCCACGATACGCGGCGCCACGGCAAACTCCACCAGCAGCGCCAGCAGCAGCCCCCCGATGACGTAAAGGCGCACCGCTGCCAGGGGCGCCGGCCTTGCGTCGCCCTCCTCTGCAGCCGGGCGGGACGCCAGCAGGATCAGCACGGCACAGACGACCGACAGCCAGGTCTGGGCCGTGAACAGGCGGGCCGCCATGGCCCCGGCCATGGCCGGTGTCGGCAGATGGACAAACAGCAGGGGCACGACCAGGAACCCGACGGTGGCAAGGCTGCCCCACCAGAGCGTGGCGGCCCACAATGGCAGGCGATCCAGTACTGCGCGCATGCCCGGCAACCGTGCGTCAGCGATAGTGAACAGCCACGATCTCGTAGCGCTTGACACCACCCGGCGCCTGCACCTCGGCCGTGTCGCCCTCTTCCTTGCCGATCAGTGCCCGGGCAATCGGGCTGCTGACGTTGATCAGCCCCTGCTTGAGGTCGGCTTCGTCCTCTCCCACGATCTGGTAGGTCACGGCGTCACCAGAATCCTCTTCTTCGAGCTCCACGGTGGCACCAAACACGACCTTGCCACCTGCATCCACGGCGGACGGATCGATCACCTGGGCGGCCGACAGCTTGCCTTCAATCTCCTGGATGCGGCCTTCGATGAAGCCCTGGCGATCCTTGGCGGCGTCGTATTCGGCGTTTTCGCTCAGGTCACCCTGGGCACGCGCCTCGGCGATGGCGTTGATGACGGTGGGACGGTCGACCGTCTTCAGGCGATGCAGCTCGGCCTTGAGCTTCTCGGCGCCGCGGATGGTGATCGGAATGGTGGCCATGTCTCTTTGGTTTTTCAGAGGGTAAAAGTAACGGGGGCAGACCGGCGAC
>DALYHW010000262.1:0-3967 GCA_031970695.1 Hylemonella sp.
GCGCCGCCCCTCACCAGCCCCGTATCGCCGCAGGCGTATACGGGTAGGCTGGCTAGGAAGGAGCCGAGATACCGGCGTAGTCGATCAGTAGGCAGCGGAGTCGTGATGTGCCATCGGGATCGATGACTACCTCGACCTCGTCACAGCGAACGATGTCGTCGGATCACGGAGCCGATGTCACCGGGACATTCGTCACCGACATGTCATCCACGGAACCGACCTGGGGCTTCGACTTCGACAGCGTCTTGAGCAACGCCTTCGCAGCCACGCCCAAGTTCATGGCCGCTTGACCATCAAGCGCGCCCGTTCTGACCGCCTCGTCGATCGTCTTCAGGTCGACCTCGGCAGAAGCCACCTTCAGTTCGAGGAGTTCGCGCTCATCCTTCGAGAGCACGTCCTTCAACTCCCCGAGTTCCCGCGGCGTCAGGTCCAGGACGATCTCGTGGGGAACACATTCGGGCTTCGTACCGATAGGCACGTTGCCGATTCGGACCTCAATGTTTTTGCCATCGGATACGCCACCGTACCGGTACAAGGCGTACTGCTGCTTGGACTTGCGGATGATCATCTTGATCTCCTCTGCGTCGATTGAAAAGGTGGTGCGAGTGCGATATCGCACCTGTGAATCAGGAGGTACTTCCGCAGACGTCAGGCGACGCATTCGCCACGGATTCGGTATGGATCCACTGGAGCGGAATCTCACCACCAGGGGCGAGCGGGATGCTCGGGGGCACGTCCTTCGACCAGCGCAGGTGAACGGGCACGGCAACGCCACCAATCGGCGCCAACGCACTCGGGGTTTGCTGCTGCAGCCAATCCAGATAGTCGGCCCACTTCTGCATCATCAGGGCACGCTCTGGCAGCATCTGAGTGCGGTTGTAGGCCTCGCCGTTGGCGTCCTTCACGACATGATCAAGCTGCAGCTCGGCCCAGTCCGCCTCGAACTTCAGTTGCTCCACCAACATGGTTCGGGCCGTTGCCCGGAAGCCGTGCGCGGTCTGCTCCTCACTCGTCGAGATGCCAGACCGGCGAAGCGCGTTGTTGATCGTGTTGCCGGAGATCGTCGGGTTCTTGTAGCCCTGGCCAGCAAAGACGTATTGCAAGTGCCCCGTGACCTGCTTGAGTTCGCGGAGGATCTCCACAGCCTGCGATGACAGGGGCACGGTGTGAGGCCCGTCATTCGCCTTGCGGTCCGGATCGCTCTTCATGCGGGTCGCAGGGATCACCCACACCTTGCCGTCAAGGTCGATTTCCTTCCACGTTGCCAACCGCAGTTCTGCTGAGCGCAGCAAGGCCAGCATGGTCAGCTTCACAGCGCACTGGACGACAAACTTTGCGCGCAAGCGTGAGATGCGGTGCAACAGCTCGCGCAGATCCTTCGGGGTCGTGACGGCCGCATGGTGGACAGTGACCTTGGCGGGAATCACCTCCTTGACCGCGTGGCACGGGTTACTCGTGGCCCAGCCTTTGGCAACAGCGTAGTCGCACACACGACGGCAAATGCTCAGCACGCGCTTTGCAGTGTCGATCGTGCCGGCCTCGCAAAGGGCCTCGACCAGCGCTGTCACCTCCTTCGTCTCCACGGTGCGAATCACCCGATTCCCAAGCGCCGGATAGACGTGAGCAGCCAGTCGCACTGCGGTCTTCTCGGCGTGACCTTGAGACCACTCCGCCGCTTGGATGGCGAACCACCGCTCGGCGATCGTCTGGAACGCTTGCGGGTGAGTCAGATCGACGCTGAACTGCTTGGCCTCCTTTCGCGCAACGGCGGGGTTAATGCCCTGTGCGACTAGCCGGCGGACCTCTACAGACTTGTCACGGGCTTCGCTCAGCTCGAGCTCAGGAAAGTGACCCAAGGAGATGGAATTCCGCTTCCCTTGAAACGTGTAGTCTTGGTACCAAGTTTTCCGTCCTGTCAAAGCTTGGCGGATGTGCAAGCCATTGCCGTCATTCAGTCGGCGAACATGCGGCTTCAGGACTTGGATGGTCCTGGCGCTGGCGATTTGGTGAATGGCCATCGTGGAGTAGCTCTCTGTTGGTGGAGTCCCCGAGAAGTCCGCTCTCGGGAACATGTACCAAGTGGAGCAGTGACCACGCGTTTGACCGGTCGTTTGTGTCGCCGGAACAGAGGAACAGTTTGTTCCTGGAAATCCTGAACGAACCAAATGGACCAATCGGACAAACTCTGTGCTCAGCCAACGAGATTCGTGGGTCACTGAGTCACGTCGTCAGAGCGCAGGGTTGACCGCCCGCCCGTCGCCGACAGACAGGTTTCGGCACCCAAGTGCGGGCGGTTGCAACTCCATACTTGGCCATGCAACGCGATGTGTGCCGCCACCGGCCGGCCTCCCATGTAGGGCCGGCACAAGCGAACACAGTCCACGGCGACGTGGTGGCCTGGGGCTGGCGATCAGGTGTTGGCGGTCAGCGCCCGCTGAGTCACGGGTCGGAACGCCGGCAAGGCTGGATGACTCAGGCGCGCCTTACCTGCCTTCAAGTCGTCCAGGTAGTCCGCCCAGGCTTGCATCATCTCGATGCGACGCACGATGAACTCCGCGCGGTTGTACGCCGTGCCGTTGGCGTCCTTCACCGCGTGGTCGAGTTGCATCTCGACTACCGACTCAGGGATCTCCAGCACTTCGACGATCAACGTGCGCGCCGTGGCCCTGAAGCCGTGGGCTGTAGCGGTATCGGCGCCGAAGCCCAGGGCACGCAGCGCAGCGTTCAACGTGTTTTCTGACAGGAAGCGCCCAGGGCGGTTCTCGGCAGGGAACACCAAGCCGGTGTGCCCCGTGTGCTTGTACAGCGCCTCCAAGATCGCCACGGCCTGCTTGGGCAGCGGTACGAAGTGTGGCTGCCCCTCGGCCTTCTCCCGCTTGACGCGCTTCAGTCGAGCCGAAGGCACCAGGAATTGCCCGTGGTCCAGATCGAACTCCTCCCAGCGCGCCTGCCGCAATTCCCCGGGCCGCAGCATGAGCATGGGGGCCAAGCGCAAGGCTGACTTCACGACGAAAGTGCCGCCGTAGCCGTCGATGGCCCGAAGCAAGGTGGCCAGCGGCTCAGGCTTGACGATAGCGGCATGGTGCCTCACGACCGGTTGCCGCAGGGCGTCCCGGATGTCTTGGCAAGGGTCCCGCAGGTCCATGCCCTCCGCGATCGCGAACCGAAACACCCGCCCGCAGTGCTCACGCAGCCGATGGGCGGTTTCCAGGGTTTCGTTGCGCTCCACCGCACGGCAGGCCTCGAGTACCGTCTTCGGCGTGATGTCGCCGATAGGCAGGTGCCCGAAGCGCGGGAAGGCGTGGAGTTCAAGCCTCCGGATGATCTTCGAACTGTACGAATCCATCCACTGCGCCTTCTTGACCTCGAACCAGCGGCGGGCGATCTCCTCGAAGCTGCCGAGAGGAGGTTCACCAGCCCGGGCGCGACGGACATCCTCCTGCCGCGCCTTGCGGTCACGTTTGAGAGCTTGCCGCTGCCGCATGGGGTCAACCCCTTGGGCCAGGCTCGACCAGGCCTCACGGGCCTTCTGGCGGGCCTCCTCGAGCCCGACTTTGGGGTAAGTGCCGAGGCTAAGCGTTCTGCGCTTGCCGTCCAGCGTGTAGTCCAGGCGCCACGCGTGGGTGTCGCCCCAGGCGTACGGCACCAGGTACAGCCCGCCCCCGTCGTTGAGTCGCCCTGCTCCGGGCTGGAGGGCCCGGATCGCCCGGTCACCCTTGATCTGCTCCACAGCCATCTTGTGGCCTCCTGCGCTGCGAAGATCGCGCGAAGGTTTTTGGACCTTCCGCAAAATCTTCTGCAACGGCGCGTGGATCGGATCGGACCAACTCGGACCAATCTGGAATGAAAAAAGCCCTAAGTCATTGATGACAAAGGGCTTTTCGGACTCCAACGAACCTCGTCGGACACATGTTTGGTGGCCTGGGGCGGAATCGAACCACCGACACGCGGATTTTCAATCCGCTGC
>DALYHW010000263.1:0-3956 GCA_031970695.1 Hylemonella sp.
ACCCCCTCAAGGGGGCGGCGCCAGCGGCCCGGCAAAGCCGGTTCCGCGGTGCCCCCTGGGTTTGGTAGGTTTGAGTGCCCGCATGCCGGGTTGAAGGCGAGATAAGGTTTGCTATGAAGGTATTGGTTATTGGTGGCGGCGGCCGGGAACACGCGCTGGCCTGGAAACTGGCCCAGTCCAGCAAGGTGCAGATGGTCTACGTCGCACCGGGCAATGGCGGCACGGCGCGTGACAAGCGCCTGGTCAACGTGCCCATCACCGACGTGAAGGCGCTGCGTGAGTGGGCGCAGCAGGAAAAGATCGGTGTGACCGTGGTCGGGCCCGAAGCGCCACTGGCCGCGGGCGTGGTGGACGAGTTCCGTGCCCATGGGCTGCGTATCTTCGGCCCCACCCGTGCGGCCGCACAGCTGGAAAGCTCCAAGGCTTTCTCCAAGGCCTTCATGAAGCGTCACGGCATTCCCACGGCCGAATACGACACGTTCACCGACGCCACGGCCGCCCACGCCTACGTGGACAAGATGGGTGCGCCCATCGTGGTCAAGGCCGATGGCCTGGCGGCCGGCAAAGGCGTCGTGGTGGCCATGACCCTGGCCGAGGCGCACGAGGCGGTCGACTTCATGCTGCGGGACAACAAGCTCGGCGTGACGCACAACGAAGGTGGCGCGCGTGTCGTGATCGAGCAGTTCCTGCAGGGCGAGGAAGCCAGCTTCATCGTGCTGTGCGACGGCAAGAATGTGGTGGCGTTGGCGACCAGCCAGGACCACAAGCGCCTGCTCGACGCCGACCAGGGCCCGAACACGGGCGGCATGGGGGCCTATTCGCCGGCGCCCGTGGTCACGCCGGAGGTGCATGCCCGCGCCATGCGCGAGATCATCCTGCCCACCATCAAGGGCATGGAGAAGGACGGCATCCCCTACACGGGTTTCCTGTATGCCGGCCTCATGATCGATGCCAACGGCGCGCCCAAGACGCTGGAATTCAACTGCCGCATGGGTGACCCCGAGACCCAGCCCATCATGATGCGTCTCAAGAGTGATCTGGTGGACGTGATGCTGGCCGCCACCGACGGCAGGCTTGACCAGGTCGAGCTGGACTGGGACCGCCGCATCGCCCTGGGGGTGGTGATGGCGGCGCACGGATATCCCATGAACCCGCGCAAGGGCGATGTCATCACCGGGTTGCCGGCCGATACGGAAGAGGGTGTCGTGTTCCACGCGGGGACGGCGCTCAAGGACGGGCGGGTGACGGTGACCGGCGGGCGCGTGCTGTGCGTCACCGCGCTGGGCGACACCACCCGTCAGGCGCAGCAGCGCGCCTACGAACTGGCGCAGGGCATCCATTTCGATGGCATGCAATACCGCCGCGACATCGGCTACCGTGCCCTCAAGGGCTGAGCCTCGGCGGATGTCCACGAACGATTTCCCCGGCCCGCATCCGGTCCAGTTCCCCGGCAGCGCCATCGCGCGCTGGCTGTTGCGGCGCATGGGCTGGACCGTTCATTTCCACGGGCTGCCGGCCTTGCAGGGGGTGCTGGCGGTCTATCCGCACACCAGCAACTGGGACTTCGTGAACCTCGTCACGGTCAAGTGGGCCGTTGGCATCCCTGTGCGCTTCTGGGGCAAGGACAGCCTGTTCCGCATTCCCGTGTTCGGTCGCTGGCTCCGCTACCTCGGGGGCATTCCGGTCGAGCGCACGTCGTCCAAAGGCGTGGTGGGCGACACCGTGGCGCAGATCCAGGCCGCGCGCGCGCGTGGCGAGTATTTCTGGCTGGCCCTCGCCCCGGAAGGCACCCGCAAGCACATTCCGGGCTGGCGCAGCGGCTTTTACCGCACCGCGGTGCAGGCGGGGGTGCCGCTAGGCCTGGTCAAGGTCAATTACGCGCGGCGGGAGGTGACGGTGACCGATTTCCTGCAGCTCACCGGGGACGAGACCCACGATTTCGCACGCATCGCGGCCAGCCTCGAGGGGGCGGTCGGTTGTCGTCCGGCCAATGCGGCGCCGATCCGGCTGCTCGACGCCAGCGTGCCGCGTGAAGAAACGATAGTGAAATGAGCATGAGCAATTCCAGCGAGACCAGCAACAACGTGACGGCCGTGCGCGATTACCTGCGTGGCCTGCAGCAACGCATCACCGATGCCATCACCGCCATCGACGGGGCCAGTTTCCTTGCCGATGCCTGGCAAAAGGCACCAGGTGAGGCGTTGCAGGGGGAGGGCCTGACCAAGATCCTGGAAAACGGCCATGTTTTCGAGCGGGCAGGTTGCGGCTTCTCCCACGTGCGCGGCCCGCGGCTGCCGCCCTCGGCTACCCAGCACCGGCCGGAGCTCGCTGGCGCGCCGTTCGAGGCCATGGGCGTCTCGCTGGTGTTTCACCCGCGCAATCCCTACGTGCCCACCGTGCACATGAATGTCCGCATGATCTCGGCGCGCGCCGCCAATGGCCAGGAGGCGTGCTGGTTCGGTGGCGGCATGGACCTCACGCCGTATTACGGTTTCGAGGAGGACGCCGTGCACTTTCACACGGTCTGCCGCGACGCGTTGCGGCCGTTCGGGGACGACAAGTACCCGCGCTTCAAGGCCTGGTGTGACGATTACTTCTGCCTCAAGCACCGCAACGAGCAGCGGGGCGTGGGCGGGGTGTTCTTTGACGATTTCTCCGAGCTGGGCTTCGAGGGCAGTTTTGCCATGCTGCGCGCGGTGGGTGACGCCTTCCTGTCCGCCTACCTGCCGATCGTGGAGCGGCGCCAGGCCACGGCCTACGGCGAGCGCGAGCGCAATTTCCAGCTGTATCGCCGCGGCCGTTACGTCGAGTTCAACCTGGTGTGGGACCGCGGTACGCATTTCGGCTTGCAATCCGGCGGCCGGACCGAATCGATTCTGCTGTCGATGCCGCCTCTGGTCAGCTGGTCGTACCAGCAGCAGCCGCAACCGGGGTCGCCCGAGGAGGCGCTGTACACCCGTTTCCTGCCGCGGCGCGATTGGGTATGAGCCTTCCGAGCGCCTGCTGCTCGCGACTTGCAGTCCAGCGAATGGGATTGAACGCCCCCGGGGCAAAACGCCGTGCTGCGACGGCCCGCCGGGAGTACCGGCCTTGACGATCCGCAAGCTGGGCATGTTTGGCGGGGCCTTCGACCCGCCCCATCTGGCGCACCGTGCGCTTGCCGGGGCCGCGCTGACGCAGCTGCAGCTGGATGAACTCCACATCCTGCCCACGGGCCAGGCCTGGCACAAGGCCCGGCCGCTGACGGATGCCGGCCATCGCCTTGCCATGAGCCAGCTGGCCTTCGAAGGCCTCCAGGGCGTGGTGCTGGACGACCGCGAGATCCGCCGGGCCGGACCCTCCTACACGCTGGACACCCTGCGCGAACTGCACGCAGAGCATCCCGAGGCAGAGCTCTACCTTGTCATGGGCAAGGACCAGGCCGATGTGCTGCCCAGCTGGCGGAACTGGGAAGAGATCGTGCGGCTTGCTATAATTTGTGTAGCTGACCGGGACATGCTGACCGGCCAGGAAGTCAGGTTCACGCCGCCGGCGCAGATGAGCGGGCGTTTTCGAGCCTTGCAGATGCCGGTCATGGACATCAGCGCCACCGGCATTCGCGCCCGCGTGGCCAGCCGGCAGGGCATTGCACCACTGGTCAGTCCCGCCGTTGCGCGCTATATTGAACAAAATCACCTCTACCGGGCCAATTGATGACCACTGAAACCGCCGCCAAGAAAGATATCCAGAAACTCCAGCGCGCCATCGTCGATGGCCTGGAGGACGTGAAGGCCCAGGACATCCAGGTGTTCAATACCGAGAAGCTATCGCCGCTGTTCGAGCGGGTGGTCATTGCGTCCGGTACGTCGAACCGCCAGACCAAAGCCCTGGCCGCCAGCGTGCGCGACGCCGTGCGCGATGCCGGGTTCAACAAGCCGCGCATGGAGGGTGAGGACAATGGCGAGTGGATCATCGTC
>DALYHW010000264.1:0-3882 GCA_031970695.1 Hylemonella sp.
TTCATCGACCAGCAATGGCGCGCCAGCGAGGCGCCCTGAGCGCTCTTGAAACGCGCCGCGGCGACCTCAGCTGGGAGCTATTGAGGAAGACCGCACCATGCACACCCTGTACGACTCCGACGCCTTCATCGTGACCCACCTGCTGGCCGCTGGCGACAGCGCGTCCGCCGAAGCGGGCAAGGCCGGCCAGCCGGTGCTGGTGCGCCACGGTTTCGAGATCGTCGACAAGCGGGCCGGCCGCGAAATCTACCTCGACGGCTCCTGGGCCGAGCTGTTCCAGCAGCGCCTGGCCGAGTGGCAACGCAGGAGCCCGACGCAGGAAGAGGTGGAAGACACCCTGGCGCAGTACGCCGAGCTGGCCAATATTCCGCTGTACGTGCACTGAGGTGCCGTCCAGCCGCGTGACATAGTGCACACGCGGCGACACGATGCGCCTGCGCAGCCCCCGAACGTGACCTCGCTCACAGACAGACGGGGCATTTCCCGTTAGTCTGGCCCCATCAACACCCTTGGGATTCAGACATGCTGTTCGGCCGCCTCCTCCACGCCTCACGCCCGGCCCTGCTGCTGGGCGGCCTGCTCCTGCTGGCCAGCCTGTCCCACGCCCAGAACGGCGTCTCCCCCCGGGAGATCCTGATCGGCCAGTCCATCACCTTGCAGGGCGGCAAGAACGAGTACGGCATGGCGGTACTCGACGGCATCCACAGCCACCTGCAGGAAGTCAACGCCCGTGGCGGCGTCAACGGCCGCCAGATCGTGCTCAAGACGCTGGACGACAACAACCAGACTAGCCAGGCCGAGGCCAACACGCGCAAGCTCATCAGCGAGGACAAGGTCTTCATCCTGTTCGGCTCGATCGAGGGCGGCCCCTCCAACGCCGTGATGACCGTGGTCAACGAGCTGAAGGTGCCCTTCTTCGGCCCCATGGCCGGGTCCCCCACCTTGCGCCGGCCGCACCAGCCGCTGGTGTTTCCGGTGCGCGCAGAACACCGTGACGAGTTCCGTGTCCTGCTGAACTACGTCCGCGCGACCGGCGGCAAACGCGTGGCCTTCTTCCGCGCCGACTCCGAGGTGGGTCTGCAGCACCTGGAGAACTTCCGGCGCCTGTGCCAGGAACTGGGACTGGAGCTGGCACTGGACCTGCCCTTCAAGTCGGACATCACGGACGCGCAACTCGAGGCCATGGCCGGTCGCATCGCCCTAGCCAACCTGCAGGGCGTGGTCAACCACGGCAGCGCCGGTGTGTACGAGAAACTGATCCGGCTGGTCCGTGCCAAGGGCAGCCCGACGCCCTTCCTGGCGGTCAACTCCGGCTCCACCCAGCTGGCCCGGCATCTGGGCGAGCTGGCCCACGGCATGCTGTTTGCCCAGGTGCTGCCCAGCCCCTGGGAGCGCAAGACCGAGTTGACGCGCGAGTACCAGGACGTGTTCAAGCGCTATAAGCCCGGCGTGGACTACTCCTACGGCAGCCTGGAGGGCTATCTGACGGCCAGGGCGCTGGTCCAGGCGCTGCGGCTCGCCGGCCCGAACCCGACCCGCGAGAGCTTCGTGCAAGGCATCTACAAGGCCGGCGCCCTGGACATCGCCGGCCTGCGCGCCAGCTACCAGCCCAGCGACCACGCGGGCCTGCGGCTAGTGGACCTGGCCCTCTACGCACGCGACAACCGCTTCCGGCACTGAGGCCGGTTTTCCTGCCGGTCAGCGCAGCTGGCCGTGCCGCCAGCGAAACAGCGGCTCCACCAGCAGCAGCACGGCGATCAGGCGGCAGACCTGGAAGGCCGTGACCACCGGCGCCCCCAGCTGCAGCACCTTGGCGGTGATGGACATCTCGGCAATGCCGCCCGGCGCCGTGGCCAGCACCAGGGTGGCCGGGTGCAGGCCGGTGAGCCAGGCCATGCCCAGCGCCAGCAGTGCGCACAGGGCCAGCAGGCCCAGCGTGCCCAGCGCCACGGTGGCCAGCCAGCGCGGCGCCGTGTGCACGAAGGCCGGCGTGAAGCGCACGCCCAGGCTCACGCCGATGAACAGCTGCGCCGTGTTGGACAGCCAGACCGGCAAGGCCGAGAGCTGGATGTCAGCCATGGTGAACCCCATGGCCACCAGCAATGCGCCGAGGAACCAAGGATTGGCCCGGTCCAGCCGCGCCAGCACCCAGGCGCCCAGCCCCGCGAGCAGGAACAGCAGCAGCAGGCCCGGCGCATGCACCACGCGCACGGCCGGTGGCAGCAGGTCCAGCCCGTGCAGGCCGCTGAACTGCATGCCGAAGGGAATGAGCACCGTGACCAGCAACAAGCGCATGCTGTGCGCGGACGCCACCAGGTCGGTGCGGCCACCGGCACGCTCGGCCAGCAGCGTCATCTCCGAGGCGCCGCCGATGGCACCGGCAAACCACGTGGTGGCACGGTTGAGCCCGCCCGGGATGTGGCGGGTGTTCAGGCGGTGCAGCCACAGCCCGAATCCCCATCCCAGGGCCAGCGCCCAGGCAATGCCCAGCGCGATCACCCACCACAGGCCCAGCACCAGCGCCGTGACCTGGGGCGTGAAGTACAGGCCGAGGGCGATGCCGATGGTGCACTGGCCGATGTTGCGCAGGGGCGTCCAGCTTTCGGTGGGCGCGCGCAGCACGGTCGCCATGCCCGTCGCCAGCAGGGGTCCGAGGATCCAGGGCAGCGGGGTATGCAGCCAGCGGCACAGCAGGGCGGCCGCCAGGGCCAGCAGCAGCGTGGCGGCCACGCGCAGGTAGAAACGCACTTGCATAGGGACGGGTGAACAGCGCTTAGTATCGCCGCATCAACCGCATCCACCGGGGAGCCTGCGATGACAACACCCTCCTGCGAAGCCTACTGCGTGGTCCAGACCGCCCTGGCCAGCGAGACCGAAGCCGCCACACTGGCACGCCAGTTGGTGCAGGCACGCCTGGCGGCGTGCGTGCAGCTGCAGCCGGTGCGCAGCTTCTACGTCTGGCAGGACCAGGCGCACGACGAACCCGAATGGCTGCTCAGCATCAAGACCCGGGCGGCGCTGTGGCCACAGCTGGAGGCCCACATCCGCGCACACCACCCTTACGAGACCCCGGAGATCATCCAGCTGCCTGTCACCGCCGGCCACGCGGCCTATCTGGCCTGGGTGGACCAGAATACGGCCTGAACTTATGCCCCCGGGGGCATGGGCGGGGCGTGGACGCCGCGGAAATTGAGACAATGGATCCCTGCGCGCGCCAAAAGCGCGCCGCAGGCATCGATTCCCCACACCTGCCACCAAGGGTCTTATGAGCCAAGCCTACATCCTCACCTTCTCCTGCCCGGACCGCCTGGGCCTCGTGCACGCCGTCTCCGGTTTCCTGCTCGAGCGCGGCGGCAACATCGAAGAAGCCGCCCAGTACAACGACCACGCCACTGGCCTGTTTTTCATGCGCGTGCAGTTCTCCTGCGGCCAGGTGACCTATGAGGACCTGCAGGTTCAGCTTAAGCTCTTCGCCGATCCGTTCCAGATGCAGTGGAGCCTGCACCCGGCCGACCAGGCCATGCGCACCGTGCTCTTCGTCAGCAAGGAAGGCCATTGCCTCAACGACCTGCTGTTCCGCTGGAAGATCGGCCTGCTGCCGATCGACATCCGCGCCATCGTCTCCAACCACCGCGACTTCTACCAGCTGGCCGCCAGCTACAACGTGCCCTTCCACCACATCCCGGTGACGGCCGCCACCAAGCCGCAGGCCGAGGCCAAGCAGTACGAGGTGGTGCAGGCCGAAGGGGCCGAACTCGTGGTGCTGGCGCGCTACATGCAAGTGCTGAGCGACGACCTGTGCCGCAAGCTCTCGGGCAAGGCCATCAACATCCACCACAGCTTCCTGCCCAGCTTCAAGGGCGCCAAGCCCTACTACCAGGC
>DALYHW010000265.1:0-3878 GCA_031970695.1 Hylemonella sp.
CGACAAGCTCGCTGAACGTACACGCCAGTCAGCATCTATTGGTGTGCTGCTAGATACCGAAGTGTTGATCATCGCGAGATCAACCGGCCGCCGCACCCTTTCGACGGGTCTAGGTATTGGATCCACGCTCCCGGTTTTCTGCTCTGCCATAGGACGCGCTGTGCTCTCTAAGATGACTGCCGAAGAGGTCGTTGATCGATTGGCGGCTACGCCAATGAGCAAATGGACGCCGAATACTGTTGACGATATCGAATCCGCCGTGAGAAGCGTGGAACGTTGCCGCACTAACGGTTGGGCGGAGTGTGACGAGGAACTGGAAATGGGTGTGCGATCGCTCGCCTTGCCGATTACGAACGCAAATGACCGAGCGATTGCTGCAGTGAGTCTTTCGGTGCGGGCTGAGCGTATGACGATGGACGCGTTCCGGCTTGCTCACCTATCCGCAATTGAGGAAGCCAGGGATGACCTGATCAAATCCAAAGTGATCTTTGATTGATCTACGGACGTCAGGTACCAAATCAAGATGTCGAGTTGTCGAAGGTAACGGCTCCGCGACGATCGCTGTATAGGAATCTTGGTTTCATCGGTCCCCGAGCCGATAGCAGTCGCTGCCAAGCAGAATCCCAAATCCGCCTTGCCCGGGGTTTGCAGCGGATCAGATTGCTTTGGCCACTTTATGCTTTATTTCTGTCTGATCGGCCAAGTTATGCTTTAACAAACTTCGTCGAGCCCGCTGAAATCGCGTGTATTTGGCCAAGTTATGCTTTATTTCGAGGTCATGTTTTGCTTAACGGCACACAGGCCCGTTTGCACGTCTGCCCGGCCAGTTGCCTGTCAAACCGCCAGCGTTGACGCCGCGCAGATCGGCCGCGCGACCGCCCGACGCAGGTAGTCCTCCATCTGCTCCGCCGGCATGGGACGACCGAGCAGGTAGCCCTGCACCTCGTCACAACCAAAGCGGCAGAGGCTGGCCACCATGGCCTCGTCCTCCACGCCCTCGGCAATGGTGCGCAGGCCCAGGCTGCGCGCCATCTGGATCACGGCCCGTACGATGGCCGCATCATCCGGATCGCTGGCCAGGTTACGTACGAAACTCTGGTCGATCTTGAGCTTGTCGATGTCGAAACGCTTGAGGTAGGACAGGCTGGAATATCCGGTACCGAAGTCGTCGATCGACAGCCGCACACCCTTGCGCTTGAGGCGCTGCACCATGGCCAGGACACTTTCGACGTTCTGCAGCAGGATGGATTCGGTGAGCTCCAGCTCCAGCCATTGCGGCGCCAGCCCGGTGTCGGCCAGCGCCTGCTCCACAATCTGTTCCACGTCACCGCGGCGGAACTGCACGGCCGACATGTTGACCGCCATCGTCAGCGGCGGCAGGCCTGCCCGCTGCCAGGCCACGGCCTGACGGCAGGCTTCCTGCAACACCCAGGCGCCGATGGGCACGATCAGGCCACTCTCTTCGGCCAGCGGAATGAAACGGGCCGGTGAAACCAGGCCAAGATCCGGATGACGCCAGCGCAGCAGGGCTTCCATGCCCACGACGGCGCCACTGGCGAGATCGAGCTGGGGCTGGTAGTGGAGGAACAGTTCGCCGCGTTCCATCGCGCGGCGCAGGCCGTTGCGCAGGTTCAGGTGTTCGGCGGCCTCGGCGTTCATTGTGGCGTCGAAGTAGCGGTAGATGTTGCGCCCGGCCTCCTTGGCGTGGTACATCGCCACGTCCGCCTTCTGCCGCAGGGTTTCCAGGTCGGTGCCATCGTCGGGATGGATGACGATGCCCATCGATGCCGTGGTCACGATCTCCTGGCCATTGATTTCGAACGGCTGCTGCAGGCGCTCCATCAGCTTGGCGGCCAGCGCACTCACCCGGTCGGTGTCCCGGACGTCGGGCATCAGCACGTAGAACTCATCTCCGCCCTGGCGACATACGATGTCCGACTCGCGGACGCCCCCCAGCAGTCGCTGCGCCACCTTGCGCAGCAGCGCGTCGCCCGCCTCGTGGCCCAGGCTGTCGTTGATGGCCTTGAAGTTGTCGAGGTCCAGCAGCAACAGCGCGGCCTTGGACTCGGGTGCAACGGGCGGACGGGTGATCTGCGTGTAACGCTGCTGGAGCTGGTACTGGTTGGGCAGGCCCGTCAGTGCATCGTGCTGCGCCAGGAACTCGATCTGCTGCTCGGCAGCGCGCCGTTCGGTGATGTCGCTACCGACGCCGCGGTAACCCACGAAGACCCCCTCGTCGTCGAACACCGGTGTGCCGCTGGCCGACAACACCCGCAGCTCGCCCGGGGCAACCTCGATCTGGTAGACGAAGTTGCGGAACGGCTCATGGCGTGCCAGCGTCTCGCGATGCGCGCGCCACTGCGCCTCGCTCACGCCGATCACCGGCAGGCCGTCCCAGCGCGTGTGGCCCAACATGGCATGAACCTTTACCGCAGAACTGCCCTCGGAGAACTTGGTAAAGCGGAAATTGCGGTCCTGCTCCCAGTACCAGTCCGAGGAGAGGTCCGTCAGGGCCCGGAACCGTTCCTCGCTCTGCTGCAGCTGCTGGTAGGGCTCGCGGATCGCCGCCACGAAGACGTTCTGGTAGAGGAAGGCGTAGGACACGATCTTGAAGACGTGCCCGAAGATGTTGAGGAAGTCCGACGGAGCCTTGTAGTTGGAGAACGCGATCTCGCCCAGGGCCATGACCAGGCAGGACGAGGCAAAGGCGAAATTGCGCCGGCGGTTGTCCGGCAGGGCGCGGTAGACGAACAGCAGCGTCAGCAGCACGTAGCCCAGAAACAGGCCGTATTCGTAGTTGCGCTTGAAGGGTGTCACCCCGCTGCCCGGCACAAAAGTCACGGGTACGAGGTCGAGTCCCCAGGTCCCAAGCCAGAACACGGCACCACCGCAGACGCTGGCGATGGCCAGCCAGCTCCAGCGCGAGCAGTGGATGCGCACCCGCAGCACCAGCAGCAGCAGCGTGACCAGCACAAAGGACCGGCCGGCCAGCCAGAAGAAGATCGCCCGAGGGGTGGAGCTTTCGGTGACCAGCTTGGGCATGCCGTCGTAGGTCAATGCATGCACGAGGTCGAGCACTGCCACCACCGCAAAGCCGGCCAACAGGACGCCCGAGGCAGGGTTGCGGTTGTACTGCAGGTCATGCCAGGCCACCACCGCGATCAGGATGGCGACGATGACGGCGAACAGCTCCAGCAGGAGGTGCAGCTCCAGCATCGATGCCGCCCGGTCCTCGAACAGCGAGAAGGACGGCACGGCCATGGCGAGGGCGAACACCAGCGCCGCCGGCAGGACGTAGCGGGCGTGGTGATGCCAGTAGAGCTTCAGATTCGCCAGCACTGCGCGTGTCTCCCGTCTGCTGATGCGATCAAGTCCACCCTGCCCTGCCAGGATGGGCGGCCGATGCCTTGAATGCACCGATGGTAATGGATCGCCAGCACATGCAGGCGCGCACGTGCCCCGTCAGCTCCAGAGATCCAGCGGCGGATCGTGAACTACTGCGCTGAGGATGTCGCTGCGCGAAATGAAGCCGCTGATCCGTCCGTCCTCTGCCACCACCGGCAGGCCAGGCAGGTGGGTATCGAGCAGCACCCGGGCGACGCGACGCAGTTCGGTTTGTTCGTCCACGGCCGGTACCGGGCTGAGCATCACCGCCGAGACGGCCTGCATCAGCAGGGCGCGCCAGACCAGGCTGGGTGCATCGGGTTGCGGCAGGCGGTCCAGGTTCAGCAATTCGGCCCGGGTCAGCAGCCCGACGAGCTCGCCCTGCACGCCGGTTACGGGGGCCTGACCCAGCCCCTCACGACCCAGCAATTGCCAGGCCTGCAGCACCGGCTGGTCGTGCGCGACGGTGGTTACCCGCCGGCTCATCACATCGG
>DALYHW010000266.1:0-3871 GCA_031970695.1 Hylemonella sp.
CCGTGGCGGAATCGCAGCTGCGTGCCGGTGGCACGGCCGACGCCGACGGCTACCTGGCGCTGGTCGACGACCTGCTGTGGAGCGTGCAGGTCAAGCTGGTGCGGCACAACCGCCAGCGCCTGGTGCAGATGGTGCCCAACCTGCTGGTCAAGCTGCGCCAGGGCCTGATGCTCATCGAGTACCCGCCCGAGCGGATCCCGCGTTTCCTCGACGAGCTGATCGCCCTGCATGAAAAGGCTTTCGAGCCGCCCAAGGTTGTGCCCAAGCCGACGTCCGCTTCCGACGCTGCACCGGCCGTCAAGCCGGCACCCGCGGGACCGCGGCCGTTGCCCGAGGAACTGGGCGGGCCGGTGGAGGGTCTCGAGGTCACCGAACTCGCCGGATTTCCGGAAGATGTGCCGGACGACCTGCCCGAGGAGTTCTCGGCCGAGGCCGGGGAGAGTGGTGCCGACTTCGGTGTCCTCGCCGCAGCCAGCCCGGAGAACATCTGGGTGGCCGGGCATGAAGCCAACGAAGCCGGCTACCTGCCCGAAGGCGACGTCATGCCGCAGGCCCAGGGGGGCGAGGCCGCCCTGCCCAGCGCCTGGAACGTGGCCGACCTGGCCATCGGCAGCTGGGTCGAGCTGCAGCTCAAAGGCGAGTGGGTGCGTGCCCAGCTGACCTGGGCCAGCCCGCACCGCACGCTCTTCATGTTCATCTCGGGCAAGGGCCTCGCGCACTCCATGTCGCGCCGCACCATGGACCAGCTGCGCTCGCGCGGTCTGATGCGCGTGGTTTCCGAGCGCCACATGGTGGACAACGCCCTGGACGCCGTGGCCCAGACGGCGCTGCGCAACCAGACCAAGACCTGATTTGCCCGCGGCCGCACGGGGCCGGGGATAATACGGGTTTGACCCCCGTGACGAGCAGCCTTGGCCGCGGCGTTCTGGCAAGACGCCCGTGTCCCATCGGCGGGGGTTCGTACGCCGTTCACCGACCAGAAAATTTCCATGGCTCAATACGTCTTCACCATGAACCGCCTCGGCAAGATCGTGCCGCCGAAGCGTCATATCCTCAAGGACATCTCCCTGTCCTTCTTCCCGGGCGCCAAGATCGGAGTGCTGGGCCTCAACGGCTCGGGCAAGTCCACCCTGCTCAAGATCATGGCCGGCGTGGACAAGGAGTTCGAGGGCGAGGCCATGCCCATGCCGGGCATCAAGATCGGCTACCTGCCGCAGGAACCCCAGCTCGATCCCAACGAAACCGTGCGCCAGGCTGTCGAGAGCGGCATGGGCGAAGTGAAGGCGGCGCAGGCCCGTCTGGAAGAGGTGTACGCCGCCTACGCGGATGAAAACGCCGACTTCGATGCACTTGCCGCCGAGCAGGCCAAGCTCGAGGCCATCATCGCCGCCGCCGGTGACGGTGGCGACCACCAGCTGGAAATTGCCGCCGACGCGCTGCGTCTGCCGCCTTGGGACGCCGTGATCAAGAACCTCTCCGGTGGCGAGAAGCGTCGTGTGGCGCTGTGCCGCCTGCTGCTGTCCAAGCCGGACATGCTGCTGCTGGACGAGCCGACCAACCACCTGGACGCCGAGTCTGTCGACTGGCTGGAGCAGTTCCTGCACCGCTTCTCGGGTACGGTGGTGGCCATCACCCACGACCGCTACTTCCTGGACAACGCGGCCGAGTGGATCCTGGAACTGGACCGCGGCCACGGCATCCCCTACAAGGGCAACTACAGCACCTGGCTGGAGCAGAAGGAAGCACGCCTGGAGCAGGAGCAGCGCACCGAGGACGCCCGCACCAAGGCCATGAAGAAGGAACTGGAGTGGGCGCGCCAGAACCCCAAGGGTCGCCAGGCCAAGAGCAAGGCCCGTCTCGCCCGCATCGAGGAACTCAGCGACTTCGAATACCAGAAGCGCAACGAGACCAACGAAATCTTCATTCCCGTGGCCGAGCGCCTGGGCACAGAGGTCATCGAGTTCGAGAACGTCTCCAAGTCCTTCAACGACCGGCTGCTGATCGACAACCTCAGCTTCAAGGTGCCGGCTGGTGCCATCGTCGGCATCATCGGCCCCAACGGCGCCGGTAAGTCGACCCTGTTCAAGATGATTGCCGGCCGCGAGCAGCCGGATGCCGGCAGCGTGAAGATCGGCAAGACTGTCAAGCTGGCTTTCGTGGACCAGACCCGCGACGACCTGGCCAACGAGAAGACCGTGTGGGAGGACATCTCCGGTGGACTGGACATCATCAACGTGGGCAAGTTCCAGATGCCCAGCCGGGCCTACTGCGGCCGCTTCAATTTCAACGGCGGCGACCAGCAGAAGAAGGTCGGCATGCTCTCGGGCGGCGAGCGCGGGCGCCTGCACCTGGCCAAGACCCTGATGCAGGGCGCCAACGTGCTGCTGCTGGACGAGCCCTCCAACGACCTGGACGTGGAAACCCTGCGTGCGCTGGAAGACGCGCTGCTGGAATACGCGGGCTCGGTCATGGTCATCAGCCACGACCGATGGATCCTGGACCGTATTTGTACCCACATCCTCGCCGCCGAGGGCGACAGCCAGTGGACTTTCTTTGACGGTAACTACCAGGAATATGAGGCCGACAAGAAAAAACGCCTGGGCGAAGATGGCGCAGCACCCAAGCGGGTGCGCTTCAAGGCGCTCAAGTAAGTTGGGTGGTGACAGGACCCGGCGGGTAAGGCCCCACGCGCACGCCAGCGGGCTGCCTTTTGAGGGTTTAAACCAATTTGAACTCTGAGGCAGCTGGCCAGGTTTGCTGACCCACCGTGATACTGCGCGCCGCACATACCGCATTGACGACGGCGCGCGCTGTCGCTTCGGCAGCCAGGGTGGCCAGTAACAGCATGTCTGCGGGTAGGCCGCTGGCGCCAGTGCCCAGCGCGAAGAGGGTGTCGCCGTCGAGCATGGTGTGCACGGGGTTGATGGCGCGCGCCAGCCCATCGTGTGCCACCTGCGCCAGGCGTTGAGCCTGCGGCTTGCTCAGCACCGCATCGGTGGCGATGACGCCAATGGTGGTGTTGGTGCCGGGCAGCAATCGCTGTGCAGTCTGACCGGCCAGCAGCATATCGCGTGCCCCCGCGATGTGCTGGCCGTCTGCGCTGCGTGCACCAGCCAGCAGGCGGCCTGTGGCGGGGTCGAACACATCGCCCACTGCGTTGCAAGCGATGAGCGCGCCCACCGTGTAACCCGCAGACGACACGCTGGCCGTGCCGATGCCGCCTTTCATCGCGCGCTCCATGCCCAAGAGTTTGCCTACCGTTGCGCCGGTGCCTGCGCCCACATTGCCTTGCTCGGGCGGCCGCGGGCTGACGGCGGCACAGGCCTGGTAGCCCGCGTGGGCGTCAGGACGAATGTGGGGATCACCCACGCCCAGGTCAAACAGCACGGCCCCAGGGACGATGGGCACCAAACCGTAGCCCGTCTGGAGTCCGATCCCTTGGTCTTCCAGCCAGCGCATCACGCCGCTGGCCGCGTCCAGCCCCCAGGCGCTGCCCCCAGCGAGCAGCACTGCATGTGCCTGCTGCACCAGATTGGCCGGTTGCAACAGGTCGGTTTCGCGGGTGCCAGGTGCCGCGCCGCGCACATCGACACCGGCCACGGCGCCTTGGCGCGCCAGCACCACGCTACAACCGGTAGGACGGCGCGTTTCGCTGTAGTGGCCGACCTCAATGCCACCGACGTCCGTGATCGCGCCGGGGTAGGGGAGGGGCAAGACCTGGTTCATGCGCTGATTATGCGCAAGCCGTTTTGAGCGCGCGCAGCAAGTGCGGGCCCAGCACCAGCACGCCGATCACGGCGGCGCCAATGGCGGCCAGCAGCACGGCGGCGGCGGCCACGTCCTTGGCTTGACCAATCAACGGGTGATGATC
>DALYHW010000267.1:0-3869 GCA_031970695.1 Hylemonella sp.
GGCGACCCCGAGATGCTGGCCGTGGCCATCAAGAGCGCCGGCCTCGCCGAGTTCTGCTGGATGCTGCGCCTGACCGACCCGGCCATCGTTGATCCCCCGGTTTCGTGGTTCTGGTGGAGTGTGCTGCAGACCGTGGCCTACGCCGGCTGGGTGTCCGGCGCCGGCCTGTTCTGCCATCACGTGGCCGGCTGGCACCTGCTGCCCTCGATGCGCTGGGTCCGCCTGGTGGTGGCGGCGCTGCTGCTGACCTCGGTTCCCGTGGCCTGGCTCTCGCTGACCCGCCATGACGGGATCTACCTGACGATCTGGTACGGGTTCACGACGTTCCTGTTCATCGGATACGCCATCTTCTACTTCGGCGGCGCGATGCGGCGCCCGACCACCGAGCACGTGCTTGCAGCCACCGCCGGGGTGCTGAACGTGCTGGTGGGTTTTCGCGACTGGCTGGTCATCCGTGCCAGCGACAGCTTCAATGAAATCCCCTGGATGCGCTACTCCTCGGCGCTGTTCGGCCTGGCCCTGGGCTACATCGTCATCAGCCGCTTCCGGGCGGCCAGTGCGCAGGCCCACGACCTGATGGACAACATGGCCGCCCGGGTGCAGCAGAAGGAGCAGGAGCTGGCGGCGAGCTACCGGCAGCTGGAGCAGCTGGCGCGCGAGCAGGAGCGGGCGGCCGAGCGCACGCGCATCCTGCGCGACATGCATGACGGGGTGGGTTCGCACATCAGCGCGGCGATCCGCCAGCTGCAGTCTGGCAAGGCCAGCGAGGAGGAGCTGCTGCAGACCCTGCGCGAGTCGCTGGACCAGCTCAAGCTCTCGATCGATGCCATGAACCTGCCACCCGGGGATATCACCACCCTGCTGGCAAACCTGCGTTACCGGCTGGAGCCGCGCTTCAAGGCGTCCGACATCGTGCTGGTCTGGGATGTCGACCTGATCGCCCCGCTGCCGCAGCTCGACGGCAAGGCCATGCGGCAGCTGCAGTTCATGGTGTTCGAGGCACTGTCCAACGTGCTGCAGCATGCTCAGGCCAGCGAACTGCGCATCGAGTTGCGCGCCTGCGAGAGCGGGGGGGCGCAGTTGCGTGTGATCGACAACGGGCGCGGCTTCGATCCGCAGCAGGTACCTCGCAAGGGCCTGGCCTCCTTGCGCGAGCGGGCGGCCGCCATCGGTGCGCGGCTGGACGTCAGCAGCGTGCCCGGGCGCACGGTCGTGGAAATCACGATCGGCTGAATTCCGGACCCGCCGCGATGGCGGGATAATGCAGCCCATGCCGGTTGTTTTTGAAAGACCCACGCTGATGCAGCGCGTCATGCCCTGGTTCCAGGGCTTTGACGGGCCGCTGGCGTTTGTGGTGTTCGTGCTGGCGGGCCTGGGCCTGCTGACCATGTATTCGTCGGGTTACGACCACGGCACCCGCTTCATCGACCATGGCCGCAACATGCTGATCGCCGGCTTCATCATGTTCGTGGTGGCGCAGATTCCGCCCCAGCGGCTCATGAGCCTGGCCGTGCCGCTGTACGTGACCGGCGTCACCCTGCTGGTGGCGGTGGCCATCTTCGGCCTGACCAAGAAGGGCGCCAAACGCTGGATCAACCTGGGTGTGGTGATCCAGCCCAGTGAAATCCTCAAGATAGCCGTGCCGCTGATGCTGGCCTGGTGGTTCCAGAAACGCGAAGGCCAGCTGCGGCCGCTCGACTTCCTGGTGGCCGGCGGGCTGCTGCTGTTGCCCGTGGCCCTGATCGTCAAGCAGCCCGACCTCGGCACCGCGATTCTGGTCCTGTCGGCTGGTGTCTCGGTCATCTTCTTTGCCGGGCTCAGCTGGAAGCTGATCCTGCCGCCCGTGGTGCTGGGACTGATCGGCGTGACGCTGATCGTGGTCTTCGAGCCCGAGCTGTGCGCTGCCGGCGTGCGCTGGCCTGTGCTGCACGACTACCAGCAGCAGCGCATCTGTACCCTGCTCGACCCCTGGCGCGATCCGCTGGGCAAAGGCTTTCACATCATCCAGGGCATGATTGCCATCGGTTCCGGCGGGGTGCTGGGCAAGGGCTTCATGCAGGGGACCCAGACTCACCTGGAATTCATTCCGGAGCGCACCACCGACTTCATCTTCGCTGCGTACTCCGAGGAGTTCGGCCTGGCCGGCAACATGATCCTGATCGGGGCCTTCCTGTTCCTGGTGCTGCGGGGCCTGAACATCGCCCTGGAGGCGCCGACGCTGTTCGCGCGCATGCTGGCAGGCAGCGTGACTTTCATCTTCTTCACCTACGCCTTTGTCAATATGGGCATGGTCAGCGGCATCCTGCCCGTGGTGGGCGTTCCGCTGCCTTTCATCAGCTATGGCGGTACCGCCATGGTGACGCTGGGCCTGGGGCTGGGCATGCTGATGTCCATTGCCAAGTCCAAGCGGCTGATCCAGAGCTGAACGCGCCGCCTTTCCCCCACCGGGCACGGGGCGCGGGGCCGTCCTACAATCAATCCATGATTTCCCGCGAACCCACCCTGGAGCGCCTGGCCATTGCCCGCGAGTTGCTGCTCGCCCCCTTCGGTCTGGATGAGTCCCACCTGCTGCATGCCCTGTCCGAAATCCGGGCGCATCGGGTCGATGACGCCGACCTGTACTTCCAGTACACGCGCAGCGAGGGCTGGAGCCTGGAAGAAGGCATCGTCAAGACCGGTTCCTTTTCCATCGACCAGGGCGTGGGCGTGCGTGCCGTCAGCGGCGAGAAGACCGCTTTTGCCTATTCCGATGACATTTCTGAAACCTCGCTGCTCGACGCCGCGCGCACGGTGCGCAGCATTGCCAGCGCGGGCAAGTCGGGTCGCGTGAAAGCGGCGGCACGCAAGGTGGCCGCTTCCCGCTCCCTGTATCCGGGCATGGACCCGATCGCCACGCTGGACAGCACGGCCAAGGTCGCGCTGCTGGAGCGGGTCGAAAAGCTGGCCCGTGCAAAGGACCCGCGTGTGGTGCAGGTCATGGCAGGCCTCGCCGGTGAGTACGACGTGGTGCTCGTCGCCCGGGCCGACGGCACGCTGGCGGCCGATGTGCGGCCGCTGGTACGCCTGAGCGTGACCGTGATCGCCGAGCAGGCTGGCCGCCGCGAAATGGGTTCCTCGGGCGGCGGCGGCCGTTTCGGCCTGGCCTATTTTGACGAGGCCATGATCCGCAAGTACGTGGACGAGGCCGTGGATGCGGCGCTCACCAACCTCGATTCCCGCCCCGCCCCGGCCGGTGAGATGACCGTGGTGCTGGGCCCGGGCTGGCCGGGTGTGCTGCTGCACGAGGCCATTGGCCATGGCCTGGAAGGCGATTTCAATCGCAAGGGCTCCAGCGCGTTTGCCGGTCGCATCGGCCAGCGTGTCGCGGCCAAGGGTGTCACGGTGCTGGACGACGGAACCATCGCCGACCGCCGCGGCTCGCTCAACGTGGACGACGAAGGCAATGCGACCCAGCGCAACGTGCTGATCGAGGATGGCATCCTCAAGGGCTACATCCAGGACGCCATGAACGCGCGCCTGATGAAGGTGGCGCCAACCGGCAACGGCCGGCGCGAGAGCTATGCGCACATTCCGATGCCGCGCATGACGAACACCTACATGCTGGGCGGCGACAAGGCGCCGGAAGAGATCGTTGCCAGCATCGAGCGCGGCCTGTATGCCACCAACTTCGGCGGCGGCCAGGTGGACATCACTTCGGGCAAGTTTGTCTTTTCGGCCAGCGAGGCCTACTGGGTCGAGAAGGGCAAGATCCTTTACCCGGTGAAGGGCGCCACCATCGTGGGCAACGGACCGGATGCACTGACGCGGGTGACCATGATCGGCAACGACATGCGCCTGGACAGCGGCGTGGGTACCTGTGGCAAGGAAGG
>DALYHW010000268.1:0-3834 GCA_031970695.1 Hylemonella sp.
TTGCGCCAGCTGGTTGGCCTGGCGGGCGTTGTCGGCGTTCTGTCGCACGGTGGAGCCGAGCTGTTCCATGCTCGCGGCGGTTTGCTCCAGAGCGCTGGCCTGGCTCTCGGTGCGGGCCGACAGGTCGCTGTTGCCTTGCGCGATCTCGCTGCTGGCGTTGGCCACGCCCTCGCTGCCCTGGCGCACGCGGGTGACGAGCTGGGCCAGCGAACCCTGCATGTCACGCAGCGCATGCAGCAGCTGGCCGATCTCGTCCTGCGTGTTGGGATTGATGCTGGAACTCAGGTCGCCCTGGGCGACCTTGCGGGTCAGTGAGGCCGCGTAGCTCACGCCGCCCGAGATGGCGCGGGTCAGCGTACGGGCGATGAACAGCCCGAGCAGCACGGTGAGTGCCAGCCCGCCAAGGTTGGCGGCCATCACGGTGGTCTGCAGGGTGGCGCTGGTGTCGCGTGCCTTGCCTGCGCCTTCCTGGGCAATGTCCGAGAGCCTGCGCAGTTCCCCGGCCAGTGCCTGGAAGGTCTGCAGGGACGCGCCCTTGAGGATTTCCAGCGCCTCTTCGTCGCGCCGCTGGCGCGCCAGGTTCACGATCTCGGCCTGTTGAGCCTGGTACTTCTTCCATTCGGCCTGCAAGGTGTCGAGGTGCTTTCTCTCCTCGGACTCCAGGGCCAGGGCCGCAAAGCCCTGCAGTTCCTGGTCGACAGTACCGCGCAGGGTGTCCATCTGCTTTTCCAGGGCCCGGCGCTCGTCTTCGCCAAAGGTCAGCACGTGCTGGAACTGTGCGGCCCGCAGCAGGCTGGACTGCGTGCCGATGACGCCGGTGTGGATGGTTGCCGGGAGCCAGTGGTTGGCGATCTGGCTGGCGTTGTGGTTCAGCAGGCTGGTGCCGAGCACGGCCAGCAGGGACTGAATGGCGGCCAGCACCAGTACCAGGACAAAGCCGCCCATGAGCTTGGTCCCGATCTTGACGTCCTTCAAACGCATACCCGGTCTCCTCTTCATCGTGATCGTTCCTGGACACTCTAGCGCAATCCGGCGCAAACAACACCGGGAAAAAGCCCGACAATTCCGCTCATGAAAACGCTACGTCTCAAGGAGGGCAAGGAGCGCTCGCTGCAACGCTGCCACCCGTGGATCTTCGAATCGGCCATCGCGAAGGGCGGTGGCGATGCCGGGGAGACCGTACGGGTGGAGTCGGCGCAGGGGCAGTTCCTGGCCTGGGCCGCCTTCAGTCCGCAGTCCAAGATTCGCGCGCGTGCCTGGAGCTTCGACGAGGCACAGCGCATCGACGCGGCCTTCCTGCGCCAGCGGTTGGCACAGGCCATCCGCGCGCGGGCGCGCTTCGACATCCACAGCGACGGCATGCGACTTGTTCACGGCGAGGCCGACGGCCTGCCGGGCCTGATCGTGGACCGCTACGGCGACACGCTGGTCGCCCAGTTTCTCAGCAGCGGCGCGGAGCGCTGGAAAGCCGCGCTCGTCGATGCCCTGCTGGCGGAAACCGGGCTGGCGCGCCTCTATGAGCGCTCGGACGCCAGCGCCCGCGGTCTGGAGGGGCTGCCCGAGGCGAGCGGCTGGCTGCGCGGCGAGGGGGCGACGGCGCTGACGCTGCAGGAGCATGACTGGAAGCTCGGCCTGGATATCGCGCTGGGCCACAAGACGGGCTTCTACCTCGATCAGCGCGACAGCCGCAAGCGTTTTGCCGACTACACGCGCCGGCTTGGCTTCCGGCGTGTCCTCAACTGCTACTGCTACACGGGCGGTTTCACCGTGGCGGCGCTGGCCGGCGGGGCGGCCCACGTCACGTCGATCGATTCGTCGGGACCGGCCATCGAGCAGGCCCGAGCCAACGTCGCGCTCAACGGGCATGATCCGGCGTCGCGCTGCGAGTTTCTGGACGCCGACGTCAACGCCAGCCTGCGCCGCTTCGCGCAGGAAGGGCGCAGCTTCGATGCCATCATCCTCGACCCCCCCAAGTTTGCGCCCACCGTGGCGCATGCCGAGCGTGCCGCGCGGGCCTACAAGGACATCAACCGCCTGGCTTTCAAGATCCTCGAGCCGGGCGGCGTGCTGTTTACCTATTCCTGCTCGGGGGGCATCAGTGCCGACCTGTTCCACAAGATCGTGGCCTCGGCCGGGACCGATGCCGGGGTCGATGGCTACATCCACGAGCGCATGGGTGGCGCACCGGACCACCCCATGACCATCAATTTCCCCGAAGGCGAGTACCTCAAGGGGCTGGTGGTGATGCGCAAGGGCTGACGCCGGGGCACCCCGGGCCCGGCCGGCTCTTGAGTCAACGGCTAAACTCCCCATCTATCCCCCACCTGTCACGCCGGCCCGCTTGCCTCAGCCGCAAGTTGGCGGCCACTCCTTTTTTGAGATTGCATCCATGGCTCTGATTCCAGCAACCATCCTCACGGGCTTTCTGGGCTCCGGCAAGACCACCCTGCTCAAGCGCGTGCTGCAAGAGGCCCACGGTCAGAAGATCGCCGTGATCGAGAACGAGTTTGGCGAGGAGAACATCGACAACGACATCCTCGTCTCCGATACGGAGGAGCAGATCATCCAGATGAGCAACGGCTGCATCTGCTGCACCATCCGCGAAGACCTGCGTTCCACCCTGCAGCTGCTGGCGGCCAAGAAGCGCAAGGGCCTGCTGGACTTCGAGCGTGTGGTGATCGAGACCACCGGCCTGGCCGATCCGGGCCCGGTGGCGCAGACCTTCTTCATGGACGACGAGATCGCCGAGAGCTTCCTGCTGGACTCCATCATCACCCTGGTCGATGCCAAGCACGCCGCCCAGCAGCTCAACGACCGTCAGGAGGCAAGGCGCCAGGTGGGGTTTGCCGACCAGATCTTCATCAGCAAAACCGACCTCGTGAGCGCCGGGGAGGTGGATGCCCTGCAGCACCGCCTCAAGCACATGAACCCGCGCGCGCCGCAGAAGGCCGTGCACTTCGGCGAGGTGGCGATCAGCGAGGTGTTTGACCTGCGCGGCTTCAACCTGAACGCCAAGCTGGAGATCGACCCGGACTTCCTCAAGGACGAGGACGACCACAGCCACTGTGACCACGACCATGGCCACTGCGCGCACGACCATGGGCACGGGCATCACGATCACCATGACCACGAGCATGGCGAGCACTGCAGCCATCCCTCGCACCAGCACGGGCATGGCCACCACCACCATCACGACGACGATGTCAAGAGTTTTGTCTTCCGGTCCGAGCGTGCCTTCGACCCGGCCAAGCTGGAAGACTTCCTTGGGGCCATCATCAACATCTATGGCCCGCGCATGCTGCGCTACAAGGGCGTGCTGCACATGAAGGGCACCGACCGCAAGGTCATCTTCCAGGGCGTGCACCAGCTCATGGGCAGCGACCTCGGGCCGCAGTGGGCCGAGGGCGAGCAGCGCCTGAACAAGATGGTCTTCATTGGCATCGACCTGCCCAAGGACATCCTCCTGCAGGGCCTGGAGCAGAGCCTGGTCTGACGCCCGCCCGGCGGGCTGCGCAAGCCCGCCAGGGCCTTTCGGATGTCTCGGTTTCGCAACCCCGGGTGTCAGCCCTGTGAAAGTCTGTACACTCGCGCGCCATAAATTTTGGCTGGATTCCGTTTGCGGGTCCGCAATACGGGTATAACAGCAGGCCAGAAGAAATTTCCGCAGGCGCGAGGCCTGCGAGGAGACAAGAAGTGAAAGCCAAATCAGGAAAGGTGTCTGTGTCTTCCAAAGCCAAACCCGCTGCGGGCAAAGCCAAGCCGGCCCCGAAGAAAGCCGTCGCCAAGCCGGCGGCCAAGGTGACCAAGGCCGAGCCCAGGCCGGCCGCCAAGGGC
>DALYHW010000269.1:0-3824 GCA_031970695.1 Hylemonella sp.
CAACATCATCAAGGGCAAGGCCGACGGCATCAACACGCGCACCATGGAGATGTTCCAGGCCTTCGGTTTTGCCGACAAGGTCAAGCGCGAGACCTATTGGGTGAACCAGACCAATTTCTGGATGCCCGATCCCAAGAACCCGGATCAGATCCGCCGCGTGGGACGCGTGCAGGACGTGGCCGACGACAGCTCGGAGATGCCGCACATCCTGATCAACCAGGCGCGGTTGCACGAGCTGTTCCTGGAAGTCATGAAGAATTCGCCCTCGCGGCTGGAGCCGGACTACGGGTGGGAAGTGGTGGGCCTGACCATCGACCCCAAAACCGACGACCACCCGGTGACGGTGACGCTGAAGGACGCCAGCGGCCTGAACTGGGGAGCCACGCGCACCGTGCGGGCCAACTACGTGGTGGGCTGCGACGGTGCGCATTCGGCGGTGCGCAAGGCCATCGGTGGTGAGCTGCACGGCGATGCCGCGCACCAGGCCTGGGGCGTAATGGACATCCTGGCCAACACCGATTTCCCGGATGTGCGACAGAAGTGCCTGATCTCTTCCGCCCAGGAAGGCAATGTGCTGATCCTGCCGCGCGAGGGCGGCTACCTGTTCCGCATGTACGTGGAGCTCGACAAGCTGCGGCCGGACGAGCGGGCCGCGCAGCGCAAGCTGACCCAGCACGACATGATTGCCGCGGCCAACCGCATCCTCAAGCCCTACACGCTGGACGTGAAGGAGGTGGTGTGGTGGTCGATCTACGACATTGGCCACAGCATCACCGACAAGTTCGACGACGTGCCCGAGGGCGAGGACCGCAACCCGCGCGTGTTCACCGCGGGCGACGCCTGCCACACCCACAGCCCCAAGGCGGGGCAGGGGATGAACGTCTCCATGCAAGACACCTTCAACCTGGGCTGGAAGCTGGTGCACGTGCTGCAGGGCCGCGCCGATGGCCGCCTGTTGCGCAGTTACTCCAAAGAGCGGCTGACTGAGGCCAAGCGCCTGGTGGAGACCGACCACAAATGGGCGCGCATCATGTCTGCCCCCACCACCCAGGCCGAGCGGGATGGCACGGAGGAGCCGCGCATCATCCGCCAGTTCAAGGAGAACCTGCCGTTCACCGGTGGCATTGCGGTGAAGTACGACGCCTCCACGCTGTTTGCGGCGAGCGCCCACCAGGCGCTGGCGGCCGGGCAGGAGATTGGCCGGCGCTTCCACTCCGCACCCGTGGTGCGCGTGTCCGACGCCAAGCAAATGCAGCTCGGCCACGTGGCCGAGGCCGACGCGCGCTGGCGCATCTACGCCTTCGCCGGCAAGGCCGACAGTTCCAACCCTGGCTCGGCCATCCACAAGCTGGCCGACTGGCTGGAGACCAACCCGAGTTCGCCCGTGGTGAAGCACTCCCGCAAGGGCGAAGACATCGACGCGGTGATCGATTTTCGCGCGGTATTCCAGCAGACCTTCGACCAGCTGGCTTACGAGCAGATGCCCTCGCTGCTCAAGCCCAGGACCGGCAAGCTGGGCCTGCAGGACCACGAGAAGGTCTTCTGCGTTGACCACAAGGGCCTGGGCGACATCTACACTATGCGCGGCATCAACCGCGAGCAGGGCTGCATGATCGTGGTGCGGCCGGACCAGTACGTGGCCCACGTGCTGCCGCTGGACGCCTACCAGGAGCTGGCGAGCTTCTTTGCCGGGATCTTGCTGCCGGCCTGAGGCGGCGTTCTGGCCAGACGAGGGGCGGGCGGGCCGTAGGCCTAGCCCGCCTTTGTGCTTTTAGGCGCCGAGCAGGACGTCGATCTGTTGCAGCGCCGCCAGCGCGCCGCTGGCTATGGATACGTCGTGCGGGTGACTGACCGCGCTTTCCCGCGGGTTGATGCGCACCAGCCGCGCGTTCAGCGCATGCCCCACGTACTGACCGAAGTGCCGGACCGATGGCACGGCCGTGCCTGCGCCCAGTTCAACCAGCACCACGCGGCCGCGTTCGCGCGCCAGGCGCTGCAGCCATACAGCCTCGGCGCGTTGCTGCGCCTCGCTACGCTCGGGCCGCCAGGCCCAGTCGCCGAACATCAGGATGTTCGGGCGGGCCAAGGCATCGCAATGCAGGCAACGGGGCAGGGGGCTCAGCAGCCGGCAGGCGGCGTCGTCCACCACGGGCTCGAAGGCCGCCGCGCTCCAGATACCGGCGTTGCAGCCCTCGGTGCACTGCAGGTGGTGGATGGAGCCGTGACATTCGTGCACCTGGCTTTCGTCGAAGCCGGCGATCTGGAACTGTCCGTCCACATTGCTGGTGAAGATGCGCGCGCCCCTGGGCATGCGTGCCGCCCAGCGGCGCAGCAGGGCAAAGCCCGCGTGCGGCACCGTGCGGCGGTACAGCCTGAGCCGGTGGCCGTAGAAGCCCCAGGCCAGCGCCGGGTCGTGCGCAAAGGTCTGCGGGCTGGCCACTTGGGTGAAGTCCAGCTTGGCCGCGGCCAGCGCCGGGTAGGCCTGCCAGAAGCCTGTGTTGCCGCGAAAGTCCGGCAGGCCAGAGTCCACCCCCATGCCGGCGCCGGCACTGATGATGAGCGCGTCAGCCTCGGCGATCAGGTCGGCGGCAGCGGCGCAGGCGGCTGCGAAATCGGATGTTTCGGGCATGGCAAGCAGGAGTATCGCGTGTCACACCGGCGGGCGGTATGCGTGGGGCAGTGCGGGTATGATCCGGGTCCGGCTGTGCTCGCGCACGGCCCGGTGCCAGCTACTGTTTTGGTAGCGTCTTATCAAGCATCCATCAATCTGCCCGTAGCTCAGTTGGATAGAGCAACAGCCTTCTAAGCTGTGGGTCGGGGGTTCGATCCCCTCCGGGCAGACCAGATTCCCAGGCAGTTACGGTCTCGTTCGAACGGCAGCCAGGCGGGTGGGGGTGTTCAGGCCTTGCGTCGCAGCACGATGCGGGTGGGAGCGAGTTGCACCTTTTCGGCGTTCACGGTCTGTCCGATTTCCTGCAGGTACACCTGCAATTCACCGCGCGAGACGATGACGTGGCTGACGGTGCAGTACTGACCCTGATAGACGACCTGCGTTCCGGCGCGGAACAGCGGCATGTGGACGATGGTGGGGTCGTTGGCGGAAGGGGCCGGTTGGCCGGCGATTTCGGAGTCCTGCACGGCTTGCAGGAAGGCAGACTCGTTCTTCACTTGTGACGCTCTTGCACGGACGACGGGGGCCGCGCCGTGCAAGTGTCAGGGCGCCGCCGCCTCAGGGGTTACCAGGACAAACGGGGGAAGCCCGCAAGATACCACAGAACGAAGATGGAGATGAGTACGGGCAGGCCAATGCCCAGGAAGGTGATCAGCGTGAGAAAGAACGTCCACAGCTGGGATGCCCAATCCTTGAAGACGACCCGCAGGTCTACGTTCCAAAAGTGTTCTTCACGCTTCATGATGCTGTGTCTCGTTATGTTCGGCTGGGGGCCAGCCTGTCCCTCGGGCAAATTTACCCCCAATCCGGGCCCTTGGAAAGCCGGAATTGCAGGGGAATGTAAGGGTATATGCGGGCGATCCGGTCTGGCTCAGACCAGGTCGACCTCGTGCACCTGGAAGCGGCCGGCGCGGCGGTCGGCGAAGTAGCGTTCCAGCGTTTCCTTGACCGTGCGGAAGGCGATCTCGTCCCAGGGGATCTCGTGTTCGGCGTAGAGCTGGGCTTCCATGGTCTCGGTGCCGGGGGCAAAGCGGTCGCTGAGCAGCCTGGCACGGTAGAACAGGTGTACTTGCCCCACGCGTGACACGCTGATGATGCTGAACAGGCCTTCCATCTCGATCTGGGCGCCGGCTTCCTCGTCGGTTTCGCGGGC
>DALYHW010000270.1:0-3812 GCA_031970695.1 Hylemonella sp.
GATGCACCTCAACACCGAGATGCTAAGGCTGAGTTCCGGCATCGAACTGCAGCCCATTGCGTACAAGGGCGTGCCGCCGGGCATGCCCGATCTTCTGACGGGGCGCCTCGCGTTCGCCATGTCCCCCATGTCCGTCGCCCGCGGCCACGTCGCGAGCGGATCGCTGCGCGCCCTAGCGGTTGCTTCGCCGACCCGCGTGAAAGATCTGCCCGACGTGCCCACCTTCGCCGAAGCGGGTTTCCCCGATGCGCAGGTCGTGTCTTGGTACGCTCTCGTCGCGCCGTCGAAGACGCCAGCAGCCGTTCGGCAGCGGCTGAATGAGGAATTCACGAAGGCACTCGCGGATCCAGGCGTGCGCGATCGTCTCGCGCAAGCCGGCGCCATGATCTCCGACCGGAGCACCCCGGAGCAGGTGGACACCATGCTCAAGCAGCAAACGGTTCGTTGGGAACAAGCGCTGAAGAAAATCAAGATCGACAAGGAATGAACGCGGCGTCGCGCCCGAGTGGGAAAACGATGAAAGCGGAAGAGAACGACCTGCTCACGCGGACTGACGCGGGCACGGCCATGGGCGAACTGATGCGGGAGTTCTGGATGCCCGCGCTGCTCTCCAAGGAGCTGCCGGCGCCTGACGCCCCCCCAGCGCGCGTGCGGCTGCTTGGCGAGGATCTCGTCGCGTTTCGCGACAGCAGCGGGCGGGTCGGCCTACTCGACGCCTTTTGCCCGCATCGCAGGGCGGAGCTTTACTTCGGCCGCAACGAGGCGGGGGGCCTGCGCTGCATCTACCACGGCTGGAAGTTCGATGCCGGCGGAAGGTGCGTGGATGTCCCGACCGACAGCTGCACCCCGGCGCAGATGCAACGACTCTCCACCACGGCTTACCCGACGCAGGAGCGGGGCGGCATCGTATGGGCATGGATGGGAAAAGGCGAGCCGCATGCGCTGCCCCCGGCCCTGGCGTTCACTTTGGTTCCTGGCGAGCACACGTATGTCTCCAAGTGCCTGATGCGCTGCAACTACCTGCAGGCGCTCGAAGGCAGCATCGACTACTCGCACATCTCCTTCCTGCACAAGGAAGGAGAGACCAGCTCCGACGTATTCGGCATCGGCGACATGATCCGTTATTCGGACGAGGACGGACGTCCAACGCTGTTCGCCGAGCGCACCGACTACGGTTTGCAGATCGGCGCGCGCCGTGACGCCGGTGCGGAGAACGCGTACTGGCGTGTCGCGCGGTGGCTGTTGCCGTGCTTCGTGATCGTGCCCACGGCGCCGGGCAACGTGAGCCGCATCAACCTGTTCATTCCGATCGACGACGAGAACTGCTGGTGGTACCGGATTCGCTGGCACCAGGACCGGCCGCTGACCGCTGCCGAACTGGATAGCTACAGGGATGTCGGCGAGGACTATGCACCGCTGGTGCCCGGTTCCTACCTTCCGCGCGGGTCGCGCGAGAACGATTACCTGCAGGACCGTGCTTTGCAGCGGCGTGCGTCCTTCACCGGTATTCGCAGCGCGCAGCTGCAAGATCTGGCGGTGCAGGAGAGCCAGGGACGCGTGCATGATCGCTCCCGCGAGAAGCTGATGCCTTCCGACATGCCCATGGCGCAATGCCGCCGTATGCTGCTGGAGGCGGTGCGCAGCCATCAAAGCGAGCGGCAGTTGCCGCCGTCCGCCAGCCGCCCTGAGTTGTTCGGCGGCTATGCATCTGCGGTCACCAGACCGCGCCGCATGACGTTCGACGAAGTGCGTTCAAGCCTCTGACGCACTTGGGGGACACGGGCCCAAGGCTACCTGTCGCGAGTGAGAAGAGCTGCCTGCCGCTCCAGCTTCGTCAGCAGTTCGAAGAGGAATGACGCCTCGTCGTGGGTCAGGCACTCTGCGAGCTAACGGTTGTAAGCCGCAGCCATCAGCTTGGCTTTGCCGTGGATCTGGACACCGTCGTCGGTCAGGCGCAGGCACACCAGGCGTTTGTTGCCCGGGGAGCGTCGCTTGTCCACCAGCCCACGCGAATGCATGTCGGCGACGGTCCGGCTCGCCACGACCACGTCGATGCCCGCGTCCGCCGCCAGGGCCTTCAGGCTCGCATCCGGCGTGCGGGCGAGGTACGCCAGGATCCTCCATTCGCGGCGGGAGATTCCGAGTTCCCGCTTGTACATGTCGTCCGTCCCACGCAGGCCGACGTGCGTGATACGAAAAAGCCGGTACAGCAGGAAATCCTCGATTTCCTGCGGGTCCTTCAGAGTTGGCTTGCCTTGTGCGCCGACAGGTGCCGGGCGCGAGGGTGGGATGCTCACAGGGGGATTTTCGCGCACGTTTCAGCCAGCGCACGAAGGGCAGCGCCGGCGTCACGACACGGCCTGGTAGTAGATGTTCTGCGGATGGCGCGCCTGGGCGAAGAAGAACCAGCGCTCGGCCAGCAGGCCGGCCGCCTGCGAGGCCAGCGCCAGCAGCCAGGCCAGCGCCGAGCCCGACAGCAGCGCCCAGGCGAGCAGCAGGAGGGGAAGCCCGAAGCCCAGCACCTGGAAGCCCACCCGGGCCATGCGCACTGCGCGGGCCGAGGCGCCGTGGACGAACTCGCGCGTTTTGAACGAGCCGCCGGTCATGCCCATCGACTTCTGCACCACCCGCGCCGCATTGATGCCGGTGGCGGTCTGCGTGGTGGACTTCAGGCCGGCAGTGGTGACCAGCTCTCAAGTGCACGTTCGAGTGCAAACCTCCTTCACACTCGATCCCGGCCGCAGCGCAGGAAGACTCGGATGGCGTGTGCCTGTAGCCTCTATTGATACGGACCGTTCCCGGCCCGTGCCCTCCAGCAGCTCGCCACGGACGAGCGCCCCCTTTTGAAAGCGCAAAGGGAATCGCGCGGGAACCGCTGCTAGGAGGAGTGCAGTTCGCCAGCCGCACTGCAGGAGCTCCGCATGGCTTGCCTCGGCTGCGACGAGCTGCGGCTGAGGCAGCCCGGCACGACTCGTGGTCCAATTACGCTATGGACAAATCCGAACTCAAGCTGGGAGAGGAAACCCTTGACCGCGACCACGAAGAGTTGCACGCGCTCATCACGCGCCTGCTGGGCGCATCCGCGGACGACATGGTGCCTGCCCTCGACGCATTGCGCGCGCACGCGGCGCAGCACTTCGCCATGGAGGACGAGCACCTGCGCGACATGAAGGATGGCAACTCGAAGTGCCACTTGGACGAACATGCCAACGTGCTGAAGTCCTTCGATGAAGTCCGGGAGGTGCTGGTCGGCGCCGCCCATCCGCCCGAAATGAAGCAGCGGGTGGTGCAGAGCCTATCCGTGGAACTGCTCGATTGGCTGCCGCACCACGTCCAGGAGATGGATGCCGGCGTTGCAACCTATCGTTCGAAGCAGCGCTTCGGCGGAGCGCCCGTTCAGATCAGCCGCCGCCCAAAGGCCTGAGCTCGCGCGCCCGCGGCGCGAATTCCTTCGGCGGGCCAGCCTGCTTGGGAAGAACGGGTACGGTGGCAAGAGCCGGGTTCCTTGGTCGCTGACTATCGCAAGCAGCAAGTGGACCGGACACGCGGCACCTCAGATCCACGGGAATCTTATGTTGCTGCAGAACTGCCGCAGCGTGCATGCACAGGCTAAGGGTTGCTGTGATCTGACGGGCGGCCAGCAGGTCGGCCTGCAGCACGTCCTTCCGTTGCCAATGCGGTAGCCAGCGCCCGAAGGGCAGCGGGTCACGACACGCTCTGGTAGTAGATGTTCTGCGGATTGCGCGCCTGGGCGAAGAAGAACCAGCGCTCGGCCAGCAGGCCGGCCGCCTGCGAGGCCAGCGCCAGCAGCC
>DALYHW010000271.1:0-3769 GCA_031970695.1 Hylemonella sp.
ACAGCGCGGCCGAAGCCCGCCTCATCGAAACCTACCGCCTGGTCGGCGCCGGCCGCACGCGTGAGGCCCTGGGTCTGGCCGAAAAGCTGGTACGCGACTACCCCAACTTCCAGCTGGCCCAACTGGTCTACGGCGACCTGCTGACCACGCAGGTGCGGCCCGTACGTGATTTTGGCGACGTACCCGCTGCCCTCGCCAGCGGCCATGGCAGCGCAACGCTTACCGAGTTGCGCCACGAATCGCAGATGCGCCTCAAGGCCCTGCGGGAGCGCCCGCCGGCGGGCACCATCCCTTCGCAGTTCCTGGCGCTGTCGCCGCGCAACCGGCATGCCATTGCGATCGATGCCTCCCGCTCTCGCCTGTACCTGTTCGAGAACACGCCGCAGCAGCTGCGGTTGATAGCCGACTTCTACGTCTCGGTGGGTAAGTCAGGCATCGAGAAGATGGTAGAAGGCGATGCCCGCACGCCGCTGGGGGTGTACTTCATCATCAGCAACCTCGACCCGAAGTCGCTGAGCGACTTCTACGGCGCCGGTGCCCTGCCGATCAACTACCCCAACGTGCTCGACAGCAAGCGCGGCAAGACGGGGCGCGGCATCTGGCTGCACGGCACCCCGCCCAACCAGTTCTCGCGCGCACCGCAGGCGTCCGATGGCTGCGTGGTGCTCTCCAACCCGGACCTGCTGCAGATCATCCGCACGGTGGAAGTGCGCACCACGCCGGTAGTGATCTCGCCGCGCCTGGAGTGGGTACCGCCCCACAGCGTGCAGACCGTGCGCAAGCCTTTCGAGGACGTGCTGTCGGCCTGGCGCAGCGCCAAGTCGCGCGGCGACCTGGACGAGTTACTGCGTTTCTACACCCCCGATTTCAAGAGCTACGACAAGACGCTGGCCGAATGGGTGCCCTCGTTACGCAGCGAGCTCGACAAGGTGCGCGGCAAGCCCATCCAGCTCAAGGACCTGTCCTACCTGCGCTGGACCGACGGCGCCGACACCATGGTGGTCACGTTCGGTGAAGTGGCCGACGGCTCGATCACCGGCCCGACCAAGCGCCAGTACTGGATCCGCCAGGGCAGCGAATGGAAAATTTTTTTTGAAGGAATCATCGGATGAGCCTGAACATCACTCATGGACTGCGTCGCAGCCTGCTGCTGGCCACTGCCGCGCTGCTGCTGGCTGCGGGCGGCGCCCAGGCCCAGGGCAAGTCGGGACACCCGCGCGTCAAGCTTGCCACCAGCGCGGGCGACATCGTGCTCGAGCTGTACCCGGACAAGGCCCCGCGCACGGTGGAGAACTTCCTGCAGTACGTGAAGGACAAGCACTATGACGGTACGGTTTTCCACCGGGTCATCGACGGCTTCATGATCCAGGGTGGTGGCATGACCGCCAACCTGCAACAAAAGCCCACCCGCGCGCCGATTCCGATCGAGTCCGCCAACGGCCTGAAGAACGACCGTGGCACGGTCGCCATGGCGCGCACGTCCAACCCGAATTCCGCATCGGCACAGTTCTTCGTCAACGTGGCCGACAACGCCTTCCTGAACTACACCGCCCCCACCACGCAGGGCTGGGGTTATGCCGTGTTCGGCAAGGTCGTTGACGGCATGGATGTGGTCGACAAGATCCGCAGCGTGCCCACTGGCAACCAGGGCATGCACCAGAACGTTCCCCTCACCCCCATCACCATCAACGCGGCCACCGTGCTGCCCTGAAAGCAACCATGAGCAACCCCCAAGTCGAACTTCACATCGCCGATTTCGGCACCATCACGCTCGAACTCGATGCCGCCAAGGCCCCGAACTCCGTGGCCAACTTCCTGGCCTATGTGAACAAAGGTCACTACGACCGTACGATTTTCCACCGTGTCATTCCCGGCTTCATGATCCAGGGCGGCGGTTTCGAGCCCGGCATGAGCCAGAAGGCGACCGACAAGCCCATCAACAACGAGGCCAACAACGGTCTGAAGAACAACAAGTACACCATCGCGATGGCGCGCACCAACGACCCGCATTCGGCGACGGCGCAGTTCTTCATCAACGTGGCCGACAATGGCTTCCTGAACCATACCGCCCCCTCGGCCCAGGGCTGGGGCTATGCCGTATTTGGCAAGGTCGTGGCCGGTACCGAAGTAGTGGACAAGATCGCGGCCGTCAAGACCGGCTCGCGTGGTTTCCATGGCGACGTTCCCAAGGACGACGTGGTCATCGAGAAGGCCGTCGCGCTCTGATCGCACGGACAATGACTTCGACCACTCTCCGGTTCGCCGAGCTGCAAGCGCCGGCGTCCTGGCGGGTGGTCGATTTCATTTCAGACCTGCACCTGCAGATCTCCGAACCTCTGACCGTGCGCGCTTGGGAACAGTACCTCGCACGGACCCGCGCCGACGCGGTCTTCATGCTGGGCGACCTGTTCGAGGTCTGGGTCGGCGACGACGGACCGCAGGCGCTGGACGATGACGCCCGCTTCGAGCGCCATTGTCTGGAAGTGCTGCGGGCCACGGCGTCGCGCAGGAGCCTGTACTTCATGCACGGCAATCGCGACTTCCTGTTTGGCCCTGCCGCGGCGCGTGCCGCCCACCTCAGTCTGCTGGATGATCCTGCTGTGCTCACCTTCGGGGGTCGGCGCTGGCTGCTCAGCCACGGGGATGCCTTGTGCCTGGACGATGCCGATTACCTGCGGTTTCGTGCCCAGGTCCGCACCCCGGAATGGCAAACGTCTTTCCTCGCGCAGGCGCTGGACCAGCGGCGCGCCGTCGCACGCAGCTTGCGTCAGCAAAGTGAACACCGCAAGCAGAGTGGCGTGCCCTATGCCGACGTCGATGCTGCACTCGCCCACGCCTGGCTGCAGGCCGCAAACGCCCACACCCTGATCCACGGACACACCCACAAGCCGGCGGACCATGCCATGGGTGACAGCCGGCACCGCCATGTGCTGAGTGACTGGCATCTGGACGCACATACCTCGCGCGCCGGGGTTCTGCGCGTGCAGCTCGGCGCCGATGGCGTGACCGAGGTCCGCCGACTCGGCCTCGACCAGGTCGCGTGAGATGTGGCGCTGGCTGAATCGCCTGCGGGGACACGAACGCCGGCCGCGACGGCCCATCCCGGATACGCTCTGGCAAGAAGCCCTGGGCCACTGCGCCTTCCTGCAGGCCATGCCCGCAGCCGAACTGCAAGGACTGCGCGATCTCACGGCACTGTTCCTCGAGGACAAGGAATTCCACGGCGCCCAGGGCCTGCAGGTCACGGACGCCATGGCCGTCACGATTGCGCTGCAGGCCTGCCTGCCGGTGCTGCATTTCGGGCAGGGCGCACAACCGCTGCGCTGGTACGCCGATTTCGTCGGCATCGTGGTGCACCCGGACGAAGTGCTGGCACGCCGTGAGGTCGTGGACGACGATGGCATCGTGCACGAGTACCACGAACCCCTGGCCGGCGAGGCGATGCCGGACGGTCCGGTGATGTTGAGCTGGAAGGACGTCACCACCGCCTCCAGCGAGACCGGCTACAACGTCGTGATCCACGAATTCGTCCACAAGCTCGATCTGCGCGACGGCCGGGCCGATGGTTGCCCGCCGCTGCCTGCCGGCTTCATGGGCCGGCACGACAGCCGTGCCGCGCGCCAGCACTGGCAGGCCACCTTGCAGGCGGCGTACGAGGATTTCCGGGTGGACGTGATCAAGGCCGAGCGCTTCGGAACGCCGCCCACCTGGCTGGACCCGTATGGCGCCGAGGCCATCGACGAGTTCTTTGCCGTGGCCAGCGAGGCTT